>JASJBO010000147.1 GCA_030066475.1 Myxococcota bacterium
CCGGAGCCAGGACGTGTTGCCCGCCGCCTGGACCAGCCCTCCGAGCAGGTCGCTCTCGACGTAGCCCAGCCAGAAGTGGGCACGCCGCTGCGCTAGCCGACTCGCCCTCTCCGTCCCGACGCGACGATCAGGGCAGGAGCTCGAAGCTCTCCGTCCAGCGGTAGCCGAAGGCGCCTTCGCGCGTCACCAGCCGGATCCCGCTCGCGTTGCCGGATCGGAAGCGCTCGGTCTGCTCGCGAGACAGACGCAGCTCGAAGCTGCGTCCCTCCATCGACATCACCGCGAAGGTCGAGCTCCGCGAGTCGCGCAGCGCGGTCACCGGCAGCTCGTGGACGCTCGCGGTCGAGTCGTCGAGGACCGCGTTCAGCCTTCCGAGGATTCCCATCGTGAGGAAGAGGACCGCGATCAAGGGCAGGATCGCGATGCGGAAGGCGTCCATGCCGCCGATCAGCTCGTGCCTTCTCATGTAGCCCAGCCCGATCCACTTCCAGCAGTAGGCGCCCGCAACCACCAGCGCGACCATGCCGCTCAGGAGCATCGGCATCGTCTGGTCGAGGATCTTCCCGGACTCGAAGTAGACGAAGAAGGCGTAGCCACCGGCCGCGAGCACCGCGAGCGGTACGGCCCAGAGCCACACCCAGCTCGCGTGCAGCGTCGGGACCGGCTCCTGCTCTTCCTCCACCTGCGGCTCGGGAAGCTCCGAGCTGGCGTCGACGGACGCGCCGAGATCGAGGTCGGCGATGCCGAGACGAGCGCAGAGCGAGCGCCACTCGTCGGCCGAGACGCTTCCCTCGAGCAGTTGCGCGGGCAGCGAGAAGGGCCGCACGCGCTCGTCGCCGCACGCGAGCTCGACCGCTTCGCCGGGCAGCCCGTGCACCGCCGCACCGCGGCCGACCAGCGCCGCCGCGAGCCCTCTTCCGATCGCGGCCGAAGCCGCGTTGCGGCGCTCCTCGAGCTCGAGCGTGCGTCCCGCCAGCGCATCGAGATGGCGCGGGTCGCGATCGAGCGACGCGAGCACCTCGGGCACCTCACCCGCGCGCAGCCCCACCAGGAACGGCCCGAAGCGCCTCGCGAGCTCGGGCCACTCGGGCGCGAACACCCGCTGCGCGACCTCGTCCCAGGCGACGCGGTCGAGCCGGTTGGCGACCTCGTCGCTCGAGAGCCACGCGACCAGCCGCTTCTCGAGGCCGGGCAGATCTCGCAGCAGCTCGATCGACGCCTGCCCCTGCGCCGCCTCGAGCCGGACCTCGGGGCCGCCCAGCGCCGCGAGCCGCTCGGGCAGCGCGGGGTGGGAGTCGTAGGGATCGGACTTGCCTTCTTCGATCTCGCTACCGACCGCGCGCTCGACCTGCTCGGCGATGGAGGGCGCCGCCAGGTAGCGCGAGAAGCCCTCGGCCATCGGCGGAAACACGCCGCCGTTGAGAGACGGCGCCAGCTCGGCTTCCCAGTACGGGTCGAAGGCCAGCGCGGCGCCGTGAACCCGCGCGAGCGCGCTCGCCATGCTGGGAGCCCCGGCGACCTTCGCCGCCAGCTGGTCTGCGGCGTACTCCTGCTGACGGGAGATGGCGAGCGTGATGCGCAGGAAGAGCGTTCCATACCACTCGAAGGGCTTTCGCATCCAGGAGTCGGCGAAGCCCTGGATGGCCCGGCCGATCGCGGAGCGCGTCTTGTAGATCCACGGGCCCAGCTGCACGTCGCCGCCGTGGAAGTGTCCGAACTCGTGTGCGAGCACCGCGCGCAGCTCCGCGACGCTGAGCGCCTGCAGCAGCGGCAGCCCGAGGCCGAGCACGCGCTGCGAGCCGAAGCCCATCCAGCCGCCGCGATCGGTCACGAAAGCGTTCACCTGGTTGACCAGGAAGACGTGGCGAGGCGGCTCCTGGCCGGTCTCCTCGGCCACCCGTTCGATCAGCTCGAAGAGCTCCGGCTGATCGTCGGGCAGGAGCTCGGGACCGGGCGGCTCGAAGTGATCGCGGCGCGGCACGACCGCCCACAGGATCACTCCGGCCGTCACGAGACAGCCGAAGGCCACGCGCGCGTGGACGCGTCCCGTGCCGAAGTACTCGGCCACGGGGATCGCGGCGAGCGCGGCGGCGATTCCCAGCGCGAGCAGGTAGAAGCCCACCATCAGCGCAACGGCCACGGCAGCGCGGCTCCCCAGCGACGAACCTGCGATCACGGCACCCCTCCCATCTCCGCTCGCAGGCGAGCATATCAGGAAAGCGCGCGGAGCTGGGATGCGATCGCAGGTCCGAGCGCGCGGACGGTCCTGCTTGTCGGAGCTAGAAGGCTGTCGGAGCTAGAAGGCTGTCCGCGACGACCGTCGCGCAGGAGCGACCCTCCGCCTCGCGCTGCACGACGGGGAGGTCGAGTTCGGCGGTCGAGACCGCCGCGAAGTGGCCCGGTCGTACGTCGCGCAGCCGCCCGGGCCTGATCGGCGTGATCTTCGTCGGCCTGGTCGTCGCGGTCGCGAACCGCACCCTGCGGCGCACGGCGGCGGCGGACCCGGCGCGCGAGGAGCGGGGACACGACGCCTGAGCCGAGCCGGCCGATCGGCGGGGCCGGAAACCGTCCCGGGCACGGGCACCTGGAAGCCGGGATTGCGTTCCCGTGTCGTCCCTGCCCGCGCGGCGCCCCACCTTCCCGACGGTCGCGGTGCCGTCGCATCCGCTGGACTTCGATTCGTCGGACCGTCGATCATCGAGGGCCGGTTCGAAGGGCGAACCCGCGACGTGCGAAGGAGACGCGCGATGTGGCGATCCATCCTGTTCGTGTTGGCCCTCGCGGGTCGGGCCCTCGCAGCGGGTCCCGACGAGGTCAGCTATCAGGGTCTCGTCCTGAACGACGAGGGCACCCCGCAGTCGGGCCAGGTCGATCTGCAGCTCCGCGTCTGGAGCGACCCCACGTCGACCGAGGCGAGCAGCCTCCTCTACGTCGAAGACCACTTCGGGGTGGAGCTCACCAAGGGCGTCTTCTCCGTCCCGCTGGGCGGCGGAGCCGCGGTGCTCGGGAGCTTCGATCCCGGCCTGTTCGCAGCGGGCGATCGCTGGCTCGAGACGGTCGTCGACGGCGAGCCGCTGGCTCCGCGCACGCAGTTCCTCTCGGTGCCCTATGCGCTGCAGGCGCGGCAGGCCGAGTTCCTGTCGGGCTTGAGCGGCGCCGTGCTGCACTTCGCGCTCCCCGAGTGCCCACCCGGCTGGAGCGAGTTCGCCCCGGCACGAGGACGGACGCTGCTCGGGCTCCCGACGGGCGGCACCCTGGAGGGGACGTCGGGAACCCCGCTCGGCAACCTGGAGAGCCGCCAGCACACCCATGCGGTCTCGACTCCGGCCGCCGGGACCACCTTTGTGGGACAGCACGCCCACACGGTCCCGACAGGCTCCACGTTCACGGACACGCACAACCACCGTTGGTCGCGCTGGAACGGGTCCGCCAGGGACTGGCGATCGTTCAACTCGTCCGGGAGCGAGTTCACGATCACCGACTGGAACGACGGCATGGACAGCGTCGGGGCCGGGATCTACCCGATCGCGGCGTCCACGTCGGGCTCCACGACGATCTACACCGATCGGGATTCCCACAACCACCTGGTGAACTCGGTCAACACCGCGGGCGGCGGGTCGCACAACCACACGGTGGCTGCGAGCCAGGTCACCAGCGCGGCGGCAGGCTCGGGGCCCACGTTGCCTTACGTGCAGCTTCTCGTCTGCGTGAAGGACTAGGCGACTGGCGGAGGATTGCAGCGAGAAGGGGAAGACCGCGCCCGGGTGCTAGCGCGGCTTCCCCTGCGCCCCGTCGAGCGCCGCGATGAGGTGAGCGCGCGAGCGAACACGACGTAGGCGCCGCCGTGGTAGCGCGACACCACGGTGAACAGGAGGGGACCCGAGAACTCGACCACCGCCCGCGCGATCTCGGCGCCGTACTCGAGCTGCAGGCGGCGCAGCGACTCGGGCGAGCCGTCGAAGCCGCTGAGATTCGTGAGCACCACCACCGGCCGGTTGCCGCTGGCGGCGTCGAGCGCGCGCGCGACCTTGCGCGACGGGAGAGGGAAGAGTGTGCCGCCGCTCCACTCGGAGGGACCGTCGCCCGGGCGGTGGCCCTCGCGCGGCAGGTTGCGGCTCTCGATGCCGACCAGGGTCACGGCGTGGCCACCCAGGTGCGCCCAGGATCGGGGTCAGATCCCCTCGTCCTGCTGCTGCTTGACATCGTCGGGAGCTATTGGACCTGGAGCGGAAAACGCGGCTTGAGGCGCCTATCCGCTCGAGTCCTCGGTGCGCAAGGCCAAGGCCGGCGCCGCCGTACGGGAGGTCACCCAGGGCTGCACCGAGCTCGCCGGGGCGCTGGGCGTCTCGCGCGAGCACCTGCTCGTTAAGTGGTTCCGCGACGTGCGCATCACCGACATCTACGAGGGCACGGGCGAGATCCAGCGGCTGATCATCGCGCGCAGCATCCTCGACTACACGCGCGCCGACCTGAAGTAGACGCCGCGCGGCACCCCGGGCGCGCCGGCGCCCGGGGTGCCGCCCAGCGGATGGACTTCGCTCGCCTGCGGCTCTCTGCGCGCGGCCTCCGGGCGCTTGCGGGGGGCTTCTGCCGCGCAGGTCCTTAGTCCGCCAGCATCCCCTCCGCCTCCAGGAAGTCCGCCAGCGCCACCGCCAGGCGCTGGTGGCCCCGCTCGCTCGGGTGCCCCTCGTCGCGGAACGTCCCGCGCCCGAGGCGTCCCGCCGGGTGCAGCACCTCGTGCGCCTCGAACATCGGGACGCCGCTCTCGACACAGAATCGGGTCAGCTCGCACTCGTGGGGCCGCGACCGGAAGTAGCTGGGGTGGATCACCACGAGCTGAACGCCGGCCGCGCGCGCCAGCGCGGCCACCTCCGCCACGATCCCCGCGCGCTCCTCGGGCAGCACCCGCGTCGGGAGGTTCCGCTCGGGGAGCGGGCTGGCGTCCGCCGCCTCGTCCCCCTCGCGTCGCAGCCGCGCCGAGACGCCGATCTGCGGCAGTCCGATGTCGTAGGGCGAGACGAACTCGCCCGCCGCCTCGAAGCGGCGCAGGCGCGCGCGGGCCACGCCGTAGCCGATGAAGCGGACCAGGGCCGAGCGGCGCTGGAGCGAGCGCCACAGCGCGCTGCGCCGCGACTGGTGGAGCTGCCGGTCGGAGCGCACGGCGTCGGCCTCGGTGCCGCCGCCGGTGCGCAGCGAGGCCGGCAGGTAGTCGTTGAACTCGTGGGAGAAGAGCACGACGTCGGGCTCGAGCGCCAGGCCGCGCACCTCGAGGTACAGGCGGCTCTGGAACGACGACCAGGCCGGCACCCCGGCGTTCAGCACCGTGACGCGCCGGTCGGGCAGCCGCTCGCGCAGGACCGCCTCGAGCCGGGCCGAGTAGGTCTGGTCGTCGTCGACGCCGATGCCGAAGGTGCCGCTCTCGCCGAGCGACAGGATGCGCAGCTCGCCCGGCTGCTTCGGCTCGACCTCTGGCGAGCGCAAGCCCAGCGCGTTCGTGGTGACCGGCGTGCCGCGATACCAGACCTGCTTGCCCGGGGCGAGTGACCAGAACAGGTCTTCGTCCTCGCGCAACAGACCGGCAAGCTCCGCCGGAAGTGGCAACGTGCGCAGCGACGGCGCGCCCAGCTCGAGGGCGCGCACGGCCAGCTCGGCGCCCGCCGCGAACAGCAGCAGGAACGCGAGCGAGAGGGCGGCGAGCAGGAGCGAGCGCTTCAACGTCGGCGATGTCCTATCGTCCCGGCCGGAGACCGAGGTGGCCGGGCCGCAACGAAGCATGACCGACGATCCCGCTCGCGGCGAGCGCACGCAGACGGACTGGCGCCAGACGATCGGCCGCGCGGCGCGGATCGGCCTGGCGCTGCTCGCGCTGCTCGTCGGCGGGATCACGGTGACGGCCTGGTGGCTCGGCGACCAGTCGAACCTGCCATTCGACTACGAGGGCTTCGACTGAGCGCCGCCGGCTACCTGGGCAGGAGGACGGACGCCCTCGTCGCCTGCCCGTCGCCGTAGGCTGAAGCGGCCTCCAACTGCATGAGTGCGCATTCCGAGAGCTGAGCTGGATTGGGAGGGGCCCTCCTTGAGCAAGCAAGGCCGCCCGCCGGCGGCTGCTGCAATCCGGAACGCCCGAACGCGAGCTGGGCTCTCCGCTGGGCACGTAGCGGACGCCATAGGCCCTTCACCCGCCGCCTATCGCGATCTCGAGTCCTACGACGATGAGGCGTTCATGTCGATCTCCCTCGGGCAGCTTCGGAGCCTGGCACAGGCCCTCGCCGTGACGATCCGCGAGCTCGTTTCGGACGCAGCTCGGGCCCAGCCTGCACGTGGGACGACTTCTCCAGAGGACCTCGTCCAACGCATCGAGGCAGAGCTGCAGGCGACCGGCGAGACCGTCACCGAGTTCTCTTCCCGCGTCGGGTGGGACGTTGCGCCCGCGCTCGAGGACCCACGCACGATCGCGCCTCAGTGGAACGCCGACGGGTTGATCGCGATCTGCGATGCCGTCGAAGTGCCCTGGCTGGATGTCCTCAGTGCGATCGAGACGCAATCCGGCGACTGATCTCGCCCTGTCTTCCTCTGATTCCAGTCGAGCCGCGACGAGGAAGGCAGGGTCGCGACGGGTGAAGTCGGCTCGAGAGCTCGCTTGGCCGGAACGCAGCAAATCTCGAGGCAACTGGCTGACTTTCCTGGGGATTGCCTGCCCGAGAGCGGCTCGAAGACGCCGGCTCTTGTGACTCAGGATGTCTTTCAGGTGTGATTGACATGGTATTCCCTGGGAATTAGTCTGCCAGCATGTCGTCGGCCATCCACGCCGCCCGCCCCGACCTCGAGGCCTATGAGCACTCGGCTCGGGTCGAGTTTCCCGTGCTCGTGAAGCAGCTGAGCGAGCTGCTGGGCCCCAAGCTCGTGGCCTACATCGCCGGCGTGCGCGAGGCGCGCGCCGTCCGCCAGTGGAGCACGGGAGAGCGAGAGGCGAGAGCGCCCGTTCCCGAGCGGCTGCGTCTCGCCTTCCAGGTGGCCTGGCTGATCGCCCAGCACGACAACGCCTCCGTGGCCCGGGCCTGGTTCCAGGGCCTGAATCCGCAGCTCGACGACCGCTCGGCGGCACGCCTGCTGCGCGAGGGCGAGCTCGACGAGGTCGGCCCGCAGATCCTGTCCGCGGCGCGGGCCTTCGTCAGCGGTGGCTGACCCGAGCAAGGCCAGCGCCGCCGGGCTCCAAGCCGTATCGCCCGAAGGGCCTCTCTACCGCATTGCGCGCGGCCCCGACCCTTGGGCCTGGCCCAACTGGGCGAACGTCGGAAGCGACGCGACGTTCGGAAACCGCTGGGACGATCCGCAGGGCGTCTACCGCGTTCTCTACGCGTCGAGCAGCCGTCTCGGTGCGCTCGTGGAAGTGCTGGCCCGCTTCCGACCCGACCCGCACGTCCTCGAGGCTCTGAACGAGATCGAAGGCGAAGACGACACCGCGGTCCAACTTCCAGGCGAGCTCGACGCGGGCTGGCTGCGGCATCGCCGCCTTGGCGTCGCGCAGGTGGAGGGCGAGTTCGTCGACGTCGGCCACAGCGCTTCGCTCGCGCGGCTTCGCGACGCGCTCGCCTCCCGCATCGTACACCACGGCCTCGATGATCTGGACGCTGCGGCCATCCGCCTGTCCGCACCGCGTCGATTCACCCAGGAGATCTCGCGCTACGTGTACGATCGCTCGACACCACAGGGTCGGCGGCGCTTCGACGGTATCGCCTACCTGTCTCGTCTGGGCGACGAGTTCCGCAACTGGGCGCTCTTCGAGTCCCCGGGGAGCGCGCTCCCGTGGGTCGGCGAGCCAGAGACGCTTGCGATCGAGGCCCACGATCCCGATCTCGTGCGGGCGCTCGAGCGACTGGGAGTCCGGCTGATGGCGCGCTGAGCGGCCCTCACGCGCGGGTCATCTTGACGCGCTCGCGGGCGGCCAGCTTGCCGCCTGCGCGGATCCACGCCTGGATGGTGTCGGCCGCCTCCTTGGGGTTGTACTGGTCCTCCTCGTAGGACCAGAGGCCGTCCCCCGCGTAGTGGAGCAGCGTCCAGGTCGGGAACTGGAAGGGCGGCCCGCCGGCATCGGTGGGGTGCTCGAGGCGGTTCTGGCACTGGAACACCACCCAGCCCTTCTCCTCATCCACGACGACCCAGTCGTTCGGGAAGGTCATGCTCGGGAACGGCTCCATCACCCCGACGATCCAGTCCTCGATCGCCTGGCGTCCGTGGAAGCGGCCGTAGGCGTGCTCCAGGTACTCAGCGTCCTCGGTGAACTGGTGCGCCCAGATCGACCAGTCGCTCCGGGCGATCGCCTGCTCGCGCGCCGCGCAGTACTGCGCGAAGGCGCGCTCGATCTCCTCGCGTTCGAAGCCGGCCACGCTTCCCTCCTGCTGGGTCGGGCGACGGGACACCATACCCCAGGGCGCCGCTCGAGAGCGCGCCGCTGCCACGTCGATGGGACAACCTGACCCACGTCGTGCCACCGGCGCGCACCAGGGGTGGTTCCGAGACGGCACGATCGTTGCTCCCTTTCGAACCCGAGGGGCACGGCCCCGAAGGAGGCGTCCAATGGAGCCCGCGGTCAAGGAGTGGATGAGCGGTGATCCGGTCTGCATCGAGGCCGAGGCATCCGCGCTCGAGGCGCTCGAGCTGATGGTGGAGCGCGGGATCCGGCACCTGCCGGTCGTCGACACCGGCGGGCTCGTGATCGGCCTCGTCTCGATCGACGATCTGCGCGCGGAGCTCCCCTTCGAGGTGAGCCGCGGCCGGCTGCCGGACGCGAAGCAGCGCGATCAGGCGCGCGAGTGGCGCGTGCAGGAGGTGATGACGCCGGCGCCCTGCACGGTGCACGAGAATGCGTCGCTGCTGGAGGCGGCGGAGACGCTGCGCGAGCGGCGCATCGGCTGCCTGCCGGTGGTGGACGAGCAGGGCCGGCTCTCCGGCGTGCTCTCCGAGACCGACGCCCTCGACGCCCTGGCCAGCGCGCTCTCGGCCGAGCGCGCCCGCAACTGAATCGAACGAAGACGGAGGTCTGCTTGGAGATCCACTGGCGCGACATGCAAGACATCGAGCCCGCCGAGCGCGACGCGATCGAGGCGCGGCTGCGCGGGCTCGCCGAGGGCCACAGCGATCTGATCGACGTGCGCATCAGCGGGCGGCGCACCGGACACCACCGCCACGGCGACCAGGAGGTGCGCATCACCTGCCAGGCCCGCGGCAAGGAGCTGGTGGCGGCGCGCACGCGCGCCGACCTGGGGCTGGCGCTCAACGAGGTGATCGACGCCTTCGAGCGCGAGGTGCGGCGGCTGCGCGACCGGCGTACCGACCGGCGCGCCGACCGCTCGGCGCCCGTCGGGGAGCTCGGCATCGTCGACCGCGTGCTGGCGGAAGAGGGCTACGGCTTCATCCTGACCGACGCGGGCGAGCAGGTGTACTTCCACCGCAACGCCGTGCACGGCGGGCTCGACTTCGAGCGCCTCGACGAGGGACAGCGCGTCTCGCTGAACGTCGAGGCCGGCGAGAAGGGGATGCAGGCGACGACGGTGGGGCCGGCCCCCCCGGACGCGCCGGCGCCTTAGGCTAGATCGAGCGCTCCTGCGTCTCCCAGTAGCGCGCGCGCACGGCGTGGCGGACGATCTTGCCGGTCGGCAGGCGCGGCAGGTCGGCGCTCCAGTCGACCCGGCGCGGGCACTTGTAGGCGGCCAGGTGCTCGCGGCAGTGTGCCAGCAGCTCGTCGGCGAGCGCCTCGTCGGGCTCGTGTCCCGGAGCGAGCTGGACCACGGCGCGCACCTCCTCGCCCCACTCCTCGTTGGGAACGCCCACCGTCGCGACGTCGGCGACCGCGGGGTGGCGCAGCAGCACGTCGTCGATCTCGGCCGGATAGACGTTCACGCCGCCCGCGATGATCACCTCGGCGCTCCGGCCCGTCAGGTAGAGGTACCCGCCCTCGTCGACGTAGCCCAGGTCGCCCATGGTGTAGAAGTCGCCGCGGTAGGTGGCGGCCGTCTTCTCCGGCGCCTTGAAGTAGACGAAGCGGCCCTGGTCGGGGGCGCGGAAGTAGATCGTGCCGACCGTTCCGGCCCCGACGGGCAGTCCCTCGTCGTCCTGTACCTCGAGGTGCACGCCCTCGACGGGGCGCCCGACGCTGCCGGGGTGCTTCAGCCAGTCGTCGGCGCCGATGAACAGGCCGCCGCCCTCGGTTGCGGCGTAGTACTCGAACAGGATCGGGCCGAGCCAGTCGATCATCTCCTGCTTCACGTGCACCGGGCAGGGTGCGGCGCCGTGGAGGATCCAGCGCAGCGTCGAGAGGTCGTGCGCCGCGCGCTGCGCCGTGGGCAGGCGCAGCAGGCGGTGGAACATGGTCGGCACCAGGTGCGTGTGGGTGATGCGCTCCGCCTCGACCAGGCGCAGCGTCTCGGCCGCGTCCCAGCGGTCCATCAGCACGCATCCCACGCCGCGCGCCAGCGGGATCGCGAGGTTCAGCGCCAGCGGCGCGGCGTGGTAGAGCGGGCCGGTGACGAGCGCGCGGTCGCGCGCGGGGTCGAAGGCGGCCGACTCGAGGATCGGGGGCAGCAGCCGGGTGGGCTGGCCCGGCGGACGCGAGACGCCCTTGGGGCGGCCGGTGGTCCCCGAGGTGTAGAGCATGCTGCTGCCGAGCTGCGGGTCTTCGAGGTCGTGGTCCGGCTGCCCGTCGAGGGCACCGTCGTACGCCTCGAAGCCGTCGATCGGACCGGCGACGGCGAGCCGCTCGCGCGCCGCGCCGGCGGCCTCGCGCGCCGCCTCGGCGAAGCGGGCGTCGGCAATCAGCACCCGGGCCTCGCAGTTGCGCACGATGTACGCCGCCTCTTTGCCGGTCAGGTGCCAGTTGATCGGCGTGAGCCGCAGCCCGGCGCGCTGGGTCGCGCCCAGCACCTCGACGAACTCGGGGCGGTTGGCGCACAGCAGCGCCACCGCGTCGCCCGCGACGAGGCCGCGAGCGCGCAGGGCGCGCGCGAGCTGGTTCTGGCGGCGGTTCAGCTCGGCGAAGCTGCGTTCGCCCAGCGGGCCGCGCAGCGCCATCCGATCGGGCGTCCGCTCGGCGTGCAGGGCCGGCAGCATGCCCAGTCGGGTGGCTCGCTCGGGCGTCCAGACGGGCGGCGACATCGCTGTCGGCCAGTCTATGGGGCCGGGCGCCCGCGCGCCGGCCATTCCCGCTCTGCGGCACGCGGCCGGCTCGGTGCAGGCGGGCGGCGACAGGCTATGATCGGCGCCTCGCGGGTTGATTCCCGAGTCAAGAGGAGCCCCCATGAACCTCGAGTTCTCCGAGGACCAGAAGTTCGTCCAGCAGACGGCGCGCGACTACCTGAGCGAGCACGCCGGGCTGGACGTCTGCCGCAAGGTGCTGGAGGCGCCGGGCGGAAGCTTCGACGCCGAGCTGTGGAAGGGCGTCGCCGAGATGGGCTGGCTGGGCGCCGCGGTGCCCGAGAGCTACGGGGGGGCCGGCCTGACGCACCTCGAGCTGGTGCTGATCGCCGAGGAGATCGGCCGCTCGCTGGCGCCGATCCCGTTCTCGTCCTCGGTCTACCTGGCCACCGAGGCGATCCTGCTCTGCGGCAGCGACGAGCAGAAGCAGAAGTACCTGCCGCGGCTCGCCGCGGGCGAGCTGATCGGGACCTTCGCGCTGGCCGAGGGCACCGGGGAGCCCGACCTGGGAGCGGTCGAGGCCTGCTTCGGCGACGGCAAGCTCGCGGGCACCAAGCTGCCGGTGCCCGACGGCGAGGCGGCCGGCCTCGCCGTGGTGGTGGCCAAGGGCGCGTCGGGCCCGGTGATGGCGATCGTCGATCTCACCGCCGACGGCGTCGAGCGCAGCGCGGTGGAGTCGTTCGACCCGAGCCGCACGCTCTCGAAGATCGAGTTCCGCGACGCACCCGCCGAGCTGCTGGCCGAGGGCGCCGGCCCGATCGAGCAGGTGCTCGACCGCGCCGCGGTGATGATGGCCTTCGAGCAGATCGGCGGTGCCAGCCGCGCGCTCGACCTGACGCGCGACCAGGCGATGGGGCGCTACGCCTTCGGCCGCCCGGTCGCCTCGTTCCAGGCGATCAAGCACCGCATGGCCGACCTGTACGCGAAGATCGAGCTGGCCCGCTCGAACGGCTACTACGCCGCCTGGGCGCTGTCCGAGGCCGACGACGAGCTGCCGATCGCCGCCTGCGCCGTGCGCGCGGCGGCCAGCGACGCGTTCCGGCTGGCGGGCGAGGAGATGATCCAGATCTACGGCGGCGTCGGCTTCACCTGGGAGTACGACTGCCACCTGTTCTACCGGCGCGCGCAGTGGCTGGGCTCGGTGCTCGGCACCGCCAGCGCGTGGCGCGAGAAGCTGGTGCAGCGCCTCGAGGCCCGCGACGCGGCCTGACGGCGACGAGAGGGAGAGGACCCGACCATGAACTTCGACGACACGCCGCAGGAAGCCGAGTTCCGCGCCAAGGCCCGCGCCTGGCTCGAGGCCAACGCCACGCTGCGCGATCCCAACGTGACCGCCCCCAGCATGCTGGGCGAGCGCGAGGACGACGCCGCGATCGCCGCGGCCAAGGCCTGGCAGGCCAAGAAGTTCGACGAGGGCTGGGCGGTGCTGACCTGGCCGAAGGAGTTCGGCGGTCAGGGTCTGGGCCGCATGGAGAACGTCATCTGGGGCCAGGAGGAGGGCAAGTTCGAGACCCCTCCGGCGATCTACGGGATCGGGCACGGGATGCTGGGTCCCACGCTGATGTCGCACGGCACCGACGAGCAGAAGGCGCGCTGGCTGCGCGACATGGCGCGCGGGCAGGTGGTGTGGTGCCAGCTCTTCAGCGAGCCCGACGCCGGCAGCGACCTGGCCGGCCTGCGCACCAGCGCGGTGCGCGACGGCGACGACTGGATCATCAACGGCCAGAAGATCTGGAGCACCGGCGCCCACTTCTGCGACTGGGGCATGATCGTCACGCGCACCGACCCGAACCTGGCGAAGCACGCGGGGCTCACCTACTTCGTGGTGGACATGCACGCGCCCGGCGTCGAGATCCGCCCGATCAAGCAGATCAACGGCGCCACCGGCTTCAACGAGGTGTTCTTCACCGACGTGCGCGTGCCCGACTCGCATCGCTTGGGTGCCGAGGGCGACGGCTGGCGCGTCGCGATCACGACGCTCATGAACGAGCGCGTGGCGATCGGCGCCGGCTCGAGCAGCGGCCGGCTGCGCGACCTGTTCCGGCTGGCGCGCGAGACGCGACGCGGCGGCCGGCCCGCCATCGAGGATTCGGCGGTGCGCCAGAAGCTGGCCGACTTCTACATCACCTCGAAGGGCCTCCAGTACACCAGCTACCGCACGCTCAGCGCCATCCTGCGCGGGGGCACGCCCGGGCCCGAGGGCTCGATCGGCAAGGCGATCGGCGCCCCGATGGGCCAGGACATGGCGGCCTTCGGGCTCGAGCTGCAGGGCGCGATGGGCGCCTCGCTCGACGAGTCCCTGTCGCCGCAGGAAGCGCTCTGGCAGGAGATGTACCTGGGCTCGCCGGGCCTGCGCATCGCCGGCGGCACCGACGAGATCCTGCGCAACGTGATCGCGGAGCGCGTGCTGCGCCTGCCGCCCGAGATCCGCGTCGACAAGGACAAGCCCTTCCGCGAGATCCCGACCGGCTCCCCGACCAAGTAGCACCTCCGCGCCAGCGCCGAGGTGGCCCGGAGAGGGAAGCCGCAAGCGGAGGCGAAGCCGGAGCGCGCAGCGAGCCGCAGGCGAGCGGAGTCCAGCTGTTTGACTTCGCTCGGCTTCGCCTCGCTGCGCGCGCCTTCGGCGCTTGCGGGGTGCCCGCGTAGGGGC
>JASJBO010000148.1 GCA_030066475.1 Myxococcota bacterium
GACGGCCATCTATGTGCCTTCGCGCTACGATTGAGGTTGCGAGAGCTCGCGGGCGTATGGTCCGGGCCAGGTGTGCGCACTCAATATCGGTGGTCCTACTCTCATTCGTGGCCGCGCTCTTTCGGTCGATCCCCGCGTGCTTCCGCAGGCGGGGCGAGCAAGCCCTCGTCGAGGTGGCTCTCCGTCGACAGCTCGCCGCCTACACCCACGCTGGGCGCCGACCTCGTCTCAGCTCCCTGGATCGCGCCGGGGCGGACGTGACTCGAACCGACCGCCGCCGGCTGTACCCATTGGAAACGCGGGGATTCGGAGGACTGAGACGTGGATCCCGTT
This sequence comes from Myxococcota bacterium, assembly GCA_030066475.1. Next base: position 334 of record JASJBO010000148.1, read on the forward strand.
GTATCCCGCGCCTAGCGCCGGAAGGTCGTTGACATCATTTTGTGCATGCATAATGATTCGGATCGTGCCTGCAACGAAACAGCTCACGATCCGCTCGATCAGCGCGCGCTTGCGAGCAGCCTTGGAAAGAGAGGCGCGCCGCCGCGGCCAGAGCCTCAACAAGACGGTCCTGGCCCTGCTGGCGGAGCGACTGGGCCTGACGGAATCGGCGGCGCCCATCGAGTACGACGACCTCGACGAGTTGGCCGGGACCTGGTCCAAGTCGGAGGCGACTCGCTTCGACGAGAATCTCCACGCCCAGCGTCAGGTGGATCCCAAGCTCTGGCGATGAGCCGGGTCACCCTCGACACTTCGGGCTACTCGGCGTTCAAACGGGGACACGCCGGCGTGGTGAACCATCTTCGAAGGGCCGAGGAGATCCTCCTGCCCGCGATCGTGCTGGGCGAGCTCCTCGGCGGGTTCGAAGCCGGGCGCCAGGCGCGCCGCAATCGCGAAGAGCTCGACCTGTTCCGCGCCAGCCCACGGGTTCGACTCGTCCGGATCGGCGAGGCCACCGCGGAGCGATATGCCGTCATCTACGCCAGCCTCCGCTCGTCCGGTCAGCCCATCCCTACCAACGACCTCTGGATTGCGGCGAGCGCCATGGAACATGCGACAGAGCTCGTCACGTTGGATCGGGACTTCTCACGCGTGGCCCAGATCCTTCTGGCCCTCTACGAGCCGTGAACTCAACCACTACCGGCGAAAGCCGACAGGTCTCCGAGAATGCCCAGCCGAGAACGCGAAGTCAGCGCCATCTATCACCGTACCAAGCAGGTCGACATCTATCCCATCGAGGGTGATCGCTTCCTGATCGAGGCGATCCTCCAGGACGAGATCCACGACGTACACGCCGAGGTCGAGCTGGTCCACCCCACACTCGAAATCGTGGCAGCGCGCTCCGAGGTCAGGAACGGCCCCTTCACCAACATCTGCAACATGACGCACCCGAACATCGAGTCGTTGGTCGGGATGCGCGTGGAGCGGGGCTTCACCCTGGAGGCGCGCAAGCGCGTCGGCGGTCGGGGCGGCTGCCACCGCGTCTCGGAACTCGTGGTGGAGATCGCCCAGGCGGCCTACCAGCTCCACTTCGTGCGCTTCTTCTCCTCGGTCCCGGCCGATCAGCGCGAACGCGAGGACGACCCCGGACGCCGCCATCAGAACGTCATGTCGAAGATCCCGGGCATGCGCAACACCTGCTTCTCCTACGACGAGGACCACACGTCGCTCGTAGCAGAGCGCGCCGACAAGCTCCGGCTCCGACAGCAGGAGATGCCGCGGCGCCGGATCGAGCTGCCGGGAGAGAGTAGATCGAGCTGAGATCGGGTGTGACAGCCGACGGTTGGAACCCTGGGCCTGGCCCACGAGTTGACGCGGCGACGCGGGATGCCTCGGTCTTCCCGCCGAAATCAGTTGGTAGCGAGCGACGACGCCCGCCAACACCCGCATCCGATCAGCAGAAACCTCGAGCGTCGTTGGATCGCCAATACCCTGCACGAGGAGTGGAACCGAGCTGCTCGGGCGGTCGGCGTGAAGGTTCGGATGTACGAGGGCACGAAGCACTCGAGCGCGAGTCGCTGGCACTCCTCGGGGATGCCGCTCGAGCTGGTGCGCCGGATGCTGCGGCACCGCGACGTCCGTTCAACGGAGCGCTACGCGAAGCTCGCCGACTCGGCGCTCGTAGAGGCATTCGGAGCGCATCACGCCCGGCGCCGCGACCGCCACCAGAGCCGAGAATGTGCTCAAGGTGTGCTCAAGGGCCGAAAAGGTGCTCGAAAACTCCAACGAAATCGGGCACCTATGGCGGGGCGGACGGGACTCGAACCTACAACCTCCGGCTGTAACCCCGCGGAAACGCAGGGGTCCGAAGAGATGAGGTTTGTATCCCGTTGTATCCCAACTTCTCCGAGACTTCCCCCTGCCTGGAGCGCAGAGAGGGTTGGCGGGCCCTAGTCAGCCACGCGCGACCAACTCGGACTGGGCGCGAGCGAGAACCGGAACTGGTCCGAGCCCAGCTCGAGGCCGGCCACTTCCAGTCGGTCGATGAAGTCGTTTGCGAGGCGCTCCGTCTGCTCCATGAGCGCGAGGAGCTCTTCGCCTCCCAGCGCGATGTTCTGCGCAGCCAGATCGCGGAAGGCGTGGCGGCCGAGGAGCGTGGCGAGCTCCGAGACGGCGCCGAGGCGATCGCCGACGTGCGTCGCCGCATCGACGAGCGGCTTCGCAGGGGAGAGTGACCTCTCTCCGATTCGAGCTCACCGCTCCGGCCCAGGCTAGCCCAATACCGGTCCCGGGACAGTGAGCCAGATCATCCGTGCGCAGTTTATGTACCGGGCTACTGGCCCTCGTAGACATCGATCATCTTGGCATCCGCGTGGAAAGGGAGGCGGCCACAGAACTCGTCACCGACCGGCAGCTCGTGGTGGCGCCACAGGGGCTCCCAGCAGCGATGCTGTTCCAGCAGCGGCCGCGCCGCGTCACGGGCCTCACCGCCCAGGTCATCGAAGTGCTCACGCAGTCGCTTCAATACCCAGACCCGGTATTTTGACGAGCGCGCCCCGCGGTAGCTGACGCCCCCGATATCCGCATCGAAGCGCTGTTCTCCCGCCACTATCGCCTCGAGGTTGGCGCACAGGTAGGGCAGGTAGTGACCGCCGATTTCATCCAGTATCGGACCCCAGTCCGGTGGCACACCGTCCAGCAAACCGCCGTCACTGTCTTCCAGCTGCCTGTTCCACGATCGGGCCAGCCACTCCCAGACCGCCGGCGCCTGCTGGCGCATGATTTCCGCCGGCACCGGGTCCAGCCCGAAGTGCCTGAAGAAGGGACCCGTAAATCCGATATCGGCCAGGCTCGGGCGCTCTCCGAGCAGGAAGGGCCGACGGCTCAGTATGGCCTGCAGCTGGGCCAGTGTGCGCAGGTAGATGGCCTCGACACCCGGCACCTGGGACGGGGTAATACCGTCACCCATGGTATAGCCGCCCCGCTGCCGGCGAATCAGCCGCCAGCGCTTGAGGAATGCCGGCGCGCGCGTGTCCGGCAGCAGCTCTTCCGCCAGGTGGGTGCCGGCCCACATGGCCCCCTCGCGGTAGTACCAGCGGTAGTGCATCGCCGGGCGCCACAACCACTCATCCGCGTAGTCTTCCAGCAACAGGCTGAAGAAGCGCTGAAGCGGGTCGTGGGGAATTACCGGCGTCTCCGGGTACTGCTCCTCGAACCATTGGATGATAGGGGTGGAATCGCTCATCCAGCGCCCGTCCGCCAGCTGCACCGCAGGCATCTGGGTAGACCCGGTACCCTCCCCCACCAGCTTGCGATAGCGCTCGGTCATGGGCTGCAGTCGGTAGGGAATGCCCTTGATGCGGAAGTAGTGCTCCAGCTTCCCCGTGAAATAGGAAATCTCGCAGCCATAAAGAACTAAGGGTTCAATGGTATCTCGCTCCATCACAGCAGCCTCACCATGCAGTGAATAGGAAAGACAACGGGGCTGTTCGGCTGAAACCGAATGCACTGACCTTCCATGTGGAGCGTTTCACGCCATTCCGCCATGACGGGCACCCGTTTCGTCCCGCAGGGTCCTTGCAGAGCCTACGACAGGGTCGGAAGGCTCGCACAGATCGCTCGGCAGCTGACGTAATGGAGGAGCATCATGGCGAGCGGGCGCTCCACCCGCCTGCTGTGAGGGGTGGGACAGAGGGGCGGGATTCTTTTGGACACCCACCCTGACGTCATCAACCTACAGCGGTGTCAGCGATCCGCGAGTACCTGCAGCCGCGCAGCGCCCGCAATCCATCGGTCCCGCCGTGCGCTCAGGTCGCGTCGGCGAGCTGCGCGTCGACGAGTTCCCCGATCGCGACGAACTCGGCGTCCATCTGCTCCAGGCTCGCGGCGCAGATCCGACAGCGAATCCAGCTCGTCAGCGCGAGGCTGCGCAGGCGTGGGTCGCCGACATGGGCCCAGAGCTCCGTGTCCCGCTTCTGCACGGGCGGGGCTCGGATGGGGCTTGATCCGGACCCAGACGCTGGCCGACGGCTGCAGCCACTGCGACTTCCGATTCAAGCGGAGCGGCGAAACGCGGATCACCTCGCAGACGCCGGAGGTGCAGGCGACCCTCGAGCGCATCGCGCGCGAGGAGTCGGAGCAGGACGCGTCCGCTGCGCCGCCCAGGTGAGCGCGCGGACTGCACGGTCGGGCCTCAGCGACCTGAGTTTCCCCGCAAGGTCCAAGTCTGCGCGCGCGGAAAATGGCACGCCGGGAGGGATTCGAACCCCCGACCCCCAGGTTCGAAGCCTGGTGCTCAAACCGATTCGGCGGGTTGCGCGGATGCGGGCGTCAGCAGCCCGAAATCAAACGCTCGTCGACACAACCAAGCGCAACCAAATCGCCGAACCAAGCACCGCCAGAACGCGAATTCCTCAGCGAATCCAGCTACTTGTGGCGGGGCGGACGGGACTCGAACCCGCGGACTCCGACGATAAAGTCCCGGAATCGTGAGGGTTTTCCCCGCGGGCCCCGTGCTCAAGGTGTGCTCACGGCCGGGGAGCATCGCGGCGCGCGACGCAATCACCTCGGCGCTGCTTGCCCGCCACTGCGAGCTCGAAGAGGCGACTTAGGTGCCCTCGAGGCGTGTCCGAGGCTCGACCCTGCGCGGACGGCGCTAGACGTCGGGCTCTGGCCGCGCGGCGTCGCCCAGGCCGGAGACCCACTCGGCCACGTCGCCACCGCCCAGGGCCGTGGCCATCAGATCCGGGAACTGGTCGGGCGTGCACGCGAAGACGGGTGCGCCGAGTGCGGCGACCTGGTTGGCGAGCTGCTTGTCGTAGTAGGGATGACCCTCGTCGCTCAGCGCGAGCAGCACGATCACACCCACGCCGCTTTCGATCAAGCGTCCGAGGCGGTCGACGAGCGCCGACGCGTCACCGCCCTCGCACAGGTCGGTGATCAGGATCAAGTGCGTCCGGCTCGGCTGCTGGATGCGCTCCTCGCAGTAGGCGACTGCCTGGTTGATGTCGGTCCCGCCCCCGAGCTGCACGCCGAAGAGCACGTCGACGGGATCCTCGAGCTGCTCGGTCAGGTCTACGATCGCTGTGTCGAAGCAGACGAGCTGTGTGTCGACACCGGGAAGCGACGCCATCACCGCGGCGAAGATCGAACTGTAGACCACCGAGGTCGCCATCGAGCCGGACTGGTCGACGCAGAGCTGCACGTGCTCGAGGTCCGTCTGGCTGCGCGAGCGACGCTTGAACCCGACCAGCCGCTCGGGGATCACGGTCCGATGCTCCGGCTGGTAGTAGCGCAGGTTGGCCGTGATCGTGCGGCCCCAATCGATGTCGGCGAAGCGCGGGCGCTTCGTACGGCGCGCACGGTTGATGGCACCTCGGATCGTCTCCTCGGTCCTGCGGCGCAGCCGCGCCATCAGCTCGTCGACGACCTTCTGCACGACCTCGCGCGCGGTGTCCTTGGTCTTGTCGGGGATCGCTTGCCCCAGGCTCATGAGATCGGCAACCAGGTGAACATCGGCCTCGAGGCTCGCCAGGAATTCGGGCTCCAGGAGCATGCGGCGCAGGCCGAGGCGCTCGAAGGCGTCGCGCTGGATCACCTGGACCACGGGCGTCGGGAAGTACTCGCGGATGTCGCCGAGCCAGCGTGAGACCCGGGGCGCGGAGCCGCCGAGGCCCCCGCGGCGTCCTCGCGACGACGACCTGCTCGGCGACTCGCCGTAGAGCGCTGCGAGCGCGGCGTCGATGCGTTGGTCGGCCGCGCCCAGCAAGACCCGAGCCGACGCGTCGTCGCCGTCGACGCCCAGCACGAGGCGCCAACGCCTGGCCCGCTCGGCTGCGTCAGCCATCGTGGCCCTCCTGCTGTGTGACCTCAGGTGCCGCCGGGGCGAGACCCAGGATGCGCTCGAGCAGGGGTCGCGCACGCTCGAAGGCCCGATCGGCGCGCGAGTCCGACTCGACGACGACGAGCCCACGCGCGTCGGCCCGCGCGCCCAGCAGCTGGTCGAGCAGCCGGCTGCGCAGGGTCGCATCTAGGTTCGAGAAGGCCCGACGCAACATCGGCAGCAGCTCGACGAACGGCTCCTCGCCCTGGCCGACGATCCAGGCGTCGACGCAGCCGAGGAGCGCCGCGTCGTGGAGCAGTACGTCGCCGCTCTGGCCCAGGAAGCCCTCCAGCCAGGCGCCGGCCTCCGCCGGCGGGATCGAAGGCGAGAGGGCGCGAGACAGAGCGGCGGCGGTGGTCTCGGCGTCCTCCAGACCCTTGTCGTAGCGCAGGCGCTGCGCGAGCCCGCAGACACCCGGGGCGCACCGGGCATCGCTGCAGACGGCATGGAGCGCGCCGTGCCACTGCCCGGCGAGGTACTCGCTCTCCAGCTGATCGACGCTGCGGTCGAAGCCCGCGATCGCGGCGCGCATGGACTCGGCCTGCTCCGCGTCCAGACCGCGGCAGACGTAGACGAGCCCGGCGGCCACCTCGATCACGATGCCTTCGACCAGCTTGCGCAGCGCGTCGATCGGAAGCTCGCGCGCGGTTCCATAGCGCAGGATGTCGGTCAGCGGGGACACGGCCGGCATCAGCCCGGGCAGATCGCCCGAAGACACGGCCACCGCCTGCAGCGCGCGGATGCCGGCCTCGGCCGCGTCCGGCAGATTGGCGAGCAGACAGCCGCGAACCACCTCGGCGAGCCTGGCGGCGTCTCGCTCTTCCTCGGCGATGCTCGCGGCGCGCTGGGTGGCCGCGTGCTGGATCGTGTGGCCCCAGATCAACGCCTCCGCCAGCTTGACCGAGAGCTCGGGCTCCCACAGCAGCCGCCAGACCTCGCGAAAGGTGCCGCGCCCCGCGGAAGCATCGACGAGCGTGCCCCAGGCGACGTCGATGAGATTCAGCCGATGCAGCAGCTCGGACTTCGCCATGCCGGCGCTGGTGCGAAGGTCGACGGCGATCTCCTTCTCGACCGCTTCCGGCTTGAGGCGTAGCCTCTTCTGCCAGCGGGCGAGGTCCGCCTGCAGCGGCGGCTGCGGCACGAGCGCGTCGACGTGGCCGACGCGCTCGCCGATCATCAGCTCGTCTTCGATGACACGTAGGAAGGCCGGCTCGCCGTGACAGAGCGTGGCCAGGCTCGCGTCGCGCATCTCGCTCTGACCGGGCACGGGCCGGCCGCGTAGCGCGGCGAGGGTCGTCGCCAGCCGCGTCGCGTCGATCACGGAGGCGGTCGCCGCCGTGTGTCCCGCGCTGCGCAGATGCTGCGCCACCCGGGTCTGCCACCGCGCGACACCGTCGATGGCCGGGCGGCCGTCCTCGAACTGCTGCCACAGGTGTCGATACCAGCCCGGCGCGACGACCCCCGCGCCGTAGCCGCTGCGCAAGGCGAGCCTTCGATCGGTCCAGGGCACCCAGCAGCTCTCGGTCTTCGCCTTCTTGAAGCCCTTCAGGGTGGCGCGGTCCTGCGCGAGGGGGACCGTCGCGGTCAGCGCCGGCGCATGCCAGGCACCGCAGACCACGGCGATCGCCCCTTCGGACGCCTTCAGCGCCGCGCGGATCTGCTGGCGCATGAAGGCCTCGCGCCGCTCGTCGTCGCGGTCGCCAGCAGCGGGCGGCGAAGCGCCGTCGGCCTCACCCGTCGCCCCCGCCCCGCTCGGCTCCCTCTCGGCGGCCTCGCGCAGTGCGGCCATGGCGTCGTGGATCGCGATGAAGACGTCGGGCGAGTGCACGTGCTGCTCGACCAGCGTGCTCCACCAGCTCTCGCCATCGGAGTGGCCCGCGATGCGCGCCAGATGCGTGAGGGGATCGCGCCGGATCTCCTCGGCGGGATCGACATCGAGCTCGGCGTCGACCACATCGGCGTCTTCCGACAGATCGCCGGCCTTTTCCGGCGTATCGCCCGCGCCCTCCGGCGCCCCGCCGGCCTCGTCCGGCACCTCGGCAACGTCCTCAGCTGGCGGCACCACCTCCGTCGGCAAATCGATGAAGCGGGCGGGCACGCCCTGACCGATCGCCCAGCGCATCGCGCACCACTCGGGGGAGTACTCGGCGAAGGGGTGGAAGCGCGCGAGTTCGACATCGCCGGTCGCCCAGGTCAGGATCGCCAGCGGCGGGCGCATCCCGGGCACCACCGCGAGCGGAATCAACGCATCGGCCTCCGGCGGTCCCTCGATCAGCACACAGCTCGGCCCCAACGCCTCGAGGGCGCTGAGCACGCTGGCCGCCGATCCGGGCCCATGATGCCGGATGCCGAGGACGTGTACCCGCTCGTCCATCGCTATGCGTCCACCTCGTCGCCACTCGCTCGCGTTGCTCGCATCGAACGCTGGCTCCAGACGGCTGGCCTAGCTAGAGCACCTCGCGGATCGCGTGGTAGAGGTCGATCCACCCCTTGCGTCGACGGACCACGTTCTCGAGATACTCCTGCAGCACGACGCCGTCGGCGGCGGGATCCTTCACCACGGCACCGACGACCTGCGCCGCCAGGCTCTCGGCGTCGAGCACGCCGCCCCGCAGATAGCCGGCCTCGGCCCAGGCGCCGATCGTGACGCCGATCGCCTCCGCGGTGGACAGCGAGCCCGAGGGCGACTTGAGCTTGAGCTTGCCGTCGCGGCTCAGCCCCTCGCGCAGCTCGCGGAAGATCGTGACGACCCGCTCGATCTCCCCCTCGATCGGCTGGACCTCCGGCAGCTCGAGGCCGCCGCCGATCGCGGCCACCCGCATCTGCACGATCTCGGTCTCCTCCTCCAGGGTCGCAGGCAGGGGCAGCGTCACCACGTTGAAACGGCGCTTCAACGCGGCGGACAGCTCGTTCACGCCCTTGTCGCGGTTGTTGGCCGTAGCGATCACGTTGAATCCCCGCTTGGCCACCACCTGCTCGTCGAGCTCGGGGATCGGCAGCGTCTTCTCGGAGAGCACCGTGATCAGCGTGTCCTGCACGTCGGAGCTCATCCGCGTGAGCTCCTCGAGTCGCACCAGGGCGCCCTGCTCCATCCCGGTCATCAACGGCGTCGGCACGATCGCCTCGCGCGAAGGCCCCTTGGCCAGCAGCTGCGCGTAGTTCCAGCCGTAGCGGATCTGGTTCTCGTCGGTGCCGGCCGTGCACTGGATCATGCGCCGGGAGTTTCCGGAGATGGCTGCGGCCATGTGCTCCGAGACCCAGCTCTTGGCGGTGCCCGGCACGCCGACGAGCAGCAACGCACGGTCGGTCGCCAGTGTCGCTACCGCGGCCTCGATGAGCCGCTGGTTGCCGACGTACTTCGGGGTGATCTCGGTGTTGCCCACGCGACCTCCCATCAGGTAGGTCACGACCGACTGGGGCGAGAGCCTCCACTGCTCGGGCCGCGCGCCGTGGTCGGCGTCGGCCAGGGCCTGGAGCTCGTCCGCATAACGATCCTCGGCACTCTGGGTCAGGGTCTCGGTGGACATGGTTCTCCTCTCGACCGGCCAGCGGTCCCGGTCCTCTTCATGCGGGCTGCTCGCCCTCGGCGAGGCTGGTCAGCAGCAGGGCCAGGTCTCGCGCCTCCGCCATCACGGCCAGCGGAAGCGTCTCGAGTAGCTCGACGGCCCGGGCGAGTCGCGCGCGCGGGAGCGCCGCGACACAGTTCGGCAGCAGGGCCTCTTCGACGGGCTGCTTCTCGTCGCCGATCTTCTCGAGGCCTCGATGCACCTCCTTCGACGCCAGCATCGCGTCGGCACGCGCCTGCGAGATCGGGATGCGGAAGAGACGGTAGAAGTGACCGAGATTCGAGAGGGCGACGCGGAGATCGCTTGCGCGCTCCGGCAGCAACGCGGTGTCCGCCAGAATCTCTCGCGCGCGCGCATCCATCGGCTCCGCGCGATCGAAGCCCCGCGCGAGGAGCGTGGCCATCTCGTCCTCGGGCACGGTCGCGCCGAGCTTCCCCGCCAGCTCGGCCCGGTGTTCGGTGACCGCGGCGTAGTAGAGCGCGGCGCGGAGGCTCGGATCGCGAACCGCGTCGGCGAGCTGGACTTCGGCCACGTCGAAGGAGGCGGCCAGCGCCGCGGGATCGACGCCGGAGAAGGACTGGAAGATCCAGTCCCAGCGCTCGCGCGCCTTCAGGTGCTTTGGCGTGACGAGATCCAGCTGCTTCTTGCGCCGCGTGAGCCTCTTGCCGCTCGCGCGCAGCCGCGAGCGGGCCTCCGCGAGCGCTTCGTCGTAGAAGCGCGTACCCGGGATCCGGATCAACAGCTGCGTCGCCGCCTGGACCACCGACTTCGCCCGATCCGCGGCGAAGGGCTCGAGGAAGGCGACGTCTTCGGAGCCGAGACCGACCGACATCGCCTGCAGCCACTTGCAGCGAACGGTCGCGGTCTGGCTGCCGATCTCGGCCTCGCAGAGCGCCCGCGCGGCCCCGGGATCACGCTCGCGAAGCCGCCGCAGGTGACCTGCGCGCTGGACCGGCGTCAAGTCCTCCCACCGGTCCTCGTCGCCCGGCGTCGACTTGCCCGCCCCGCGCGCCGCAGAGCCGCTCTGCGAGGCCAGCCAGAGGGCGGCCTCCGCATCGAGCCGCTCCGAATCAAAGCGCATCAAGCGCGTCAGGCGCGGAAGGTCGAAGGGGTGCAGGCTCCAGCCGTGCTGGTGCGTCTCGTCGAGCACGCGAAGGGCCACGACCTCGCGTACGTCCCGACCATCCCCGAGCAGCGCGCGCAGCCGAGCGCGCTGCACCGGCCCGAGCAGACGCCTCTCGCTCCAGTCGACGGGCGCCGACTCGATCAGATCCGGTCGGGCCGCGCGGTCGAAGCGACTGCGCAGTCCCAGCGCCGCCGCGAAGCCGAGCGCCGAGCGCGACGCATCCCCTCGCTCGAAGCCCTCGGGCAAGGCCAGCTCCTGGCGACCCTGCCCGAGGATCAGCGTCCGGCGCGCCGCCTCCCGATCCCAGCTCGCCGCGCTCACGGGCCCGCGCCTCCGGACGCTTCCATCCACCACGGGCCGATCGGCGTCTGTGCCGCCAGCGGCCACAGGCGACGGCCGTCGAAGAGACCGAAGAGCTGGACCTCGCCGACACGCAGGAGCGTCGACGCCTCGACCTCGGCTTCCTCGTGCAGGGGCAGCGCGAGCGCATCGGCATCGTCCGCCCAGAGGGCCCCGGCCCGGTCGCGTTGCACGCGCAACGGGCCTGCTGCGAGCGGCCACGCCGGCAGCCACGGGTTCGCAGCCAGCGCTGCGTCGTAGCCCGCGAGCGCTTCCGTGAGGGGCGGAAGGGTCGCGGGCAACGGAGCCGGCGTGCCGCTCCCGCTCTGCTCGCCGACCAGCGCGATGAGCGGAGTCGCCGACGGCTGGAAGACGAGCTCCGCCTGGATCGCGTGGCCGGGGGGCGCCAGCGGCAGCCAGCCGCCCGCGCCCGCCGGTGGCACGAAGTCCAGCAGCAACGCGAAGCGTGGCGCGACGTCCGGTGCCCGCGCGACCAGCCAGGTCTCGCAGCGGACCAGCTTCTGGGGAAGGGCTCGCGTTCGGGCCGCCAGCACGATCCACTCTCCCGGCAGCCGCAACGCCTGCGCGTCCTGGAGCAGCTCGGCCCGCGTCGTGGACCAGCCGACGATTCGACGTACGTCGCTGCGCAGCGCCTCTGGTAGCGCGTCCTGTCGACGATAGGCCTCGGCGAGCAGGTGCAGCCCGCCCAGCTGTTCCAGGAGCAGGTCGTGGCGCTCCGGCTCGGGGGTCGAGAAGTAGAGGCCCGGCAGTCCTTCGAGCCAGGTCGCCAGACCCGTGGCCTTGGCGTCGGCCAGCCGTTGGCTGGCGATCTGGCACTGCTCGGCCGCCGCGCCTCCGAACGCAGCGAGCCCCCGGTCGAGCTGGTCCGCGATCCAGCGATCGAGCTCGTCGAGACCGCGGGCGATCGACTGCTCGCGCCGCGCCTTGTTGCGCGCACGCTGAGCGGCCGCCAAGGCAGGATCCTTGGGCGCCTTCGGCGCCTCGCTCCGGGCGGTGGCCGCGACGCTGGGCGTCGGCCCGGCCTCCTTCTTGGCAGCGCCGGGATCGCCCTCGCCCCCGCTCGCGCCGCCCGGGCCTCTACGCCGGCGCGACTGCCAATCGTCCACCCACTCGGGCAGCGCCGCCTCGCTGAAGTGCCCGGGCTCCTCGGCCCGCCACCACATCAGCGCCAGGCTGTGCTTGCACGGAAACTTTCGGCTGGGACACGAGCACTTGGCGCCGAGATCCTGGAGCTCGACGGCCATCCGGTAGGGAGAAGAGCCCGACCCCTGGCATTCACCCCAGATCAGGGCCCCATCGGCGCTCACGTGCAGCGCCGGCCACTTGTCCTTGCGCAACAGCTTGCGGGCGGCCGTGAGCGACGCCTGGTCCGGCGCCGCCGCTTCGACGCGGGCGAGCTTCAGGGGCTCGGACATCGCTGCCGGCACTCCCTCCCCGGCGGATCAGCATCGAGAGGCAACACCACCTCGGCGGTCTGGGCCAGAGCCTTGAACGGGATGGCGGAATGGAGGGCGTGCGGGAAACGGGGGAGATCCAGGGGGGCCCCCTCCGAAGGCCAGAACTGCAAAGACCCGAGCTTCGAACGCTGACGGCCCGGAACTATGGGCTCCGAGGATCCTCCCAGCGCAGCCCATGCCGCACGAAGGCCTCGAAGTCCCGGTCGAAGGAGGCCAGCGTGGTGCCTCGCGAAATCGCCAGCGCCGCGAGGTAGGCATCGTCGATCGCGTTGCGGAGGGAACGTCGCGACGCGAGAGCGAGTTCCAGGAAGAGCCCCCAACGCAGGTCGGCGTCCCCGATCACTTCGACCCCGGCCTCGATCCACTCTTCCACCCATCCCATCGCCTCTTCATCGTTCATGTGCCCGGGGAATGCGGGGTTCGTTCCGAGCCGAAGGAACTGAGTGATCGTCGGCCAGGCGAGGCCAAACGGCTCGCTCGCGTTGATCGCGTCCTCGAGCCAGTGGGCGGCGAGCTCGTGCAAGTCGGAGGTCGGGTCGATCGCGTAGAAGAGGATCTGCACGTCCGCGATCTTCAACGGCGCGCCTTCCGCTTGCGAAGCACCTCTTCATCGGACATCTCCGCGGCCAGGTGTTTCGCCCGGGCGATGTCGAACCCGAATCCCACCTGGCGCGGCTTGAGCCGGTAGCGGCGGCGGCGCGCGGGAGGCTGCTCCTCATCCGGCGCGCGCTGGAGAAGCCGGTTCAGCGCCTCGTTGAGCGAGATCCCGTCGCGCGCCGCGAGGCGTTCGACCTTGCGGCGCGTCGCGGGATCGAGGCGCACGGTCATGCGCGCGTCATCGGCCATGAGACGCTGGATAGCACTGTGACAGCATAGCTGTCACATGCTGTGCTCACGTTGTGCTCAAGGGCCCGAGAAGCCGTGGGAAACCGGGCACTTACGACGGGGCGCGCGGGTTCCCCAGAAAGCCGAAATCATGAACGATTTCAGGGACTTGTGGCGGGGCGGACGGGACTCGAACCCGCAACCTCCGGCGTGACAGGCCGGCGCTCTAACCA
>JASJBO010000141.1 GCA_030066475.1 Myxococcota bacterium
TTTTTTTTATATTTTTTTTTTTTTTTTTTTTTTTTTTTTTTTTTTTTTAAAAAAAAAAAACCCCCCCCCCCCCGATTCCGAACCGCCATGTCCGGGACTGCTGCGTTGCTGGTCGGGCTGTCGGTGCTGCTCCACGTCGGGTGGAATGCGGCGGGGAAGCTGCAGCGGCCGTCGGCTGGGTTCATGCTGGCGGCGAACGCGCTGGGCGGGGTGTGCCTGCTGCCGCTGCTGGTCGCCTACGCGGGGCACCTGCCCGAGCTGCCGGCCGAGGCCTGGCTCTCGCTCGCCGCGACCGGGCTGTGCCAGGCGCTCTACTTCGTGGCGCTGGCCGGCGCCTATCGCGCCGGCGAGCTGTCGGTGGCGTACCCGATCGCGCGCTCCTTCCCGCCGGTGCTGCTGCTCGCGGCCGCGTTCGCACTGGGGCGCGGCGGCGCGCTGGGCCCCGCCGTCGGGGCCGGCATCGTCCTGATCGTGGCCGGCGGCCTGGCACTGCCGCTGCGGCGCTTCGCCGAGCTGCGGCCGGGCCGCTACGCCAACGCTTGCTGTGCGCTCGCCCTGCTCGCGGCCCTCGGCACCGCCGGCTACTCGCTGCTCGACGACCACGCCCTGCGCCTGCTGCGCGGCCTGCCCGGCGCGCCGCTCGACGCGACCGGCGCCGCGCTGCTCTGGGCACCGCTCGAGGCGTACAGCACAGCGCTCTGGCTGCTGGCGTACGTCGCCCTGGTGCCGTCCGAGCGCGCGGCCTGGCCCGAGCTGCGGCGCGGCGCGCTGCGGCCCGCGTTCGCGGTCGGCGCCGGCATGTTCGCGTCCTACACGCTGGTGCTGGTCGCGATGGCCTTCGCGCGCGACGTCACCTACGTGGTCGCCTTCCGCCAGCTCAGCGTTCCGCTGGGCGCCGTGGTCGGCGTGGCCTGGCTGGGCGAGCCGCGCAGCGCTCCGAAGTGGGTGGGCGTGGGGCTGGCGTCCGTCGGCCTGCTGCTGGTCGCCCTGGGCTGAGCCGCCCCGCCGCCGCTGCCCTACGCTTCCCGGGCATGGCACACGCCCGCGCGGTCGAACGCCTCCGCGACTACGTCGCGATCCCCTCGGTCAACCCGATGGATCGCGACGACGTGCCGTCCGAGTGGGCCGGCGAGCGCCGCTACGCGGAGCACCTGCACGCGCAGCTGCGCCGCATCGGGCTCGACGCCGACGTGGTCGGCGCCGGCGACCGCGCCAGCGTGGTGGCCGAGGCCCGCGCCCGCGACGCGGTCGACACGGTGCTGGTGGCGTCCCACCTCGACACCGTGCCGGTGGACGGCATGGAGATCGATCCCTTCGACCCGCAGGTGCAGGACGGCCGCCTGTTCGGGCGCGGCTCCTGCGACACCAAGGGGGGCATGGCGGCGCTGGTGGATGCGCTCGAGCGGGTGCTCGCGCGCGGCACGCTGCGCCGCAACGTGATCCTGGTGGGCGAGGCGGACGAGGAGCTGGGCAGCCGCGGCGTGCGCGACGTGATCGAGCACCTCGGCGGCCGCCGCCCCGACTGGGTGCTGGCCACCGAGCCCACCGGCCTGCGCCTGGTGACCCGCCACAAGGGCATCGCCTTCGCGCGGCTCGGCGCCCGCGGCCGCGCCTGCCACGCCTCGGATCCCGCGCGTGGTCGCAACGCGATCGTGGCGATGTCGCGCGCCGTGCTGGCACTCGACGCGCTGGCCGGCGAGCTCGGCGACCGGCGCGACGAGCGGCTCGGCGCCGCCACGCTCTCGGTGGGGCTCGCCGGCGGCGGGCACGCGCCCAACGTCGTGCCCGATCGCGCCTGGCTGGTGGCCGACCGCCGCCTGCTGCCGGGCGAGGACGGCGACACCCTGCGCGCCGACCTCACCGGCGCGCTCGCGCGCCACGGCGTCGAGGGCGTCGCGATCGAATCGTGCGAGATGATGAAGCCGCCGCTCGCGACGCCCGACGAGCACCCCGCCGTGCGCGCCTGCCAGGCGGCGCTGGCCCCGGACGCGCGCTCCGGGGAGCCGGCGACCGTGGCGTTCGGCACCGACGCGGGGGTCTTCGAGCAGCACGGGATGCCCGGCGTGGTGATGGGCCCCGGCTCGATCGAGCGCGCCCACACGGCGCGCGAGTACGTCGAGATCGATCAGGTCGAGGCGATGGCGGCGTTCTTCGAACGGCTGCTGGAGGGCGCCGGTGGCTGAGGGCGCGCGCGGGGCACTGCGCCGCGCCGGGCTCGCGGCCGCCATCGCGCTGGCGTGCGCGTCCGGCGGTCCGTCGGAGCCGCCCGCCGCCCCCGAGCCCGCGGGCCCGCCGCCCGGCATCGCCGCCGACGGCACGCACTACGACTACCAGGGGATGGATCTCGTCTACGACGCCGAGCGCGGCGCCTGGCGCGTCGGCTCGCGCCCCGACCTCTTCTACCGTGACGGCTTCTACTACTGGCGCCACGCCGACCGCTGGGTGCGCGCGCTCCACTTCATCGGCCCGTGGGAGACCGTCCCCGTGGACGCGGTGCCACCCGGGCTGCGCTGAGACCCACCCCACGGAGGACGAAGGACACACGACATGGCGATTTCCAAGCTCGAGGACTCGGAGGTCGAGCGGCGGCTCGGCGAGCTGGGCGGCTGGACGCTGGCCGACGGCAAGCTGCACCGCGAGCTCGCGTTCACCGACTTCGTCGAGGCGTTCGGCTTCATGTCGCGGCTGGCCCTGGAGGCCGAGAAGCGCGATCACCATCCCGAGTGGTTCAACGTCTACGGTCGCGTCGTGATCGACCTCCAGACGCACGATGCTGGGGGCATCTCCGAGCGCGACTTCGAGCTCGCTGCCGCGGCCAACCGGCTCCTGGGCGAGGGCTGAGGGCGCGCCGGTGAGGACGTTGCAGGACCGGGTGGCGGTCGTGACCGGGGCAGCGAGCGGGATCGGACGCGCCACCGCGCAGGCGCTGGCCGCCCGCGGCTGCCACCTCGCGCTGGCCGACCTGAACGAGGTCGGGCTGGCCGAGACCGCGGAGCGGGCGCGGAAGACCGGTCGCCGCGTCTCGACCCACGTCGTCGACGTCGCCGACCGCGCCCGGATGGCGGCGCTTCCCGATCGGGTCGCGGCCGAGCACGGGCAGGTGCACGTGCTGGTCAACAACGCGGGCGTCGCCGTCGGCGGCACCCTCGAGGAGCAGAGCCTCGAAGACATCGACTGGATCGTGGGCATCAACTTCTACGGGGTGCTGCACGGCTGCAAGTTCTTCCTGCCGCACCTGCGCCGCGCCGACGAGGCGCACATCGTGAACGTCTCGAGCCTGTTCGGGCTGATCGGGCTGCCCGCGCAGAGCTCCTACTGCGCCACCAAGCACGCGGTCCGCTCGCTCTCGGAGTCGCTGTGGGCCGAGCTGCGCGACACCTCGATCGGCGTCACCAGCGCGCACCCGGGTGGCATCCGCACCTCGATCGTGCGCCACAGTCGCACCGCCGACGAGGAGGCGCGCCGCCGCACGCTGGAGCTGTTCGAGCGGCGCGCGCGGCCGCCCGCGTACGCCGCCGCGCGTATCGTGCGCGCCATCGAGCGCGACCGGCTGCGCGTGCGCATCTGCCCCGAGACCTACGTCGCCGACTGGCTCAAGCGCCTGCTCCCGGTGGCGACGCACCGGCTGGTGGCCTGGGGGTACCGGCGGGCCGGCGCCGTAGTCTGACGATGGGGGTGTTCCTTCTGGTTCACGGCGCCTGGCACGGCGCCTGGTGCTGGCACCGGCTCACCCCCCTGCTCGAGGCCGCTGGACACCGCGTAGTGTCGCCCGACCTGCCCGGCCACGGCGACGACGACACCCCCACCAAGGAGATCACGCTGGAGCGCTACGCCGAGCGCGTGCTCGCGGCCATCGAGGCCCACCCGGAGCCCGTCACCGCGGTCGGCCACAGCATGGGCGGGATCGTGATCACGCGCGCGGCCGAGCACGCGCCCGAGCGCTTCGCGCGCCTGGTGTACGTGTGTGCGTTCCTGCCGCGCGCGCGCGAGTCGCTGATGGAGATCGCGGCGCGCGGGCCCAGCGCGCTCGAGGGCAACCTGCGTCCCGTCGTGGGCGAGACGCGGCTGGCGCTCGACCTCGAGCGGGTCGAGGAGATCTTCTACCACGACTGCCCCGCGTCGGACGTCGCGCTGGCGCGCGCGCGGCTGTGCCCGGCGCCCGTCGGGCCGATGATCATGCCCGTCGAGCACTCCCGCGTGAGCTTCGGCACCGTGCCGCGCCTCTACGTCGAGTGCCTGCAGGACCGGGCGGTCCCGATCGAGACCCAGCGCGCCATGGTCGCGGCCCAGCCGACCCCCGTGGTGAGCCTCGACACCGGTCACTCGCCCTTCTTCGCCGCGCCCGAGGCGCTGGCCCGCACGCTGACCGACCGCTGAAGCGGCGTACAGCCGATGCCCGGTACCCGACGTTCCAGGTATGGGACCGATGCGTCCGCTGTACGCAACTTGTCTCATAAGAAACCGGAATCATTCACTCTCGCTCTTCGGCACGCGCGTCGCACAGTTAGCCCGGCAGGACCAAAGGAGACTCCCCATGACGTCGATCTGGACCGTCGCCAACCTGCTCTCGGGTGCTCGCATCGCCGCCGCCCCGGCGCTGCTGGCCGCCGCCTGGTGCGGCCAGGCGGGCCTGTTCCTGGCCGGCCTGTGCGCCGCCTTCGCCACCGACGTCGCCGATGGCTTCGCGGCGCGCCGTCTGGGCCAGACCAGCGAGCTGGGCGCGCGCCTCGACAGCCTGGGCGACCTGCTGCTGTACGCGGTGCTGCCGCTCGGCGTGTGGTGGCTGTGGCCCGACGCGATCCGCGCGGAGGCCGCCGTGGTGGGCGTCGCGCTCGCCGCGTTCGTGCTGCCGATCGGAGCGGGGCTGCTGCGCTGGCGGCGCCTGACCAGCTACCACACCTGGGGCGCGAAGCTCTCCGCCTGGCTGGTGGGCGGCGGCACGCTGGCGCTGATCGTGCTCGACCAGCCCTGGCTGCTGCGGCTCGCCGCCAGCGTGCTGGTCGTGAGCGCGCTCGAGGAGCTGGCGATCACGGCCGTGCTGCCGCGCTGGACCGCCGACGTGCCGACCCTCCGCCACGCCCTGCGCATCCGGCAAGCGGAGCCGCGTAGCGGCAGAGCGCGCAGCGAGCCGTAGGCGAGCGAAGTCCATCAAGCCGCGCCCGCGCCGGCACTCCCCCCCTACGCGGGCACCCCGCAAGCGCCGCAGGCGAGCGAAGTCCACGAGCTACGCCGCGCGCACCCGCGCGGCGTCCTCGTCCCAGCGGAACGCGGCCTCGCGGCCCTCGAGGTGGACGCCGCCCCACCACAGGTCGATGCCGCAAAGCGCGACGCGATCGCGCGCGCCGTCCAGCACGCGGGCGCCATCGGCGGTGAGCGTTGCGCGCGCCGCGCCGGTCGGCCCGCCCGCGGGCTCGAGCTGCAGCAGCGGATGCGGCTCCGCCGCGAGCGCCTCGAGAGTGCCCCACACCGACTGGTCGCCGGCGAACGGATGGCGCTCCTGATCGGCCTGCGCGTGGAACAGCTCGCTCGCCGAGCGCGAGCCGTCGCGCAGCGCCTGCAGCAGCACGCGCTCGGTGCGGCCCAGGCCGCTGCGCACCGAGGGGAGCTGCTCGAGCCAGCGCCGCAAGGCCGGGCCCAGGAACGGCAGCGCTGCCGTGTCGCGCGCGAGCAGCGCCTCGACGCGGCGCGCGTCGTCGCCGGTGAAGGCCTCCCAGGCCGCGCGACCCAGCGTCAGCTGCGCGGGTCCGACGGGCGCGCGCGTCTCGGCCAGCGCGGGGAAGTGCCCCGGCTCGAGCTGGCCGAGGCCGACGAAGCGCTCGACGGCCGAGTGCTCGCCGATGCAGACGAGGGTCGTGGTCGCCGCCTGCTCGATCCGGCCCAGGCGCTCGAGGATCTGCACGAGCTGGAGCTGGTCGTAGAGGTCGGCCTCGAACCACAACACGACCTCGTCGTGCTCGCCGCAGCGCGCCAGCGCGGCGTCGCGCTCGCCGATCGAGCGCTCGATCGCCGGGGCATCGGGTCCCGTGCCGCGGCTGGCGAGATAGCGGGCACGCACCGCGCGCAGCTCGGCCTCGGAGAGGCCGCCGGGCACCGGGCCGTCGTGCAGGACGTCGCGCCAGGGCAGTACGGTCCCGGGCAGTCCGGAGCGCTCGATCCGCTGCGCGGCGACGTCGCCGTTCGTCACGTGGAGCACGGGTCGAGGATACGGCCTACGCTCGGCACGTGGGGGTGGCTCGGACAGGGAGGCTCGTCGGCGCGCTGATTCTCGCCCTGGTAGCGAGCGTGGCGGGCTGCGGGGGCGACGAGGCGTCGCCCGAGGCGCAGGTGCGGGCCCTGCTGGCGGACGCCGAGGCGGCTGCGGAGGCCAAGGACCTGGCCGCGCTCAAGGAGCTCGTGTCCGAGTCGTACGCCGACCCGAGCGGCAACGACAAGGCCGAGATCGGCCGCCTGCTCACCTACAACTTCTTCCGCAACCAGACCGTCCACCTGCTCACGCGGGTCGGGCCGGTGGAGCTGCCGGCGCCGCAGCGGGCGCGGGCCACCGTGCTGGTGGCGATGGCCGGGCGGCCGATTCCCGACGCGGCCGCGCTTGTCGGGCTGCGCGCCGACCTCTACCGCTTCGATTTCGAGCTGGCCGCGGAGGACGGCGACTGGCGCGTGCGCAGCGCCGACTGGCGCCGCGCCGACGCGGCTGATTTCCTCTGATCCGATGGAGAGGCGCGTCCGGACGGTGCTCCTGATCGCGGCAGCGGCCTTCGCGGCGCCCGCGCTGGGGTTCCTGCTCGCTCCCACCACCTTCGCCTCGTTCGTCGACCTCGAGGTGCGGGGGCCCACCGGCAGCAGCGACGTGCGCGCCGTGATGGGGGGCGTGGGCGTGGGCGTCGCGCTGTTCCTGGCCTGGTGCTCGCTCTCGCGCGCTCGCTGGCCGACGGGTCTGCTGGCGCTCCAGCTCGTGCTCGGGGCGATGCTGCTGGGCCGCGCGCTCTCGCTCGCCTCCGACGGCGTGACGCTGCGGGCGCTGTTGCTGGGCGGCGGCGAGCTGGTGCTGTTCGCGCTCGGGAGCTGGGCGGCGTGGCAGGCGCGCGCGGCGGGATCAGCGGTCGCGTCGTCGTGAGCACCGGCGCCCGGCCGCGAGCAGCGTCGCCCCCAGCGCCAGCAGCGCGCCCGGTTCGGGCTCGGGGACCGCGGCCGCCGCGCGCGCGGCCTGCAGCGGGCCTTCGATCGGGCGGACCGCGGTCGAGGCGTCGACCACCACCCCCGCGAGGTGGAGCCAGGCGCCTCCGGTCGCCACGATCACCTCGAGGGTGGCCTCGAGGTCGTCGAGGTCGTGGGTCGTGGCGGCGGCGCCGAGCACGGCGAGCGAGCGGTTGGCGCTCGGGCGGGGCGAGAGCAGCGGGTCGTCCAGCAGCGACGCCCGGGGTGCCGGCGGCGGATCCACCAGACGTCCCGCCCGCAGCGTCAGCTCGAAGCGGCGCGCGCCGCCGCGGAAGGGCCGGGTCACGAACCGGGTCGGCGGGCCGGGAGGCGCGGCGCCGAGGCGCAGCGCCTGCGACGAGCCCTCGAGCCCGCGGACCGCGCCGAGCCGGGACGCGGGCGGCTCCCAGGCCGCGGGCGGGAGCGCCGCGAGCGGTGCCGAGCCACCCCGCGCCGCGCCGCTGACGCAGATCAGCAGCAGCACCAGCGCAATCCACCGCACGCAGCGCGGATCGGCCCCGGCGGCGGGCAGCTTGAGCGCTTCGGTGCGCTCCCGGCGCGGCCCGCCGGCGTCCGCGGGATGCCGAGCTGCCAGTGCACTCTAGACTCGGCCGGGAGGCAGGCAGCCATGGCGTTTCCCCGAGACCCGGCCCAGCGAGCCCGCGAGCGCGCGCGCTGGCGGCGCGCCCCGCGCGGGCGTCCGGCCGACTGGCCGGTTCCCGGTCCGGGACAGGAGTCGGTCTGGGACTACCCGCGACCGCCGCGGGTCGAGCCGGTGGCCGAGCGGGTGCGCGTCGAGCTGGGCGGCGCCCTGCTCGCCGACAGCACCCGAGCCCGGCGCGTGATCGAGACCGCGAGCCCGCCGACCTACTACGTCCCGGCCGAGGACGTCCTGCGCGAGCAGCTCGAGCCCAGCCCGCATCGGACCTTCTGCGAGTGGAAGGGCGTGGCGCACTACTGGAACGCGCGCTCGGGCGAGCGCCTGGTGCACGACGTCGCCTGGAGCTACCCGCAGCCCGCCGCCGGCTTCGAGTCGCTGCGCGACCACCTCGCCTTCTTCCCCGGCCGCGTCGACGCCTGCTGGCTCGGCGACCACCGCGTCACCCCCCAGCCCGGCGACTTCTACGGCGGCTGGATCACCCCCAACCTCCTGGGCCCCTTCAAGGGCGACCCCGGCACCGAAGGCTGGTAGCTCACCGGGGCAAGCCGCCGCAGCAGGGGCAGAGGGTGCGGAGGCGGGGGAAGGGGTAGATGCCGGCTTCGTGGCCGTCGCTCCAGGTGATCTGGATGGCGTAGCGGCCGACGGGCTGGATCTGGACCGGGTGGACGTCGTCGGCGACGCTGGCCGGATCGAGGCGGGGGGCGCCGCTCCACTCGTCCACGCAGTGGGCGCAGCCGCACGCGAGGCGCAGCGCTCGCACCGCGTAGACGCTCTCGTGGCCGTCGGCCCAGGTGATCGCCAGCTCGCGCGGGCCCTTCTGGCCGATCTGGCTCGGTGTCTCCGCGGCACTCGCCATGTGGCGCAGCGTAGCCCCCGCACGCCAGGAGGCCGACTCGGGAGTCGGCCTCCGCGCAGCGAGCCGCAGGCGTGCGAAGTCCGTTCAGCTAGGCTCGCGCGGCCCCGATGCCGGGGGCCATGCAGGCGGAGTCAGAGACGATGGATGCGAACGCGATCGCAATTCTGGGCGGGACTGGAGACCAGGGGCTCGGGCTGGCGCTCCGCTTCACCAAGGCGGGCCGCCCGGTCGTGATCGGCTCGCGAAAGCTCGACCGCGCCACGACCGCCGCCGACGAGGTGCGCCAGGCCGTCCCCGGCGCCCAGGTCGAGGGCTTCGAGAACGCCGAAGCCACCCGCAAGGCGCCGATCGTGATCGTCTCGGTGCCGTTCGAGCACACCGCGAGCACCGTCAAGTCGATCAAGGACGCGCTCGAGCCCGACCAGATCCTGGTCTCGATGGGCGTCCCGCTCGCGACCGCGATCGGCGACGGCGCCGTCCGCACGATCGGCGTCTGGCAGGGGTCCTGCGCGGAGCTGATGGCGGGCCTGGCCCCGTCCGGCGTCCACGTCGTCTCCGCCTTCCAGAACGTCTCGGCGCACCGGCTCCAGCACCTCGAAGACCCCGTGGAGTGCGACGTCATCGTCTCCGGCCCCAAGCAGCCGCGCCAGGCGATCATGGCGCTCTGCGCGCTGGTCCCCGGTCTGCGCGCGGTCGACGGCGGCCCGCTCGCCAACGCGCGCTTCGTCGAGGGCTGGACGGCGCTCCTGATCGGCCTCAACGCCCGCTACAAGGTGCCCGAGGGCCTCGGCATCCGGATCGCCGGCCTGCCCGAGTAGCCCTCTGACGCGACGCGTCTAGCGCGTCGCGTAATTCCTTCGTTTCCAGCCAGTTACGAGACCCGCCCGCGCACCGTCTCCGGGCGCTCTCGCCACCCGGTGCGGGGCCCCACCAGAAACCCTATAAGAGTCGAGGTCTTGTGTGTCTGCCCCGAGGAAGCCACAAGATGTAGCGCCAGACTGCGATATAGTTCGGCTTCACGGGGATGTGAAAGGCCTTCCGGCGGCTTGGGGGGGTTCGTAACAAGGCGGTCGCCGGAGGGTGGCGAGCTCGGTGAGGGAAGGAGGACCCGATCCGAGCTCAATTGAGGGGCCCCGGGGTGTACCCGGGGCCCCCGTCGTCTCGACCTCCCAACGAACCCTCCAGTCGCAGTCGCACTCGCGATTGCACTCGCGAT
Organism: Myxococcota bacterium; assembly: GCA_030066475.1. The sequence goes on from JASJBO010000141.1 coordinate 9,928, forward strand.
TGCACTCGCGATTGCACTCGAACAGGACTCGAAACCGACAACCAGACCTGACGGGCCGGCACGGAGCCGGAGCGCAGCCGGAGCCTCACCGGCACCGCACCCAGCCCACCCGGACCTGGCCCGGATCTGGCAGCAAGGGGACAACGTTGGCCGATCTCCACGCCACGCAGTCGACGAACGGAACCTGGCGCCCGCGCGTGCGCCCCGGCAAGCAGGCGCCCCGTGGCCTCGCGCTCGAGCGCTATTTCACCCGCGCCGGCGAGGATCCGTTCGACAGCGTGGAGTGGGAGCTGCGCAGCGCCAAGATCGCCAACGAGTCGGGCGAGGCGATCTTCGAGCAGGACGACGTCGAGATCCCGAAGAGCTGGTCGCAGCTCGCCACCAACGTCGTCGTCTCCAAGTACTTCCGCGGCCACCTCGACACGCCCGAGCGCGAGCGCAGCGTGAAGCAGCTGATCGGCCGCGTGGTGTCGCGCCTGCGCGAGTGGGGCGAGGGCTCGCGCTACTTCCAGAGCAGCCACGATGCGCAGACCTTCCAGGACGAGCTGACGCACGTGCTGGTCAACCAGATGGTGAGCTTCAACAGCCCGGTCTGGTTCAACCTGGGCGTGAAGGACACGCCGCAGCAGGCGAGCGCCTGCTTCATCAACTCGGTCGACGACACCATGACCTCGATCATGGAGCTGGCGAAGACCGAGGCGATGCTGTTCAAGGGCGGCTCGGGCGCCGGCTCGAACCTGTCGAGCATCCGCTCCTCGCGCGAGCTGCTGTCGGGCGGCGGCATCGCGTCCGGCCCGGTCTCGTTCATGAAGGGGCTCGACGCGTTCGCCGGCGTGATCAAGTCGGGCGGCAAGACCCGGCGCGCCGCCAAGATGGTGATCCTGAACGCCGACCACCCCGACATTCGCGAGTTCCTGCACTGCAAGGCCGAGGAGGAGAAGAAGGCCTGGACGCTGATCGACGCCGGCTACGACGGTGGCTTCAACGTCCCCGGCGGCGCCTACGACTCGATCTTCTTCCAGAACGCCAACCACTCGGTGCGCGTGACCGACGCGTTCATGCGCGCGGCCGTCGAGGATCGGGAGTGGCAGACGCGCGAGGTGATGAGCGGCGAGCCGGTCGAGACGCTGCGCGCGCGCGGCCTGCTGCGCGAGATGGCCGAGGCGGCGCACCTGTGCGGCGACCCGGGCATCCAGTACGACTCCACCATCAACCGCTGGCATCCGTGCAAGGCGTCGGGGCGCATCAACGCGAGCAACCCCTGCTCCGAGTACATGTTCCTCGACGACACGGCCTGCAACCTGGCCAGCCTGAACCTGATGAAGTTCCTCGACGCCGACGGCGAGTTCGACGTCGAGGCGTTCATCCGCACCGTGCACGTGGTCTTCCTGGCGCAGGAGATCGTGGTCGACCACGCCGACTACCCGACCGCGCGCATCGCCCACAACAGCCAGCTCTACCGCCCGATCGGCCTGGGCTACGCCAACCTGGGCGCGCTGCTGATGGCGATGGGCGTGCCCTACGACAGCGACGAGGGGCGCAACCTGTCGGCGGCCATCACCGCGCTGATGTGCGGCGAGGCCTATCGCACCAGCGCCGAGATCGCGGGCGCGATGGGCCCGTTCCCGCGCTACCGCATGAACCGCAAGCCCTTCCTCGAGGTGATGGGCCAGCACAAGGCGGCGGCCGACGCGATCCCGCCCGGCGGCGTGCCCGAGGCGCTGCTCACCGGCGCGCGTCGCGCCTGGGCCCGGGCGCTCGAGCTGGGCCGCCAGCACGGCTACAAGAACGCGCAGGCCACGGTGCTGGCGCCCACCGGCACCATCGCCTTCATGATGGACTGCGACACCACGGGCGTCGAGCCGGACATCGCGCTGGTCAAGTACAAGAAGCTGGTGGGCGGCGGTCTGCTCAAGATCGTGAACCGCACGGTGCCGATGGCGCTCAAGCACCTCGGCTACGGCGAGGAGCAGATCGAGGAGATCGTCTGCTACATCGACCAGAACGAGACCATCGAGGGCGCACCGCATCTGGCCGAGGAGCACCTGCCGGTGTTCGACTGCGCCTTCCGCGCCACCAACGGCAAGCGCTTCATCCAGTGGATGGGTCACGTGCGCATGATGGGCGCGGTGCAGCCGTTCCTGTCGGGCGCCATCAGCAAGACCGTGAACCTGCCCGAGGACGCGTCGGTCGAGGACCTGATGACGGCCTACACCGAGGGCTGGCGGCTCGGGCTGAAGGCGCTGGCCGTCTACCGCGACGGCAGCAAGCGCACCCAGCCGCTCAACGCCGGTCGCGACGACGGCGAGGAGAAGACCGAGGCGCCGGCCCGGCCGATCCGCCAGAAGCTCCCCGACGAGCGCAGCGCGGTCACCCACAAGTTCTCGATCGCGGGCCACGAGGGCTACCTGACCGTCGGCCTCTACGAGGACGGCAAGCCCGGCGAGATCTTCCTCAAGATGGCCAAGGAGGGCAGCACCATCTCGGGCCTGATGGACACGGTCGCCACCATGACCTCCATCGCGCTCCAGTACGGCGTGCCCCTGAAGGCGCTGGTGGACAAGTTCAGCCACACGCGCTTCGAGCCGTCGGGCTTCACCAACAACCGCGAGATCCCGATGGCGAAGTCGGTGACGGACTACGTGTTCCGCTGGCTCGGGAACCGCTTCCTCGAGGAGCCCCAGGTCCACGACGAGCAGGAGGCGGAGACCGAGGCGATCGGACTGATCGCGGTGCCGGGGGGCGGCTCCGGGGCCGGGCCCGCGTCCGCACGCAGCGGCGCCTTCGTGAACGACTCGGACGCTCCGCCGTGCCCGGACTGCGGCACCCTGACGGTGCGCAGCGGGGCCTGCCACAAGTGCCCGAACTGCGGGGTCACGACCGGCTGCAGCTGAGATCGGCGGCCCGCCGAAGGGCCAGGAGATCGTGGCGTCCCGAATCGGGGGGGTTGGGGGCGCCGCGGAGCGCGGAGTCGGGGCTCGCCCCGGCTCCGCGCTTCACTTTCGGTGCGGCCCCGGGTGCGACGCCCGGTCGGGCCCCGCTACCTTGCCGCCGGGAGGAATCCAGCATGTCCCTCGTCCGCTTCTCCGTTCACAGCGCGCTCGCGGGGGCGGCGCTGCTGCTCGCGGGCTGCATCACGGTCAACGTGGGGGCCGGTGGCCGCGGGCCGCTCGAGAAGAGCGTCGTCTACGGCGAGCGGGGTCCCCAGATCCTGATGGTGGATCTGAGCGGCGTCATCTCCGCGGAGCCGCGGCCGGGCGCCCTCGGTTTCGGCGGGCGCCAGAGCATGCTGGCGCTGGTGCGCGAGCAGCTCGACCGCGGCGTCGAGGACGAGGTGAAGGCCCTGCTGCTGCGCATCGACAGCCCCGGCGGGACCGTCACGGCCAGCGAGATCCTCTACCAGGAGATCCTCGACTTCAAGCAGGAGACGGGGGTTCCGGTGGTGGCTGCGGTCATGGGCACCGCCGCCTCCGGGGCCTACTACGCGGCCATGGCCTCGGACACGATCGTGGCCAACCCCACCTCGGTGACCGGCTCGATCGGCGTGATCTTCGCCGGCGTCAACGTGGCGGGCCTGATGGACAAGGTCGGCGTGAAGAACCAGACCCTGGTGACCGGCGACTTCAAGGATGCCGGCTCACCGCTCCGGCCCATGCGCTCCGCCGAGCGCGAGCAGCTCCAGAGCGTGCTCGAGGACATGCACGCGCGCTTCGTCCGGGTCGTGGTCGCCGGCCGCCCGAACCTCGACGAGAGCGCCGTCGAGGCGCTCGCCGACGGGCGCATCTACAGCGCCCACCAGGCCAAGGAGGCGGGTCTCGTCGACGACATCGGGGACCTGCCCGCCGCCGTGAAGGAGGCGGAGAGCCGGGCCGGGCTCGAGGAGTCGCGGGTGGTGGTCTACCACCGCCCCCGGGAGTGGCGCGAGAACCTCTACACGAGGCTCCCGACCCCGGCTCCGTCTCCGCTCGCGTTCGACCTGAAGAGCCTGCTCGGGCCCCTGGCGACGCCCGGCTTCCTCTACCTCTGGGCGCCCGGGTTCTAAGGCAAGCCCGAAGGGCGCGCAGCGAGGCGCAGCCGAGCGAAGTCAGCAGTGGTGCAAGCCCGAAGGGCGCGCAGCGAGGCGCAGCCGAGCGAAGAT
>JASJBO010000142.1 GCA_030066475.1 Myxococcota bacterium
CGCGCCGTCCGACCGGCTGCTATGGTCGGCGCCCATGGGCGTGCCCTGCCCCGGCTGTGGCCGGAGCTACGATGTCGCGCTCTTTCAGTTCGGGCGCACCATCGATTGCCGGTGCGGTCGCCGCGTCGGGGTCGAGGCGCGCGTCCGACGGATCCCGGCCGGGAGCCGCCCACGGTTCCTGGCGGATGCCATGCTCGGGCGCCTTGCGCGATGGCTGCGCATCCTCGGCTACGACACGGCGTGGGAGGAGCACGTGTCGGACGCGGACCTCGTCCGGCGTGCCGTGCAGGAAGAGCGCATCGTGCTGACGCGCGACCGCGCGATCGAGAGTGAGTGGCGGGTGTCCGACATCCACAACGTCCGCGCCGAGGAACCGCTGGCCCAGCTCCGCGAGGTGGCCCTCGCCTTCGACCTCGGCCACGACGCCGATCCCTTCAGCCGTTGCAGCCTGTGCAACGTCACGCTCGAGCCCGCCACCCGCGAGGAGGCGCGCGGGCACGTTCCGCCCCGGGTACAGGCCGCCGGCGACCGCTTCCGCCGCTGCCCCGCCTGCCGGCGCTTCTACTGGGAAGGCTCCCACGTCGCGCACATGAGGCGCGTTCTCGAAGCCCTCGTCACCCCCTCGGGAGACACGCATTGACGGCCCGCCGCAGCACCGCGCGCAAGACCACACGCACCACATCGAAGCGCGCACCCGCGCCTCCCACCGTCGAGGAGGCGGCCTCACGGCTCGGGATCGAGGCCCTGCGCCCGGAGCAGGAGGAGGTGATCGCCGAGAGCCTCGCCGGCAGCGACGCGCTCATGATCGTGCCCACCGGGTTCGGCAAGTCGGCCTGCTACCAGATCCCGTCGATGATCCTGCCCAAGCCGACGGTGCTGATCTCGCCCCTGCTGTCGCTGCTCGAGGATCAGGAGCAGAAGCTCCAGAGCCGCGACATCCCCTGCTACCGGCTCGACGGCACGGTGCGCGGCAAGAAGCGCCGCGAGACGCTGGAGCGGATCGCCGCGGGCGGTTCCCTGCTCGTGATGACCACGCCGGAGACGCTGGCCGGCCCCGAGCTCTCACAGCTGCTCGAGAAGACCGGCGTCGGGCTCGTCGCCGTCGACGAGGCGCACTGCATCTCGGAGTGGGGCTACGACTTCCGACCCGCCTACCGGCGCATCGGCGCGGAGCTCAAGGCCCTGGGCAGCCCTCCGCTGCTGGCCCTCACCGCCACCGCCACCGAGCACGTGCGGGACGCCATCGTGCAGTCGCTCGGGATGCGCGACCCGCACGTCACCGCGGTGTCCCCGCACCGGTCGAACCTCGCATTCGAGGTGCTGAGCTGCGAGGGGGACGTGCGGGCGCGCGTGCTCGTTCGGCTGGTCCGCCGACTGCGCCGGCCGGGAATCATCTACTGCGCGACGCGCCGCGAGGTGGACATGCTGTGGGCGCTGCTCAAGCGTTTCCGCATCCCGGCGCACCGCTATCACGGCGGCATGACCGCCACCGAGCGCAACACCGAGCAGGCCCGCTTCATGCGCCGCGGCCACCGCACGGTGATGGTCGCCACCAACGCCTTCGGCCTGGGCATCGACAAGCCCGACATCCGCTACGTGCTGCACTACCAGTCGCCGGCCTCGCTCGAGCAGTACGTGCAGGAGGCCGGGCGCGGCGGCCGCGACGGCAAGAAGAGCAACTGCATCCTGCTCCACGACCCCGCCGATCGCTCGATCCACGAGGCCCTGCTGGCGCGCAGCCGCATCCGTCCCGAGCAGCTCTTCAAGCTCGGCGCGGCGCTGGCCGCGTGGCACGACGAGGAGCGCAGCCCCTCGCTCGAGGCGCTGGCGCTCTCGGCGGAGCTCGGGCCGCGCATCACCCAGGCCCTGCTGGCCAAGATCGAAGAGGCGGGCTTCGTCACCGTCGAGGACTCGACGATCCATGTGACCGACCCGGCGCGTTCCATCGAGGAGGACACGCGCAGCCTCGCGGGACAGTTCGAGCGCCTCAAGCGCGAGGACTCGCGCCGCCTCGACACCATCGACGAGTACGCCACGGCCGCCCACGAGTGCCGCGCCGTGTTCCTGCGTCGCTACTTCGGCGAGGACGACGACGACGACGACGAGGAGCCCTGCGATCTGTGCGACGTCTGCCGGGGGCGACCCAAGCGGCCCACCGGCTTCTTCGCCCCGCTGGCCGCACCCAAGGTTCCCCAGCGCAAGTCCCGCGCGAAGCGGGGGGGGCGCCGGCGCTCGCGCGGTCGCAGCGCCCGCCCGGCCGCTCGCGGCGGGGAAGAGAGCGCCGCCAAGGCGGGCGACGGCGCCGCGGCGAAGGCGGAAGGGCGGGCAGGCGAAGGGCGCTCCAGCCGGCCCGGACAGCGCCGATCGCGCCGGCGGCGGTCGCGGCGGCGCCCGCGCACGGGCAGCGGACGGGGCCCCCGGTCCGAGGGCGGCCCTCCCAGCCAGGACGACTGAGCGCGCGGCCCGGGCGCACACCGGGGTCCGCAGCCGTCGAGCCGCGCGGAGAGCGCCGAGAGGAGAGCCGCCTCCCGGAGCGTGACCCAGCGGAAAGCGGGCGCGGCTCCCCCGGACCTCCCGGGAGGAGCCGCGCCCCCCGGCCTCAACTCTTGATCGCGACCGATCGCGGCTTGGGCTCTTCGGCCTTCGGAAGCTCGACCGTCAGAACCCCCGCGTCGAAGCGCGCGGTCACCTGGTTGGGGTTGGCGTTGGCGGGCAGCGTGAAGGAGCGGCTGAACGAGCCGTAGCGTCGCTCCACGTAGCGCGAGTGCTCCTTCTTCTCTTCGCGCTCGCTCCGCTTCTCGCCGCGCACCGTGAGCACATTGTCGTGGGTCTCCACGGTCACCTGGTCGCGGCTCGCGCCCGGGATCTCCATGGTCAGCACGTACTTCTCGTCGTCCTCGGCGATCTCCACCGGCGGCACCAGCGCGCGCTCCCGGGGCTCCGTCTCTCCGAAGAGCCGTCCCAGTCGCAGCAGCCGGTCGCCAAAGGGATCCCATCCGCGAAAGACGTCGGGCTCGCCGAAGGGGTCCCAGCGGCCCAGGCTCCGGCCCTCCTTGGCTTCTGCCATGTGCCTGTCCTCCGTCCCCGCCCCACCGGGGCAGCCGGAGGAAAAGCAAGTCGTGTGCCAGGGCTCTGGAGCAGCGCTGGCGACGCGGACGCTCTTCGTAGGGGCATCGGCGAGGCTCACTGGGACGGGGGCGTGGACGGGCGCCCCACCCGCCCGGCAGCTCAGATGTGCGCGCCGCCCTCGGTCTGGGCAGGGGGGAAGCGGATCACGAACTCGGTTCCCACGCCCGGCGTGCTCGAGACGTCGATCTGCCCGCCGTGGTCGCTGACGATGCCCTTGGCCACCATGAGCCCGAGGCCGTTGCCCTCGCCTGCCGGCTTGGTGGTGAAGAAGGGCTCGAAGAGGCGCGGCAGCGCGTCCTCGCTGATGCCGACACCGGTGTCGGCGATCCGCACCTCGACGTCGCCCTCGTGCATGCCGAGCGTCACGCGCAGCTCGCCTCCGTCGGGCATGGCGTCCGCGGCGTTGAGGAACAGGTTCAGGAGCAGCTGCTGGATGCGCTCCGAGTCGCCGAGGATGCTCGGCGTCCGCTCGATGACGGTGCTCACCTCGATGGCCCGCCGCCCGAGCTTCTCGCGCAGGAACGACAGCGAGGTCTCCACCAGCGGCTCCAGGGCGACGGGCATGCGCCGCGTGGCCCGCGGACGCGCCATGTTGAGGAGCGTCTGGATGATGTTGGAGATGCGGCCGATCTGCTCCTGGATCGTGCGCACCCGCCAGACGCCGTCCTCGTCGTCGACGGCGCGCTCGAGGAGCTTGGCGTGGCCCTGGATCACCCCCATGGGCGTCCCGATCTCGTGCGCGAGGCCGGCCACGAGCGTGGCCACCGAGGCCAGCTCCTCCGCCGCCTGGGCCCGATGCGCCGTCATCTGCAGCTCGGCCTTCTGCTGCTCGAAGTCCTGGGAGAGGCGCCGCCCCTCTTCGGCGAGCTCCTGGGTGAGGTACTCGAGCTCGTGATGCTGACGATCGATGTAGGCCTCCATCGCCAGCTCGGCGTCCAGGGTGAGGACCTTCTGGAGCGCGAGGACCGCCGACATCGCCGTCTGCGGATCGTGTCCGTAGGACTCGCAGATGATCGGGGTGAGCAGCGACATGTAGAGGGTGTAGGCCCCGAGATACCAGCGAGGCTCGAGGCCGATGCGTTCGTGAACCACCCCGATGCGACGACGGTCCTCGACGTAGGCCTCGTCGAAGGTGGGCTCGGAGAGGCTCAGGAGGTAGAGGCGCTGCTTCTCGAGTAGACGATGTTTGACCCCGGGGTCGCGGAGCAGCTCGCGCGTCGGCTGGAACGAGAGCAGGTGCCGGTAGAAGGCGCCCACGAAGGATGAGGCGTTCTTCTCCAGCAGGGGGCGCAGCCCGATCAGCGCGACCCGATCCTGCTCCCCCAGGTTGAGGTAGGCCAACCGCTGGGAAAGATTCTTGGAGACGGGCATCTTGGTCAACTCTCCGCACCCTTGCGCGGCGCGTCAAGGGGTACCCGTCCGTCTTGGCACGCGGACTGCATCGTTTCCTGCACATGCCGTCCCCGGATTCGCCCCGGCGACGACCGCGCCCGACCCGGGTCGCGGACATCATGCGGCGCGACTTCGTGGCCGTGCCGGCGGGCGAGCCGCTCGCCGAGGCCCTGGGCACCATGCGCCTCGCCCGCCTGCGCCATCTGCTGGTCGAGCGCGACGGCAAGCTGGCCGGGATCCTCTCCTACCGCGACCTCCAGGACCTGGAGCTCGAGCGCCTGGCCCGGGACGGACCTGCCGGGGCTCCCCGGACGCCCGTGGCGGTGGAGGAGGCCATGATGGCCTCGCCCTATGTCGTGACCCCGGAGACACCGCTGGCCTCGGCCGCGTCCCGGATGTGCCAGCTCCGGGTCGGCTGTCTTCCCGTCGTGAGCCCCGGCGCCAGCGGCGGAGAGCTGGTGGGCATCGTCACCGAGAGCGACCTGCTCGACGCCGCCTACGCGGAGCTCTGAAGCGGGCGGGATCGCCAGCGCTGGACGCGCGGGCCCCATACGCGTTACTTCTGCCCCTCGTGGAGCCCCTGGCCGCGCAGCTGGTCGATCGTCTGGCGAGAGGCGAACCCGATCCCGAGGCCTTGCGCCGGGCCGGCGATCCCGAGCCCGAGGCCTCGGCGGCGGCCTTCCTGCGCGCCGCCTCCCACCCGGCGCTCTCGTCCACGCGCGGCGAGTGGGCGAGTGCCTTGCTGCGCACCGCCCGGCCCGGCTTCGGGGCCGAGCGCCTGCTCGAGCTGGCCGAGAGCTATCGGAGCGAGTGCGGCCGCGATCTCGACCCCGCCTGCGCCCCCACGCTCCCGCTCGTGCTGGGCTCGAGCAACACGCTGGCGAGGATGCTCCAGCGCCAGCCCGCCTGGGTGGACCAGCTCGAGGGCCCCCTGCCGGGGCCCCCGGAGCCCACGGGAGCCGGCGGCGATTGGGAGGCCGTCCGCGCCACCAAGTACCGCGGCCTGCTGCGCATCGCCGCGCGCGACCTGGCCGGACGGGACTTCTCCCAGAGCCTCCGCGAGCTCTCCGACCTGGCCGACCACTGCCTGGCGGCCGGCCTCGCTCTGGCGGCCGACGAGACCGGAGTCCCGGCCCCCTCGCTCCTGGCGCTCGGCAAGCTCGGCGGCCGCGAGCTCAACTTCTCGTCGGACGTCGATCTGCTCTTCGTCTACGACGTGCCGGCAGGGCGCGACCCCCTCGAGTACAACCACGAGGTCGCGCGGCTCGTGCGCCACCTGAAGCAGAACTTCGAGGCGCCGACGCCGGCCGGCTTCGCCTATCGCGTGGATCTCGACCTCCGGCCCGAGGGCCGCACCGGCGTGCTCGCCAACTCGGTCGACGCGGCGCTCTCCTACTACGAGACCTTCGGAGCGGAGTGGGAGCGTCAGATGCTGCTGCGCCTGCGCGCGGTGGCCGGCGCCGAGGCCCCGGCGCGAGAGCTCCAGCAGGGCATCCTGCCCTTCGTCTACCGGCGCTCGATCGACCCGCGCGTGCTCGAGGAGGTGCGGGCGATGAAGATGCGTATCGAGGACGAGCGCCGACGCGCCGGGCGCGACCTCGAGTCGGAGCTGAAGGAGGGACCGGGCGGCATTCGCGACGTGGAGTTCCTGGTGCAGTCGCTCCAGCTCTTCTTCGGGGGACGGGAGCTGTCGCTGCGCACGGGCAACGTGCTCGACGCCCTGTCCGCCCTCGGAAGCCTCTCGCTCGTGAGCGAGGCCACCGCGGCGGCCCTGGCGTCCGCCTATCTGTGGCTGCGTCGCGCGGAGCACGCCGTCCAGCTGACCGAGGAGCACCAGACGGCGCGCTTTCCACGCCGCCCCGCCGACCAGGTCGCGCTGGCCCGACGCATGGGCTACTCCGAGCCGGTGGGAGAGCAGGCCCGCGCGCAGCTGCTCGAGGAGTGGACCACGGTGCGCAACGAGGTGCGACACCATTTCGATGCGCTCGTGCTGAGCGGGACGTCGTGAGCCTGCCGTGAACCCAACCGCCGAGAAGCGCATGCGCGAGGTGCTGCACGGGAGCCCGCTGGCCGAGCGGCTCCCGGCCGCCGCCGAGCCGCTCGAGAAGCTCGGTGCCGACGCCGGAATCGGCGGCAGCGCCGAGCCGGTGCTCGCCGGCCTGGCGCGCGCCGTGGCCGCGCAGCCCGAGATCGGCGCCTTCCTCGGGCGCCGCGCGGGGCTGCGCAGGCGACTGGCCGCCGCCGACGCGCAGACCCTGGCGCGCCGTGCGCAGGAGCTCGACGAGTGGAGCCCCGGCGACCCGGAGGACCTCGAGGGCTGTCTCGACGCGCTTCGCCTGCTGCGCCGCGAGGAGACCTGCCTCGCGGCCTGCCTGCACTTCGGCGGATTGGTGGGCTTCGCTGCCGTCTCGGAGTTCCTCTCGCACCTCGCCGAGACCATCACCCGCCGCGCACTCGACCTGGCCCGCCGCGTCGCGCCCCCCGAGCTGATCTTCTCCGTGATCGGCATGGGCAAGATCGCGGGGCGCGAGTTCACCTACCACTCCGACCTCGACCTCCTCTTCCTCTACGAAGGCGACGCCATGCTGGTCGACCGGGCGTCGCGCGTCGGCCAGCGCCTGGTCTCGTACCTGACCACCATGACCGGCGCCGGTGTGGCCTACCCGGTCGACACGCGCCTGCGCCCGTCGGGCAACCAGGGGATGCTGGTGACGACGCTGGCGGCCTTCGAGCGCTACCAGAGCGACCAGGCCCAGACCTGGGAGCACGTGGCGCTGCTGCGCGCGCGCGCCGTCGCCGGGCACACGACGGCCGCCCAGGCGACGCTCGACCGGGTGCGCGCCCACGTGTGCACGGCCCACGCCTCGCCATGGCGCGACCTGGCCGAGATGCGCGCCCGCGTCGAGAGCGAACGCGCCGCCGGCGAGGGCGACGAGATCCCCTTCAAGACCGGCGCCGGCGGCCTCATGGACGTCGACTTCCTGGCCGGAGGCGGCCTGCTCGAGGCCGGAGCGGCGGCGTACCCCGAGCTGCCGGCCGTGCCGGCGCTGCTGCGCTGTGCGGCCTCGGGCCCCGCCGTGGACGCGCTGCTCGCCGACTACGACTTCCTGCGCACGGTGGAGGCGGCCGCGCGCTGGTGGGCAGGGCGTCCCGTCGAGGCCCTGTCCCCGCAGGCGCTGGCCGCCACCGCGGAGCTGACCGAGCCCGGCCTCCCGCCGGGCGAGCTGCGACGCCGCCTCGCCGACACCCGACGCCGCGTGCGCGCGGCGTGGGACCGCGTCCTCGAGGCCGGCACCATTCGCGCGCTCTAGCGGGGACGCTTCACCGAAGCGAGAGGTCCGAGGCTTGGCGGGCTCAAGGCTCGACGCCGGCGGTGCCCTGACGGAGACCGACCATCACGTCCTCACGCGCCACCACCCCCACCACGCGGTCGTCTTCGACGACCGGGAAGCTCTTGTTCCGCGTATCGACCAGCTTCTCGATGACGCGATGAAGCGGGGTGAGCGGGCAGACCGTGAGCACGTCGCGCGTCATCACCTGCCCCACCGGCGTCTGCATCACCTTCTCGAAGGGTGGCAGGATGGTGCTCTCGGGGAAGTCGAAGGCCCGCAGCAGGTCGAGGCTCGTCACGAGGCCCACCAGCCGATCGGCCTCGTCGACCACGGGCAGTGCATTGAAGCCGTGCTTCTCGAGGAGCGCCTCGGCGGCGGCCAGTGTCGCGTCGGCGCGGATCGTGACCGGCCGGTTCATCACGTCCTGCACGCGGTAGTCGAGGAACTCGTACACGAGCTTCGGGGCCTCTTGTCGCCTCTCGTCGCCTCTCGTCGCGGGTCGGGCCGACTCAGTCGGACGACTTGCCCGCATCCCTGAGGCGACGATAGCCGTCGCGCAGCTCGCGCAACAGCTGGCCTGCGGCTTCGGCGATGTCCTCGGCCGGGCCCTCCGCCTCGCGGAGCACGAGCTTCACCTTCGACTCGGCCTCCTGGAACTTGTGCTCGAGCTCCTTCCAGAGATCCCGCGCCTCCGCCTTGGCGAGGTGCGCCTGCACGCGCAGCTCGTCGCGGGCGCGGCGCACCCCCTCGAACTCGGCCTCCACCCAGCGGCTCAGCGCATCGACGCCCTCTTCCTCCTCCAGGTCGGGCGCCTCCTCGGCGGCGTCGGAGAGGAAGGCGACGCGCACGAGGTCGGTCTCGGTCACGAGCCCCACGAGCGTCCCGTCGGGCTTGGTGACCGGTAGGCAGCCGACGCGGCGCCGCAGCATGAGGATCGCGGCCTCGCGCAGCGTCGTGTCCGGCTCCACCGTGCACAGATCGCGGCTCATCACCTCGTTCACCTCGACCGAGCGGATGAAGCTGCGTCGGTGCTGGTCGTCGAAGTCGAGCGTCCGGGACAGCGAGGCCGAGAGCAGGTCGCGGTTCGACACCACGCCCACCAGGCGGCCGTCCTCGAGCACCGGCATGTGCCGGATGCGTCCCAGCGTCATGATGTCCTCGACCAGGTCCAGGCGGTCTCCACTGGAGAGCGACGCCACCTCGGTCTGCATCACGTCGGAAACGAGTCGTTCGCCCAGGCTCATGGCGTTCCTCCAGCTGGAAGGCTGTGCACGTTCGATGCCAGGGCCGGGGCCGCGGTCGGCCCGCCGCACGCCGCCCGGCCCGGGGCACGCCGCCCCAACGCCGCGGCAGCGGGCCCCACGCCCGGGCTCAGGCGCCGAGCTCGCGGTCGACGACGGCCAACGCCTCGCGCCAGCCCGGGCGGTCGGTGGCGAGCTCCAGCCAGGCCCCGCCCTCCCCTTCGCCGCGACCTTCGAAGCGCGCCCGGCTCTCGGCGTGGAGCTCCGGGCCCGCGTCCGAGAGATCGCGGCCAGCCGCGCGTCGGCGGGCCAGCCGGTCCAGCGCCACCGCGTCGGCGCAGCGCGTCTCCACGAAGAGCGCGCGCGAGCCCAGCTCGGCGGCCAGGCCCCGGGCCCGGTCGCGGTGGGCCCGCCGCGACCAGGTCGCGTCGAGGATCGCGACGCGGCCCGAGGCCAGCACGGGGCGGGCGCGCTCGAGCACGGCGTCGTAGACGCGGTCGCGGGCGGCCTCGCTGTAGATCCCTTCGTCCAGCCCGACCGGTCCGCTCGCGACCTCAGCGCCCGCCTTGCGGACCCGGTCGGTCGCGACCACGACGCCGTGCAGGCGGTCGCGGATGGCGCGGGCCGCAGTCGACTTGCCCGTCCCGACCACGCCGCCCACCAGGACGAGCGCGCCCGGCGCGCGCGGGGCGAGCACCCGGGCCGCCAGCTCCAGGTGACGAATGGCGCTCTCGGCCGCGCGCCCGCGCTGCCCGGCGCCGATCGCGCCGTCGACGGCCGCCAACGCCGCCACCTTGGCGCGTACCGCGGCCCGATAGCAGGCGAAGTAGTCCACGACGCCGTAGAGGTCGAAGTCGTCGGCCTCGGCCGCGTAGGTCGAGAGGAAGCGCTCGGCGAGGTCCAGCCGCCCGCGGTAGTCGAGGTCCATGGCCGTGAAGGCCACCTCCGCGGCGGCGTCGATGTGCCGCAGCGAGTCGGTGAACTCGAGGCAGTCGATCACCAGCGGCTCCGCGTCATCGCGCTCGAACCACACGTGCTGGAGGTGCAGGTCGCCGTGCGAATCGACCGCCCGCCCGGCCAGTCGGCGACGCTCGAAGCGGTCGCGGTGCGTCAACGCGAAGGCGCCGGCCCGGCGACGGCCCTCCTCCAGAAGCGCGCCGGCCTCCGCCAGCTCCGCGTCCGCGACGACCGCGAAGCTCTCCTCGAGCGGTCGGGTGCACCGCGCCCACCACCCCTGCGTGTCGAAGGGAGCCGGGACACCGAGCCCGTGGGCGCCGTGAAAGCGCGCCAGCCGGACGGCGAGCCGGTCGAGCAGCTCGCCGTCGAGTCGCCCGGCCTCGAGGAGGCTCAACGCGTCGCGGCCTTCGGGCAGCCGCCGCATCACCACGCAGTGCTCCGGCACCTCGCCGCCGGCCACCGCCGCGAGCTCCTCGCCCGGGGCTCCGACCTCGGGCCGTCCGTTCCGCATGAGGAGCGGCGCCACACCGAAGTAGACGTCGGGGGCGAGGCGGCGATTGAGCGCCACCTCGCGCAGGCAGTCGGCGTTTCGCTGCTCGCGGGTGACGAAGCAGACGAAGCCGAGGTCGACCGGCTTGCGGAACTTGTAGACACGCTCACCGGTCAGGAAGACGTGCGAGAGATGGGTCTGCACCCACTCCACGCCCGCGGCCGCACTCGCGTCGAGGGGGTGCGCGGCGGGCTCCGCCAGGCGCGAGAGCTCCAGCGCGGCTGCGGGGACCGTCACGCCGGCCCTTCCCGGGTCGCTTTCCGGCGCGGGACGGGTGCAATGGCACGGGGCGTGCAAACATTGCGCGCAGGAGGACGATCATGAGCAAGACGGCCCGAGAAGTGATGCAGACCGGAGTGGTGACCCTCTCCCCCGACGACCCGCTGCACGTGGCGCAGCAGCTCTTCTACGAAGAGGGCATCCACGGCGCGCCGGTGGTCGACGATCTGGGCCGCGTGGTGGGCGTCCTCTCGAGCACCGACGTGCTCCGGGCCGTGCTCGAAGCCAAGGAGGTCGACCCCTCGGAGCCGGCTACCTACCGGGCCGATCTCGACGACGCCTTCGGCGCCTGGCACATGGCTCCCGCGGACTTCAAGGAGCGCGTACGCGACGCGGTGGTCTCGGAGTACATGACCGAGAGCTCCGTCGAGGTCGCGCCCGACACCTCGGTCCCGCAGCTCGCGAAGCTGATGCGCGAGAACGGCATCCACCGCGTGATCGTCGTCGAGGACGGAGCTCTCCAGGGCATCGTCACGACCTTCGACCTGGTCGGTCTGCTCGAGCAGGGCGCCTGAGGAACGGCCCCGCCGCCCCGAAGCGTCGCTCGGCCGCCCCGAAGCGTCGCTCGGCCGCCCCGAAGCGTCGCTCGGCCGCCCCGGGTGGCGGCTCACTCGTCGTCGGGGTGCTTGACGGTGAGCACGGGGCACGGCGCGGTGCGCAGAGTGCGCTCGGCGACGCTGCCGAGCAGCACGTGCTTGATGCCGGAGAGCCCTCGGGTTCCCATCACGATCAGGTCGGCCCCGACCTCCTCGGCCGTCTCGGCAATCGCGATCGACGGGAACATCGACGACAGGTGCACCTGCACCTCGGCCCCACCGGCGGCGGCCTTCTGGCGCCAGGACTCGAGCTGGCGGGACGCCGCCTCGCGGATGTCCTTGTCGAAGCTCTCGGGCATCACGATGCCGTACGGCGACACGCCCACCGGCTGGACCTGGTAGCAGTGCAGGAGGTGCAGCTTCGCCCCACCGAAGGCCTTGGCGACGTCGACGGCCATGTCGAGGGCGTGGGCGGAGTGGTCGGAGAAGTCGACCGGTACGAGGATCGTCTGGATCTGGGTCATTGAGCGGCCTCCTGTTCCGACGCCGGACCCTTCTCGCTCATCGGGATCCCGGCCCTTCGCTCGGCTGCGCCTCGACCGGCCCTCACCGGCGTTCCATGCCGACGTACCGTTAGCACGCGCCGTGCCAAACTCGCGGGGGCGGGAAGCCCCAATTTCCGGCTCGGATCTTGCAGTTCTTCGTGGCATGCTTTCGGGACGAACCACGCCCGAGCACCCGCACCGGGGGGAGGGAACGCCATGGAGCCGAGCGAAGTCCGGCGCCGAATCCTCAACGACCACCAGCTGCTCCGGGGCATCCTGCTGAGCGTCGAGGGGCTGGCGCGCGAGGTGGTCGAAGGCGAGGCCAAGCAGGTCGGCGCCCTCCGACTCGAGGGCGAGATGCTGCTCGAGCGTCTGCTCGAGCACATGCGCTGGGAGGACCTCTACCTGCGTCCCGCCCTGCTCGATACGCCCGGCTGGGGCGAGGAGCGGGCGGAGCGGCTCGACCGCGACCACCGTGAGCAGCGCGAGCTGCTCCAGCACTCGCTCGCGGGCATCCAGGACCTGTCGCGCCCGCCGATCGTGGTGGCGCGACAGCTCCAGGATCTCGTGCGCCTGCTCCGCGAAGACATGGAGGAGGAGGAGCACCTGCTGGTGAACGAGCGCGTCCTGCGGGACGACGTGGTGGCGATCGACGTCGAGGCCGGCTGAGGTCCCCGAAAAAACTGCTTGGGCCTTCTCTCCCTGTGAGGCAGGTTCCAGGGGCGAGGTCGCGAACGAAGTTCCCGCGGGGAGCCCGCGGGTTCGTCACGCGCCTCGCGGAAATACCGCGTCGCATCGGGGGCGAGAGCGCGGGCTTCGGGGCGTCTTCCGGAGGAGCGGAAACGCGGCGGAGCGCCACAGCGATGCCGCCATTCGCTACACCGTGCGGATCTCCCCATCTGCCTGCTGGCAGGACGCGGGTCGGCAAGTTCGGCGCAAAACGTGCATGGTCCCGAGGCTCCGGTGTCCCGGAGCGCTTCAGCGGCCGGGAATCTGCGCGAATCGAATCTTCGAGGAGCTTTCATGGAGGCCGTCTTCAACGGCGCGCCGAACGGCGCCTACAACTATCGGGTCGTCCGCCAGTTCGCGATCATGACGATCGTCTGGGGCATCGTCGGGATGCTGGTCGGCGTGGTGCTCGCGGCACAGCTCATCTGGCCCGAGCTCAACTTCGACATCCCCTACCTGAGCTACGGACGCCTGCGCCCGCTGCACACGAACGCCGTGATCTTCGCGTTCGGCGGCTGTGCGCTGTTCGCGACGAGTCTCTACGTCGTGCAGCGCACGTCCCAGGCTCCGCTCATCTCGAATGGGCTGGCATCGTTCGTCTTCTGGGGCTGGCAGCTCGTGATCGTCGCGGCCGCCGTGACGCTCCCGCTCGGGCTCACCACCTCGAAGGAGTACGCCGAGCTCGAGTGGCCGATCGACATCCTGCTCGCCGTCGTCTGGGTCGCCTACGCGGTCCTCTTCTTCGGCACGATCGCGAAGCGGCGGATGCCCCACATCTACGTCGCCAACTGGTTCTTCGGCGCCTTCATCCTCACCACGGCCGTGCTCCACATCGTGAACAGCCTCGCGATTCCCGCCGGCCCGTGGAAGTCGTACTCGGTCTACGCCGGCACCGTGGACGCCATGGTGCAGTGGTGGTACGGGCACAACGCCGTCGGCTTCTTCCTCACGACCGGCTTCCTCGGCATGATGTACTACTTCGTGCCGAAGCAGGCGGGGCGGCCCATCTACTCCTACCGCCTCTCGATCGTGCACTTCTGGGCGCTGATCTCGGTCTACATGTGGGCGGGGCCGCACCACCTCCACTACACGGCGCTGCCCGACTGGGCGCAGTCGCTCGGGATGGTGTTCTCGCTGGTGCTGCTGGCGCCTTCCTGGGGCGGGATGATCAACGGGATCATGACCCTGTCGGGCGCTTGGCACAAGCTGCGCGACGACCCGATCATCCGCTTCATGATCGTGGCGCTCTCGTTCTACGGCATGTCGACCTTCGAGGGTCCGATGATGTCGATCAAGACGGTGAACTCGCTCTCCCACTACACCGACTGGACCATCGGGCACGTCCACTCGGGCGCCCTGGGCTGGGTCGC
>JASJBO010000020.1 GCA_030066475.1 Myxococcota bacterium
CTCCCCCAGGTCGCAGCCGCGCCCCCCGCCGAGGTCGCGGAGGCGCCGCCGCCCGAGGCCGCCGCGAAGCCGGTCTCGGAGCCCGCGGACGCCGCGGCCGGGGAGTCGCTGGCTCCCTCACTCCCGATCGCGATCGGACTGCTCGGCTTCCTGTCGCTGCTGCTGCTGTCCCGGCTGAGGCGGCGTCGCGAGCGCTCGCTCGAGCCCACCTCGCCCGAGCCGAGGCGGCAGCGACCGGTTCCGGAGGCGGCGGCTCCGCCCGCCGAGCCGGTCGGCGGCGCGCCCACCGAGCCCATGGCTCCCACCGAGTCGGCCGCGCCGGTTCCGCCCGCGGCGCCGCCGGACGTTGCCGCGCCCGAGCCCGCCGCGGTCGCGCCGCACGCGCAGCTTGCCTCGAGCCAGCCGCTCGGCGACGTGCTGCACATGCTCCAGCACCTCGACGCGCGGGTGGCGCGGCTCGAGGCCCGGCTCGGCACGCTCGAGATGGCGCAGACGCATCTGCGCGCGCGCGCCGACTCCCAGACCGACGAGCTACGCGCCCAGCGCGTGGCGCTGAGTCGGCTGTGGCGACGTCCCCCCGGCCCCGCGCCTGCGGCGCGCCCGGGACCCGCTCCGCGCTGAGCCGGCCCGTCTTCAAGCCGGTGCGGGGATCGCCCGATCAATGCGAGCGGGCCGAACCGCTGCCATCCTGGG
Organism: Myxococcota bacterium; assembly: GCA_030066475.1. The sequence continues at coordinate 694 of JASJBO010000020.1, forward strand.
GGGGTCACTGTCGGAGGGGTCCCGCGCCCGTGCGCAAGCGCATCGTCATCGTCGGACGCTCCCGGGAGGGGCTCGAGCTGATTCCGCTGCTCGAGGCCAACCCGGACGTGGAGGTGACGGCGCTGGTGAGCGACGACCCCGAGGCGGCGCGCGCTGGCCTCGAGGCGGTGGACCGTGCCAGCGCGGAGCGGCTCGCGCCCCGGATCGGCGCCGACCTCGACGCCGCGCTCGCGACGCCGGGCCTCGAGGTCGCCGTGGACGCCGAGGCGCCGGCGGCGCTGCGCGCCCGGCTGCACGCCACGCGCGGCGTGCAGGTCACCACGCCGGTGCTCGCCCGCCTGCTCTACGCGTTCGGGCCGGCCGACGCCTTCAGCAAGCCCGATCTGCTCCAGGCGCTGCGCGAGATCCTCGAGTCCTACGACCTCGCGCTCGACCGTCGCAGCGTGCTCGACCGGGTGCTCCAGATCGCGCTCACCGCCACCGGCGCGGACCGCGCCTCGCTGATGCTCTGGGATCCCGAGGAGCGTGCGCTGCGCGTCGAGGTCGCGATGGGAATCGAGGAGGAGCTGATCCCGAAGATCCGCCTGCGTCCGGGCGAGGGCATCGCGGGGCGCGCCTTCGCCGCGGAGCGCGCGATCCTGCTCGACGGGAAGGCCGACCGCAGCAGCTACCAGATCACGCGCGAGCGCGACGACGTCGAGTCGGCGATCTCGGCGCCGCTCGTCCACGAGGGCCGCGTGCTCGGTGTCCTGAACCTCTCGCACGGCCGCGACCAGGCGCTCTTCAGCGCCGAGGACCTGGAGTTCGTCGAGCAGCTCGCACGCCTCGACGCGCGCCTGATCGCGCGCGCCGAGGAGATGCACGGCCTGCTGCGCGAGTCCGAGACCCTGCGCGCCGAGGCGCAGGTGCGCCGCGTGCTCGCGGGAGACGCGCCGCTGGCGCGACGCCTGGAGGCCGTCTGCCGCGATCTCGCCGAGGCGCTGCCCGGCGGCGTCGCGCGCCTGCACCTGCTCGATGCCGAGACCGGCGAGCTGACGCTCCAGGCGGCCTCGCACGGCCTCGATCCCATCGCGCTCCGCGAGCGGCTCGGCGCCGGCGAGGGCCTGCCCGGCTGGGTGGTGCGGACCGGGACCCCGGTGCTGCTGGCCGGCCGCGCCGTCGGCGCGGCGCTGTGCTCGGCGGCCTGGCCCCTGCTGGCCGACGACGAGGTGCTCGGCGTGATCACGCTGGAGGGGGCGCGCGACGGCGCTCTCCCGGACCTGCTGCGTCAGCGACTGGAAGCCGTCGGCGAGGCGCTCGGCAGCGAGCTGCGCGAGGCGCTGCGCGCCGCGCGGCTCGAGCGCGAGTCGCGCCGCACCGGCGCGCTCGCGGAGCTGTTCGCGCAGCTCGGGGCCTGCGCCGACGATCGGGCCCTGTACGACACCATCACCGAGCGGGCCGGCGCCCTGCTCGAGGCGCAGGACGCCGTGCTGCGCCTGCGCGACGACGTCACGGGCCGCTTTCGGATCGTCGCGTGGCACGGCGTCGGCCAGTGGCGCAAGGCGCCGCTGGCCGCCCTCGAGAAGCAGCTCGCCGTCGATGCGATCCGCGCCCGCTCCGCCGTACGGCTCGGCGATCGCCCCGAGCACGCCTCGGTCGCGGAGGGCGTGGGCAGCGCCCTGGTGCAGCCGCTGCTGCGCGCCGGGCAGGCCGAAGGCAGCCTCTCGGTGCTGGGCAAGGTCCCCGACGAGCCGCTGCTGGGGGAGCGCTTCGACGCCGACGACGCCGCGACGCTCGAGCGCCTGGCGCAGCACGCCCAGCTCGCACTCGCCGAGCAGCGGGCGCGCGAGCAGCGACACCACGATCCGACCAGCGACCCGGTGACCGGGCTGCCGGGCCGCGAGCCGCTGCGCGAGCGGCTCGCGGAGGAGCTGGCCCGCTCGCGCGCGCGCGGCTACCGGGTCGCGCTGCTCGACCTCCACTGGATCGGCCTCGCCGCGCTGCTCGACGAGCAGAAGGCGGGAGCGGCCGACCGGCTCGTGGCCGCGCTGGCGGAGGCGCTGCGCGCGGGATTGCGCGAGTTCGACGTGCTGGCGCGCCCCGCGCCCGACCGCTTCGCCGTGCTGGTGCCCGAGCCGGAGGTCGAGCTGCCGCGCCTGCTCACCGACCTGTCGCGCTGCGCCCGCGACGCGTTGCTCGAGCATCCCGACCTGGCGCCGCAGATCGACCTGCGCATCGGCTACGCCGTCCACCCCGACGACGGCGAGAGCGCCGAGGCGCTGGAGGCGCGCGCCGCCCGGCCTCGCGTCGAGGCGCTCTAGGAGCGTGCGCGGCAGAAGCCCCTTGCAAGCGCCCGAAGGGCGCGCGCAGCGAGCCGCAGGCGAGCGAAGTCCAACAACTAGACCAACTTCCGCAGCGGAAGTCGGGCTAGCGCGCCGTCGCCTGCGCGAGGCGGCGCTCGAGCGCGCGCAGGCGAGGAGCGAGCGCGGCGCCGGCCGCGCGCTGCGGCCGCGAGGCCTCGTAGTCGCGCTCGCGCTCCCAGGTCTCGATCAGTGTGCGGGCCCGCGCGAAGCCGGCCTCGAACGAGTGCGTCTCGGCGAGCGCCTCGGCGAACAGGGCCCGGCCGAACCAGGTGAGCTCGGCCTCGTGGCTGCAGCCGAACGACTTCCGGTCGGCTGCCGCCGCGGTCAGGATCAGCGCGCGTTCGTCGCGCAGGGGAGCGACGAACCCGCCCGCGAAGCAGGCCGAGACCACCACGACCCGCCAGCCGATCCCGGACGCGTCGAGCATCCGCGCCAGGCGCTCGGGGTCGAGGTCGTCGAGCGGGAGCGGCGGGAAGTGGACGTCGAGCGCCGGTCGCTCCACGCCGTGGCCGGTGAGGAACAGGAAGACCACGTCCTCGTTCGGGTCCAGCGTCCGCCCGACCCGCTCGAGCGCGAGCGCCAGGTTGCTCGCCGCCGCGAGCGGCGTCGTCGCGACGCGGTCCGGGTGGTTCAGCAGCACGAGCGAGCGGCCCGCCGTGTCGAAGCGGCGGTCGAACAGCTCGCGGGCAAACTCGACCTCGCGCCGAAACACGTCGAGGGTCGCGTCCGCGGCGAACCCGACGAAGTACAGGTCGACCACGCCGGGCCGCTGCGGGAGCAGCGCCGCAGCGGCCGCGCGCAGTCGCTCGGGCTGGTCCCACAACACCTGCTCGGCGTCGAGCGCAACCACCGCGGCGTTCTCGGGCTCCTCCTCGGCGTAGTCGGTCCACCAGAACCGCGCCTCGGGCAGGGCGAAGCCCAGCGCGCCCACCAGCGCGGCGAAGCTCCCGGCGAGCGCCACCGCGGGCAGGCGCTCGAGCCCGCCCACGCAGCGGACGGCGCGCGCCGTGATGCCGAGGAGCAGGGCGAGGCTCATGCTCCAGAGCAACCAGCCCGCGGCCGACTCCGCCCCCTCCGGATCGGCGGTCCACGCGAACGTCTCGACGACTTCCAGCACGGCGCGCAGCGCCCACTGCACCGGCTCGGTCGCGAGGATCGCGATCGCGATCGCCACACCGCGCCCGGGGCGCCCGGCCGCGTATGCGGCAGCCGCGCCGGCGCCCAGCACCAGCAGCACCCACAGCGCATGGTGCTCGAGTGCCGCCAGCCAGAAGCGGCGGGGCGGCTCCGTGAACGCGAAGTCGAAGACCAGCCCGAGCGCCACCTCCAGCGCGATCAACGCGGCGAGCTGGCCGGACCCGAAGCGGAAGTCCTGCGGGCCCACCGGCCGCAGCGCGACGAGTCGCAGCCCGGCGCGCAAGTTCGAGAGCAGGTCGCAGATCATGTGGACTTCGCTCGCCTAAGGCTCGCTGCGCGCTGCGCCGCTGCGCGGCTTCGCTTGCGGGGGGTGCCGTCAAGAGGCTCGTTGCCGGGCGGAGGCGGCTTGGTGGACTCCGCTCGCCTTCGGCTCGCTGCGCGCTGCGCCGCTTCGCGGCTTCGCTTGCGCGGGCGACCATCTCGGCTTCGCACCGGCTTGGGAGGCCGGCGGGGCGGCATCACGCCGGCTCCCAGCTCCGTCCGCGATGGCCGAAGTCGAAGCGGTCGGGGTGGAGCACCTCCGCCAGGACCTCGAGCGACTCGGCGATCCGGGGGCCGGGCCGGCTGAAGTGCAGGAACCCGTCGGCCAGCACCACCCGGCCCGCGCGCACCGCGCGCAGCGTCTGCCAGCCCGGCTGCTCGACCAGCGCGGGCAGCTCGGCGCGGGTGCGCGCCAGGTCGAAGCCACACGGAGCGATCACGATCACGTCGGGGTCGGCGCTCGCGAGCTCGTCGAGCGACGACCAGGCGGCGTCGGCGCCGGCGCGCCCCAGCACCGCCCGCCCGCCGGCTCGCGCCACGAGCTCCGGGATCCAGGTCCCGGCGCCCATGATCGGGTCGATCCATTCGAGACACGCGACCGTCGCGGGGACGCCGCCCGCCGCCTGGTCGCGGATCGCATCGAGCTGCTCGCGCTGTCCGGCGCGCAGCGCCTCGCCGCGCTCGACCACGCCGCAGCCTTCGGCCACCCGGACGTAGTCGTCGAGTACGTCGTCGAGCGTGTCCGGATGGACCGGGACCAGGCGCGGAGCGCGGCCCGTCCAGGCGCGCAGCGCCTCGTCGAGATCGCTGGGGGTGACGGCGCACACCTCGCATTGCGTCTGGGTCAGGATCACGTCCGGGGCGAGCGCTCGCACGCGCTCGGCGTCCACCCGGTAGACCGACAGCCCGTCGCGCACCAGTGCCTTGACGCTCGCGTCGATCGCGGCGCTCGGTGCGCGGACGTCGAGCTTCGGCTCGGTCACCACCGGCAGCCGGGTGACCTCGGCCGGCACGTCGCACTCGTGCGAGCGACCCACCAGCCGATCTCCCAGTCCCAGTGCGGCGGCGATCTCGGTGGTGCTCGGCAGCAGCGAGAGGATCCGTTCGACTCTCATGCGACGAGGCTAGCTCATGGACTTCGGCGGTCTGGTGGACTTCGCTCGCCTGCGGCTCGCTGCGCGCTGCGGCTTCGCCTCCGCTTGCGGGGTGCCCGCGTAGGGGGGCGTTGCTGGTGCGGGCGCGTCTTGGTGGACTTCGCTCGCCTGCGGCTCGCTGCGCGCTTCGGCTTCGCCTCCGCTTGCGGGGTGCCCGCGTAGGGGCTCGTTGCCGGACGGAGGCGGCAGGCTGCTACGATCGGTGCCTCGCCCGCGCGGGAGGTGCGTCCATGTCGAGCGACTCGGGCTTCTTGCAGGAGCCGCCCCGGCTCGCCAACCAGTACGACGACGACGCGCTGCTGCGCGGCTTCCTGCGCCGGCGTGTCGACCGCGACGCGCTCGGCGAGATCGAGCCCTCGCTGCGCCAGATGGGCGCGCTCGCCGCCGGTCCGCTGCTCGAGCTGGCCCGCGCGCACCGCTGCGCCGAGCCCGAGCACGTGCCGTTCGACGCCTGGGGGCGGCGCGTCGACGAGGTGCGGGTAAACGCCGCCTGGCAGGAGTACGCGCGGGTCGCGGCGCGCGAGGGCCTGATCGCCACCGGCTACGAGCGGCGTCACGGCCGCTTCTCGCGACTCCACCAGTTCGCCCTGGTCTACCTGTTCGATCGCTCGTGTCAGGTCTACACCTGCCCGCTGGCCATGACCGACGGCTGCGCGCGCACGCTGGAGCTGCTGGCCGAGCCCGCGCTGCGCGACCGCGTGCTGCCGCACCTCACGGCGCGCGACCCCGAGCGCGCCTGGACCTCCGGCCAGTGGATGACCGAGCGCGTTGGGGGCTCCGATGTCGGGCTGTCCGAGGCGGTGGCGCGCCGCGACGGCGAGGGCTGGCGCCTGTATGGCACCAAGTGGTTCACCTCGGCAGTCGGCTCGCAGGTGGCGCTCACCCTGGCGCGTCCCGAGGGCAACGGCCCCGGCGGCAAGGGGCTCGCGCTGTTCTTCGTCGAGTTGCGTGACGCCGCCGGCCGCCTCGCCGGGATCGAGCTGCTGCGCCTGAAGGAGAAGCTCGGCACGCGCAATCTGCCCACGGCGGAGCTCCGGCTGGACGGCACGCCCGCACGGCCGGTTGCCGGGCTCTCGGATGGCGTGCGCAACATGGGCACGATGCTCAACCTCACGCGCACCTGGAACGCGGTGAGCTCGGCCGCGTCGCTGCGGCGGGGGCTCGCGCTGGCGCGCGACTACGCGCGGCGCCGGGTGGCGTTCGGCGCGCCGCTGGCCGAGAAGCCGCTGCACCTCGAGACGCTCGCCGACCTGGCCGCCGAGCACGCCGCCGCCTTCCTGCTCGCGTTCCACGTGGTCGAGCAGCTCGGCCGCTACGAGCTGGGCGAGGCGGGCGAGCGCGACGACGCCTCGCTGCGTCTGCTGCACCCCCTCGCCAAGCTCGCCACCGCGCGTCAGGCGGTGGCGGGCGCCAGCGAGACGCTCGAGGCCTTCGGCGGCGCGGGCTACGTCGAGGACACCGGGCTTCCGGAGCTGCTGCGCGACGCGCAGGTGCTGGCGATCTGGGAGGGCACCACCAACGTGCTGGCGCTCGAGTGCTATCGCGCCATCCAGAGGACCGACGCGCTGCGACCCGTGCTCGAGGACGCGCGTGCGCGCGCCCGTGCCGCTGCCACGCCGGCGCTCCGCGAGCCGGCCGCTGCGGCGCTGGCCGCCGCCGATCGCGTCGAGGGCTGGTGGCGCGATGCCGTCGCGCGCGGCGCCGTGGCCCACGAGGCGGGCGCGCGCCGCTTCGCCCTGGCGCTGGCGCGCACCGTGTCGCTCTCGCTGCTGGTCGAGCACGCCGACGACGCGCTCGCGCACGACGCAGACCCGGGCTTCACGGAGGCGGCGCGGCGCCTGGCCGCGCGCGGCATCGCGTCGCTCGACGCCCCCGATCCCGATCCCGAGGCGACGGCGCGCCTGGCGCTGGGCGGCGCCTGAGGTGGGCGAGCCGCTCGCCTTCCTCTGCCTGGGCGCGATGGGGGGGCCGATGGCCGCTCACCTCGCCCGCGCCGGCCACGCGGTGACGGTCTGGAACCGCACGCCCGCGCGTGCCGCCGACTGGGTCGCCGAGCACGGGGGACAGGCGGCGGCGACGCCGGCCGAGGCGGCGGAGGGTGCCTCCGTGGTGTTCGCGTGCACCGGCAACGACGACGCGCTGCGCGCCGTGGCGGCCGGTGCCGACGGCGCCTTTGCGGGCATGGCACGTGGCGCGGTGTTCGTCGATCACACGACCGTGTCGGCCGAGGTGACGCGCGAGCTGGGCGAGCAGGCCGCCGCCCGCGGCGTCTCGTTCGTCGACGCGCCGGTCTCCGGCGGCGAGGAGGGCGCGCGGCGCGGCGCGCTCACCGTGATGGCCGGCGGCCCCGAGGCCGCCTTCACGCGCGTCGAGCCGTTGCTCGCGTGCTACGCGAAGACCGCCGTGCGGCTCGGCCCGGCGGGATCGGGCCAGCTCGCCAAGATGGTCAACCAGATCTGCATCGCCGGCCTGCTCGAGGGGCTGTCCGAGGGCCTCGCCTTCGCCCGCCGCGCGGGTCTCGATCCGCGCGCCGTGGTGGAGGTGATCGCCAACGGCGCGGCGGGCTCCTGGCAGATGACCCAGCGGGCGCCCACGATGATCGAGGGCCGCTTCGACTTCGGCTTCGCGGTGGACTGGATGCGCAAGGACCTCGGCATCGCCCTCGCCGAGGCGCGGCGCAACGGGGCACGGCTGCCCCTTACCGCCATCGTCGATCAGCTCTACGCCGAGCTGCAGCGCCGCGGCCACGGCCGCTGGGACACCTCCTCGTTGATCTCGCTGCTGGATTAGCCCCAAGGAGCTTGCCTGCGGCTCGCTGCGCGCTCCGGCTTCGCCTCCGCTTGCGCGGGAATTGCACCTCAATTGCCTCTCGCGATGGGCCGATGGTCCGCTCATGAACCCGTTCGCCCTGGTGCCGCTGGCGTCGGCGCTGGCCTGCCTGGCCTTCGGCCTGCTGCTGGCCGCGCGGGAGTGGCACACCCCGGCCTACCGCTGCCTGAGCCTGGTGCTGCTGGGCGGCGCCGTGTGGGGACTGTGCGAGGCGTTCTGGACGGTGGCGCCGACGTCCGGGTCGGCGCTCTGGCTGGTGCGCGCCTCGACGCCGGGCTGGGCGCTGGTCGGTCCGGTCGTCCTGCACGCGTTCGTGTGCTCCTCGAGTGCGCCCCCGCGCTGGTCGCGGCGGGCGCTGGCCGCCAGCTACACGGTCACGGTCGCGCTGTGTCTGGTGAGCTGGCTGACGCCGTGGATGCACACCGGCGTCTCGCCCCAGTCCTGGGGCTGGTCCTACCGGGTCGGCCCCGCGTTCGCCGTCTGGTACGGGCTGACGCTCGCGACGATCGCGGCGGGCATCGTCGTCGGCGTCCGCGAGCTGCGCGTCTGGGACTCGCCGGCGCACGTGAGCCAGCGTCCCTGGTTCGTCGTGGCGCTGGCGCTGCCGCTCGGCATCGGCTCGGTCACGGACGGCCTGCTGCCGCTCCTGTCGATCGAGGCGCCGCGCGCCGGGGTCGTGTCGTTCGCCGTCTTCGGCGCGCTGATCTGCTGGAACCTGGGGCGCTACGGCTACTCGCTCGCCGCGCCCGGGTCGGTCGCCGGGCGCATCCTCTCGGAGCTGCCGGAGGGCGTCGCGCTGGTCACGCCGGACGGGCACATCCGCTACGCGAACGAGGGACTGGCGCGTCTCGTCGGCATGGACGTCGCCGCGCTGCCGGGCCAGGCGCTGAGCCGATTCCTACCCAGTGCTGCCCTCGACGCCCGCGACGCGGCGGGCGAGGACGGCGAGGTGGACCTCGACCTGGGGCCGCGCGGCCGGACCCCGGTCGCCGTGTCCAGCTCGCAGGTGCGCGACGCACGGGGCCTGTTGATCGGCACCATCTTCCTGGTGCGCGACCTCTCGGAGATCCGGGCGCTGCGCGCGCGCCTGGCCACCTCGGCGCGCCTGGCGGCGGTCGGTCAGCTCGCGGCAGGCATCGCGCACGAGATCAACAACCCGCTGGCGTTCATTGGCTCCAACCTGCGGGTGCTGTGCGATCAGCTCCAGCGGATGGCCGAGATGCACCGCACGCAGGACGGCAAGGTCGACTTCGAGCACGCGTTCGACGAGAGCGTGCAGATCCTGACCGAGTCGCTCGAGGGCGTGGATCACGCCGCCGAGATCGTGCGCGACGTGCACGCGTTCTCGCACGACGCGGGTCCCCAACGCGGCCTGCTCGACGTGAACGAGCTGTGCGACCGCGCCCTGCGGATCGCGGCTCCGCAGCTTCGGCGCAGCGCCCGGGTGGTGCGCGAGCTCGGCGCGGTCGAGTGCGTGGTGGGCTCGCGCCGCGAGCTTCAGCAGGTGCTGCTGAACCTGCTGGTCAATGCCGGCCAGGCGATCGACCAGGTCGGCACCGTGTCGCTGCGTACGCGCATGCGCGACGGCCTGGTCGAGGTCGCGGTGGTCGACACCGGCCGCGGCATCACCCCCGACGAGCTCGAACGCATCTTCGATCCCTTCTTCACGACCAAGGCGGTGGGCGAGGGCAGCGGCCTCGGGCTCTCGATCTCCCACGAGATCGTCCGCCGCCACAGCGGCCGTCTCGAGGTCGACTCGCGCCCGGGCGAGGGCACCGCCTTCCGCGTGCTGCTGCCGCAGGCCGGCGACGAGGGCTGACCGCTCCGACGGCCCGGGAGCCCCGGCCGAGTCGCCGGTCCGAGGCGCTCGTCTTCGACCCGACCGCCGTGCTCGCCGCCGACGGGCAGGAGCACGCTCCCCTCGCGCCGGAGCGTGTCGAGAGGCCGAGGCTCGAGTCCGAGCTCAAGCGCCGCGCCGACGCTTCGGCGCGCGGGCGATCACCGCGAACACGCGGTGGGGAACCCGCAGCAGCTCGCCCGGGTAGCGAGACGCCAGGAGTTCGGCGAGCTGCGCGTCGCACGCGTCGACCTGCTCCGGGCTCATGCTCCCGCCCACGCCGGCGCTGGCCCGGATGCGGCCGCGCCAGGCCTCGGGCGTGTAGGGCTGGTCGACGTCGTAGGAGAACGTCTCGAGCTCGCGGAACCCGGCCTCGCCGAGATCGCGCAGCGAGAGCGGGTGGACGCCGAGTCCGCGTCCCATCTTCCAGTCGGGGTTGTGGCGCTCGATCAGCTCTTCCGTCGCGCGGACCAGGTTGCCCGCGAGCGGGATCCAGTCGAAGTGCGCGATGACGGCACGGCCGTCCGGCACGAGCAGCCGCGCCGCCTCCGCCGCGGCGCGGGGACGGTCGAACCAGTGCCAGCACTGACCGGCGGCGATGACGTCGTAGGCCGCCTCGGCGAGGCCCGTCGCCTCCGCGCGCGCCACGCGGTACTCCACCTCGACGCCGGCGCTCGTATCGAGCTCGCGCGCGGCCTGCAGCATGGTCTCGGCGGGGTCGATGCCGACGACGCGGCAGCCGCGGCGGGCGAAGCCGCGGGCGAGGCTGCCCGTTCCGGTCCCGAGGTCGACCACGGACTGGCCGGCCTGGCCGATGCCGTGCGCGGCGAGGCGCGCGAACAGCGAATCGGGAAAGCCGGCCCGGTGGCGCGCGTAATCTTTCGAGGTGAGGCCGAAGTCGGGCTTCACGAGGGTCCCGTGGCGTCGACGGGCGGGTCCGGGAACTCGTACTCCACCTCGGCGAACGAGGCAGTCGGGAAGACGTAGAGCAGCCGCAGCCGCTCCGCGCCGGTGTTGCGCGCACCGTGCGGCACGGACCCCGGGATGAACACGGCCGTGCCCGGCCGCACGTCGTGGTCGGTCTCCCCGATCCTGACCACGCCGCGGCCCGACAGGACGTAGTAGACCTCGGGCTGAGCGTGCCGGTGGGGGCGGAAGGCTCTCGTCTCGCCGGGCTCGAGCTCGGCCACACCCACGGTCAGCGAGTCGGTGGGGGTGCGGTCCGCGCTGATCAGCGTGCGCCAGCACACGGAGCCGGATCGCCCGTCCGCCCAGCCCTCGACGGCGCAGTCCTCTTCCTGGATCACGAAGCCTCTCGACTGCGCCATGTGCAGCGCCAGGCCGACGGGTCGGCGTCCGGGGGGCGGCTGCGAGGGTCGCGGCATGACGGGGACGAGTCTACCACGCGTCCGGCCGGGTCTCGCCGGCCCGGTGCCGGCCGTTAGACTGCGCCGGCAACTTCGGGGGATTCGACGTGGCCGAGTTCGTCTACACGCTCCAGGACCTGCGCAAGGTGGTGCCGCCCGACCGCGTGGTGCTCGACGGCATCACTCTCGCGTTCCTGCCGGGCGCCAAGATCGGCGTGGTGGGCCCCAACGGGACGGGCAAGAGCACGCTGCTGCGCATCCTGGCGGGCGTGGACACCGACTTCCTCGGCGAGGCGCGCCCCGCGGCCGGCACCCGGATCGGCTTCCTGCCGCAGGAGCCCGAGCTCGACCCCCAGAAGGACGTGCTCGGCAACGTCGAGGAGGGCGTGGCCGAGGTGCGCGACCTGCTCCGCCAGTTCGAGGAGATCTCGGCGCGCTTCGCGGAGCCGCTCGACGACGACCAGATGAACGCGCTGCTCGAGCAGCAGGGCGCGCTCCAGGACCGCATCGACGCGGCCGACGGCTGGGAGCTCGACCGCCGTCTCGAGATCGCGATGGACGCGCTGCGGCTGCCGCCCGGCGACACCGACGTCTCGACCCTGTCGGGTGGCGAGCGCCGCCGCGTGGCGCTCTGCCGCCTGCTGCTGCGCAAGCCCGACCTGCTGCTGCTCGACGAGCCCACCAACCACCTGGACGCCGAGTCGGTGGCCTGGCTCGAGCGCCACCTCCAGGAGTATCCCGGCTGCGTGATCGCGGTCACCCACGATCGCTACTTCCTCGACAACGTCGCCGAGTGGATCCTCGAGCTCGACCGGGGCGCCTACTACCCCTTCAAGGGCAACTACTCGTCCTGGCTCGAGCAGAAGCGCGCGCGGCTGGAGACCCAGGAGAAGAAGGCCTCGGCGCGGCGCCGCACCCTCGATCGCGAGCTCGACTGGATCAACATGACCCCGCGCGCGCGCCAGGCCAAGAGCAAGGCCCGCATCCGCGCGTTCGACGAGCTGCGCGCCGAGGAAGAGCAGCGCCTGCCCGAGACGGTCGAGATCGCGGTCCCGCCCGGCCCGCGCCTGGGCGACGTGGTGATCGAGGCCGAGGGCGTGGGCAAGGGCTACGACGACCGGCTGCTGATCGACGACCTGTCGCTGCGCGTGCCGCCGGGCGCGATCGTCGGCGTGATCGGTCCCAACGGCGCCGGCAAGACCACGCTGTTTCGCATGATCGTGGGCGAGGAGAAGCCCGACACGGGCTCGCTGCGCCTGGGCGAGACCGTCAAGCTCGCCTACGTCGACCAGACCCGCGACGCGCTCGGCGCCGAGCGCAGCGTCTTCGAGGAGGTGAGCGGGGGCGAGGACTCGATGCGCGTCGGCCGGCGCGAGATCGCCTCGCGCGCCTACGTGTCCTCGTTCGGGTTCCGCGGCGCCGACCAGCAGAAGGCGGTCGGGACCCTCTCGGGCGGCGAGCGCAACCGCGTGCACCTGGCCAAGCTGCTGCGCAGCGGCGGCAACGTGCTGCTGCTCGACGAGCCCACCAACGACCTCGACGTCGACACGCTGCGCGCGCTCGAGGAGGCGCTGCTCGGCTTCGCGGGCTGCGTCGTGGTGATCTCCCACGATCGCTGGTTCCTCGACCGCATCGCCACCCACATCCTGGCCTTCGAGGGCGAGAGCCACGTCGAGTGGTTCGAGGGCAGCTACCAGGAGTACGAGGCCGACCGCCGGCGCCGCCTCGGCGTCGAAGCCGAGAGCCCCCACCGCATCCGCTACAAGAAGCTCGAGCGCTAGCTGGTGGACTTCGCTCGCCTGCGGCTCGCTGCGCGCGCCCTGCGGGCGCTTGCAGGGGGCTTCTGCCGAGCGAAGTCCATCAATCCGGTGTGACCACGGCGAAGTTCGAGTCGGGGAGCTCGAGCAGCGAGAGGAAGGCAAGCAGGTCGAGGCGGCTGCCGTCGACGTCGAGCTCGTCGGAGAAGACCAGCTCGCGCACGCCGGCCTGGCCGACGAAGAGCCGCAGCAGCAGGTCCTTGGTGATGCGGATCGTGACGTCCGCGCCCGGATCCGGGTCGGCGCGCCGCGGGTGCAGCACGGAGTTGTCGAGGGTCAGCACGTAGGACTCGTCGATGTCGGTGAACACGAAGTTCAACGTCATGCGGCGGCCTTCCGCGGCCCGGCCGTCGAGGCGCGTGGCGAGGGACTCGAGGAAGCGCTGCATCGGCGTCCTCCGCAGCAGCTCGAGCGCGCCGGCCAGGCTGAAGTCGCCCTCGGGGCGGCCGTGGCGCAGCTCGTAGGCGGCGCTCAGGTAGACGTCGCGCCAGGGGCCGGACTCGGCCTGGTAGCCGAGCTGGTCGTAGGCGCGCGCCAGCAGCTCGCGCGCCTCGGCGTGCTCGGGCTCCGCGAACACCAGGTGGTCGAGCACCGTCGCCGCCCAGCGGTACTCCCCGGCCTCGAACGACTCGCGCGCCTTGCGCAGCACCTCGTCCCGGCCGCCCATGAAGTCGACGTAGCGGGTCGCCGCCTCGGCCGGCGGCAGCGGGTCGAGGTTGGCGGGGTTGCCGTCGTACCAGCCGAAGTACCACTGGTAGACCGCCTTCGCGTTGTGGCGGACGGTGCCGTAGTAGCCGCGGTTGGCGAACGAAGGCCGCAGCGAATCCGGCAGCTCGAGCGCCTCGGCGATCTCGCGCGGCGTGTAGCCCGAGTTCGCCAGCCGCAGCGTCTGGTCGTGGAGGTACTTGTAGGTGTCGCGCTGCTTCTCCAGGTAGTCGACGATCCGCGCGTTGCCCCACATCGGCCAGTGATGGCTCGCGAACATCACCTCGGCGTCGCCGAAGCGCTCGATCGCCTCGTCGATGTAGCCGCTCCAGCGCAGCGCGTCGCGCACCTTGGCGCCGCGCAGGGTGTACAGGTTGTGCATCGTGTGCGACACGATCTCGGCGCCGCAGAAGGCGCGCCGGTCGGGCAGGTAGAAGGTGAGCTCGGCGGGCGCCTCCGACTCCGGGGCGTACTGGAACACGAAGCGCACGCCGTCGATCACGAGCTCGGTGGGCGTGCGGTCGATCACGTCCGTCGGCGCCAGCAGTCCGATGGTGCCGATCGCGGGGCTCTTGCCCAGGCCCGAGTCGACGTGGCCCCGCTCGCTGCGCGCCAGGTGGCGCCCGTACATGAAGGCGGCGCGCCGGCTCATCGCGACACCGGCCAGCACGTTCTCGCTGGTGGCCTCCTCGAGGAAGCCGGCGGGCGCGATGACGCGCAGCCCGCTGCCGTCCGCCTGCTGCGCGGCCAGCACGCCCTGGATGCCACCGAAGTGGTCGATGTGGCTGTGGGTGAAGATCACGGCCACCACCGGCCGCTCGCCCAGCTCGCGCGACACCAGCTCGAAGGCGGCGCGGGCGGTCTCCTTCGCCGTGAGCGGGTCCACCACGATCCAGCCGCTCTCGCCCTCGATCAGGCTCATGTTCGAGAGGTCGTAGCCGCGCACCTGGTAGACGCCCTCGGTCACCTGGTAGAGCCCGTGGTGGTTGTTGAGCTGCGCCTGGCGCCACAGGCTCGGGTTGACGCTGGCCGGCGCCGCGCCGTCCTGGAATGCGTAGGCCGCCGTGTCCCAGATGGGCGGCGCGCCGGGGTCGGCCTCGGACGGCACCAACACGTTCGGGTCGCGCGCGAGCAGCCCGCGGCGCGCATCCTCGAAGTCCTGCGCGTCGGCCAACGGGAGCTGCTCGGCCACCTGTCGGTTCGCCGCGGCGGTCGCGGCCGTGGGCGCCGTGTGGCCGAGCGCGTCGGCCTCCGGGGCGCCGGGGGGCGGGGCCGGCGTCTCGCCGCGACAGGCGAGCAGGCCGGCGAGCACCAGCAGGAGAATCCGGGATCGGGCGGTCATGCCGAGCCTCCTTGAGCGGAAGGGGCCGCGGCAGGATACCCGCAGGACGGAGGCTGTACTCCAATCGGGCGCGCCGTCCCTTCCCACGCGCGTTCGCGCGGTCTAGGCTCGGCGTGTCGAACGGGAGGAGATGCGGTGGCCGAAGCGAAGCGCGAGCTCGACGTCGTCGTCTGGGGCGCGACCGGCTTCACGGGCCGGCTCGTGGCCGAGTACCTGCTCGAGCACTACGGGGGCTCGGGCCCGCTGCGGTGGGCGCTGGGCGGACGCAGCCGGTCCAAGCTCGAGGCGCTGCGCGAGGATCTGGCTCGCGACATCGGCGGCGGCGCCGCCGAGCTGGAGCTGGTGCTCGGCGACGGCGACGACGAGGCGTCGCTCACGGCGCTGGCCGAGCGCACCCGCGTCGTGTGCACGACCGTCGGTCCCTACGCCCGCTACGGCTCGAAGCTCGTCGCCGCCTGTGTGCGCACCGGCACGCACTACTGCGACCTCACCGGCGAGGCGCAGTGGATGCGGCGCATGATCGACGCCCACCAGGCCGAGGCCGAGACGAGCGGCGCGCGCCTGGTGCACACCTGCGGCTTCGACAGCATCCCGTCCGACCTGGGCGTGTTCTTCCTGCAGCGCGAGATGCAGGCGCGTCACGGCGCGCCCTGCGCCCGCATCGGCTATCGCGTGGTCGGCTTCCAGGGCGGCTTCAGCGGCGGCACGGCTGCGAGCATGCTCAACGTGCTGGAGGAGGCCACCCGCGACCCCGAGGTGCGGCGCGTCCTGGCCGACCCGTACGGCCTGAACCCCGCCGGCCGCCGCTCCGGACCCGACGGGCCCGAGCGCATGAGCCCCGCCTGGGACTCCGACTTCGAGTCCTGGACCGCCCCCTTCGTGATGGGCGCCATCAACACCCGGGTGGTGCGGCGCACCAACGCGCTGCTCGGCGACGCCTACGGGGCGGACTTCCGCTACGACGAGGCGGTACTGACGGGGAGCGGTCCGGTCGGCTGGCTGAAGGCGGCCGGGACGGCCGCCGGCATGGCGGGGGTGATGGCGGCCGGCGGGGTCGGGCCGCTGCGCCGGCTGATCGGCAGCCGGCTGCCGGCGCCCGGCGAGGGTCCCTCGAAGGCGCAGCGCGAGGCGGGCTACTGGGACGTGCTGCTGCACGGCGAGCACCCCGAGGACCGCGGCAAGAGCCTGCGCGCCCGCGCCACCGGCGACCGCGATCCCGGCTACGGCTCGACCGCGAAGATGCTGGGCGAGAGCGCCGTGTGCCTGGCGCTCGACCCGCTCACCGCGGGCGGCGGCTTCTGGACGCCGGCTTCGGCGATGGGCGAGCCGCTGCTGGCACGGCTCCAGGAGAAGGCCGGCGTGCGCTTCTCGATCGAGGCGGGCTGAGCCCCGAAGTCCGCCCCGGTTCCGCTCCGAGAGCCACGGGCGCCGCGAAGCCTCCCCCTGGGGGCAACCTGGTCGACCCCGCGGATCATTCCGGCCGCCACCTATCGGCACCTGGGGTGCACATACCTCAGGGAGGTTCCCCCGATGCACTTGAGGCTTTTCCCCCGTCCGGCCGCTGCCCAATCCACGCTCCTGCCCCTCGTCCTCGCGGCGGCGCTGCTGGCGGGAACCGCCTCGACGGCCGTCGCCGTCTCGTCGTACGCGACCTCGGCCGCGGACGAGGTCGGCTCCTCGACCGGTGCCGCCGTCGTGGCGCTGGGGGTCCCGGACTACCTCTTCGTGAACGATGCCGGCCTGCCGTTCGGCGGCACGAACACCGACGTCTTCGACCCGGGCGAGGCCACCGTGCTCGCGTTCGACGCGCCGCTGCGCGACATCCCGGGGCAGGAGGACCTCGTGGTCTCGGCCTTCGTGGGAGGGGCCGGCGCCACCGACGACGCCCAGGTCCAGGTCGAGGTCAGCGAGGACGGCGTGATCTTCGTGGTCGTCGGCGCCTTCAGCACGGGGGACGCGCGCACCTCCTACCCGCTGATTCCCGAGCGCGCCCACGAGAGCGTCAAGCACTTCGCGATCGACTTCGCCGGGGCCGCCGACTTCGTGACCCACGTGCGCATCAGCAACCTCTCCGGCACGGCGGAGGGCCTGCGCCTCGACGCGGTCGAGGGGCTCCACCCCGACCTGGTCACCTCCGCCGGCTTCGAGATCCGCTTCGAGCGCTTCCGCGGCCCCACGGTCGAGCGCTTCCGGGTCCGCATCAAGAACCTGGCGGATCCGGGGGGCGTCGGGGTCCGCTCCTTCCGCATCGACAAGCCTGCCGGGGCGAACCTCGAGAACACGCTGACCACGCTCTTCGGCCTCGACGGGGACTTCATCTGCGTCGAGAACTGCATCCCCGACAACGGCCCCTCGATTCCCCACAGCCTGCACGAGTGGTCCGAGGACGGCGTCAGCGTCGCTCCGGCCGGAGTCGGGCTCGAGCCGGGACGGCAGGCGGCCCACGACCGGCTCGGCACCACCGACAACTTCGACCTCGACACGGCCGGCAGCACCTTCCTCGCGGGCTTCTCGTTCACGGTCTGGTTCACCGATGGCTCGAGCCACACGTTCGACTGGGACAACGACGTGGTGGGCACCGACGTGACAGGGATGCTCTACCAGAAGTACCTCGTCTGGACCCCCACGCCCGCCGTCAGCGGGCCCCACCTGTCGCACTACTACGAGTTCCTCGGCCAGCCGGCGTGCTCCGACGGCGAGGACAACGACGGCGACGGGATCGTCGACCTGGCCGACCCGGGCTGCGACGACGCCTCGGACGACTCCGAGCAGTCGGAGGCCCTGCCGTGCGACGACGGCGAGGACAACGACGGCGACGGCTGGACCGACTACCGGCCCGACGCCTCGGGCGACCCCGGCTGCTTCGCACCGGACTCGGCCACGGAGTCGCCACAGTGCCAGGACGGCATCGACAACGACACGTGGCCCGGCACGGACTTCGACGGCGGCGAGTCCATCCTCGGCGTGGGCAACGGGGATCCGAACGGCGCAGATCCGCAGTGCACCGCCTTCTGGGACGACAAGGAGGGGTCGAGCTGTGGCCTCGGTGCCGAGCTGGCCCTGCTGCTCCCGCTCCTCGCGGGGCTCCGGGGCCGAGCGCGGCGCCGCTCGCGCGGCCTAGTCGCGGAAGCCTGACAGCCGCTCGATCCCGTAGACGTACTTCGAGTTCTTGCTCAGCAGGAACGGCAGGCCGGCCGCGATGCGCCCGGCGTCGGGGTCGTCGCCGACGTCGTACTTGAGCTCGAGGATCGTCAGGTCCCGCTCGCGGTACTCCGACACCGGTCCCCAGGCCCTTCCGTTCACGACGTGGAAGCTCATCTCGGTGTCCATGGTCATGCGGAAGCGCGCGTCCGCGGTGCGGTAGTAGCGCCGGTGGTAGCGGTTGAAGAGCGCCGGCCCCGCCGTGGACAGCAGCTCGTCGGCCTCGCTGTCGGCGGCGCGCACGCGGCTGCGCACCTTCTCCAGGTCGAAGCTCCCGTCGAAGTCGAAGGGCTCGAGGGGATAGTGGCGCTTGGTGCCGACCAGGCCGCGCTTGATCTTGACCTCGAGCACCGGGCGCTCGAGGTGGCCGTGAGCGTCCCCGTACCAGCGGATGCGGAGCTTCGCGCGGCTCCATGAGCCGTCCACGTGCGTGATGAAGTTCGCCAGGCCCGGCGAGTCGAGGTAGATGTTGTTCACGAAGCGCGGGGGGTACGCGTCGATGAAGTGGGCCGGGTGCAGCTTGAGCATCAGCTCCAGCTCCTGGGGCGAGCTTCTCCAGGCCTGGTACTTGCGCTCGAAGCGGTAGCTCTGGTCAGCGGGCGGCGACGTCGTCCGCGACTTCATAGAGGATCGCCTTGATGTTCTCGTCCGCGGCGGTGGGGACCTCGACCCCGTCGATCGTGGCCGTGCTGCCCCGCTCCACGAGGTGACGGACCTCCGTCTCCTCGCTGCCGAACCCCTCCACCCGGACGGCCGCAGGCCCGAACTCGGGCTTCTTCTGGAACGCGGCGATCCCCCAGGTGCACTGGCTCAGGGCGACGTCGCGCACCGCCAGCTTGGAGCTGTCCTTGCTGGCCAGCGCGACGTTCGCACCGCGGATCCGGACGCGGGTCGCCACGAGCTCGCTCGCCTCGCCGGTGCTGATGCCCTTGTCCCCGGCGCCGTCCACCAGCACGTTGTCGACCTGCACGACGCTGCCCGAGACGTCGATCGCGTCGTTCTCGTTGGCGATGAAGCGGCTGTTGGCGATCCGCCCCCGGCAGAAGTCGGCGTCGAAGGCGTCGGAGGTGGCGCCCCGGAAGGTGACGTCGTCGATCACGAACTCGGTCCGGACGACGTTCAGCGAGTCCTCCGCGATGTTGGACGCGAACTCCGCGTGGAGGATCGTGACCGGCGATTCGTAGAAGGTGACCGCGCCGGTGAGGTTCAGTCCCGGCTCGCGCGGCTCCCCCAGGCCCTCGAAGCGGACGTGCTCGAGCCGCGAGCGGCCGCCGGCCTGGAGCACGAGGACGCTGCCTCCGGCGTCGCCGCGGGAGACGACCCGGACGGGAGCCCGCTCGGACCCGACGAGCTCGAGCGGCGAGTAGGAGAGCAGCCGGACGGAGCCGGCGAGCTCGAGGCGGGTGCCCGGCCCGGCTGCCAGCACCCAGCCGGCGGGGACGATCAGGTCGCGCTCCAGGCGCCAGACGCCGCTCGGAACCACCAGCCGGCGCGCGGCGACGTCCCGCTCGATGAAGGGGAACTCCTCCACGTTCGGGGCGCGGCGCGTCAGATCGGCGCTCGGCTCGCGGTCGCTGCCGGTGGGATGCGGCGTCAGCGCCACGCGCGCCTCCGCGCGGGTGCCGAGGATGCCGTACACGAGCGAGGCCGCTGCCGGGCTCCAGCCGCTGTCGGAGCGGTCGCCCAGCGGGACCCGCAGCGCCTGGTAGCTCACCGGCTTGCCGGGCGCGCGGGGCTCCAGCGTCAGGGGCGGCAGGGACTCGCGGGCACCGGCCGGCGCGCCTCCCCAGTCGATGCCGCGCACCTGGACGGGCAGCGCGTGCAGATTGCCGACTCGGAGCTCCACCGCGTCCCCGTCCACCGACTCGACGAAGGCCCGAAGCGCCGCTTCCGGCGCCAGCATCGTCCGCAGGTAGTCCTGGTTGCGGCGCAGCGTTGCGACGGGGGCGCGCTTCTGGGGGAACTCCCGGTGCAGTACGGACAGGGATTCCGTCATCTCGGGCTCGAGCGCGGCGAGCAGGGCGTCCAGGTAGGCGGGATCGGCCACCCGCTCCAGCTCGCCGAGATAGCGCTCGTAGAAGTCGCGGTCGCGGAAGAGCGCCGCGCGGAAGCGATGCTCGACGGGCACCACCTGCCCGCTGCGGTTGCGGACGCGCCCTTCCATCGGGCTCAGCGCGAGCGTCTCCCCGCCGAGCCCGTCGAAGGCGATGGGCTCGAGGCGGCCGGTGATCGGGTTGTAGTAGAAGCGGATGTTGTGCCAGCGCGCGCCGTGCTCGGCGCCCATCAGGTCGACGACGGCGAAGTAGGTGGCCAGCAGGCCCGTGTCGAAGACCTCGCTCGTGGTGAGCTCGCCGAGCCGGAATCGCTCCAGGAGCTGGACCCCCTTCAGGTACTGCTCGCGCAGGACCGGGTCCGCCAGGGTCCGGGCCGTCCGGAAGCCGTCGACTCCGCTCGCTTCGTAATCGCCGGTCCCGGTCGAGGCGGAGCCGCCGAAGGGAAGCAGCTGGTCGTACACCTCGCGCCACATCAGCGCCTCGTCGAAGCGGAGGATCGGGCCCTCGCGCCGCTCGCGGTGCTCCACGAGCTGCTTGTCGAAGTGCTCCTCCAGCGCGTAGATGCCGAGCGACTTCCCGTTCAGCGTCACGTCGACGAACTCGTAGCGAAGGGCGACGATCCCCTCGCGGAGCATCGCCCGGTGGTAGATCCACTCGGAGAGGTCGTTGCGCGCGGCGGGGTGATGGATGGAGAAACGCCGCATGCCGAAGAGCGTGCCGCCGCCCTTGACGTCCAGCCGGAACGACCACTTGTCTCCGTGGAGGTGGGCGACCGAGTCGCCCTTCAGCCGCATGCGCACCTTGACGCTCTCGTCGCCCGCCCGGACCCGGGCCGGCACCCACGAGTCGTCGGTGGCGACGACCGAGCCCGCTTCCAGCGCCCGCTCCCGGTAGAACTCGAGCGTCCGGAAGTCGTCGAACTTGACGTCGATCTCGAGGCTCGTGGGCCGGACGAGCCGGGCCCGCAGGTAGTTGCCCGGCGTCGCCAGCCCGCCCTCCAGGATGGGCCGCACGACGGTGCCGAAGAACCCGGTCTTCTGGGCGGCGGCGCCGATGACGAAGACGAGCGCCGACCAGGCGCCCAGCACCACGAGGAGTCGCAGCCGGCGGCTGCGCCACAGCGCGCGCGGCAGGTCCGGCCCGGATTGGCGGACGACGATCATCGCCGGATCTAGGGCAGGGCATTGCTGTCGATGAAGCTGACGCTCATCGACGGATCATAGGCTTCGAGGGCGCGCTTGGCCTGATCGAGCTGCTCGAAGCTCGAGAAGCTGACGCGGTAGGACACCTCGAGCCCCGACTCCAGCTGATCGAATCGCTTCATGTCCAGCTCCGAGCACTCCGACCGCAGGACCTCGGTGATGCCGCTCAGGGTCGCGCTCGCATCGCGGCTTCCCACGGTGAGGTAGAGGTTGCTGGCCGCCGCCGGGGTCCCCCCGGCCTGGCGCAGCCACATCACGCCCATGATGATCACGAAGGCCGTCAGGGTGACGAGCCACTGGTTGGCCCCGAAGCCGAGTCCGATGCTGATCGTGAGGAACAGGTACGCGAGCTCTTCGGGCTCCTTGATCGCGGTCCGGAAGCGGATGATCGAGAGCGCGCCCACCAGGCCGAGCGACAGCGCGAGCGACGACTTCACGATGGTGATGATCAGCATCGTGGTCATCCCGATGGCCGCGAAGTTGCGCGCGAAGGCGCTGCGATTGGACAGCGAGTGGCCGTAGTGGCGATAGAAGAGGCCGAGCAGGTAGCAGAGCACGGCGGTCGCGATCAGTCCGGGGACGAACTGCCAGATGGGGACCGTGGGAGCGGTCTCCACCAGGAACTGGCGAATGTCGGCGAGGCTCTGCGGCGCGGCGGTCGGGTTCACACTGCTGTTTCCGGAAGATGACGCTTCGGCGACATCGTTCGGCTGGAAGTCCAATCCTCTTGAGTGAGCTCTCGAGTGAGCTCTCGAGCAAGCTCTTGAGCAAGCCTCGCTCTTGCGGCAGCCTAGAGCCGTCTCGGGCCTGCAGGGGGTGATCGAGTGTCTTTCGACTTCCGCTACGGCAGGCTCGGCGTCCAGCCGAAGTAGCATCTTTCGTCAAACGAGTCACCCCCCGTGGGGGGCGATCCGCACTGCGGGTCGCTCGGAGATGGGTCTCGATCTTGTTGGAACGCCGCATCGCTCTGCTGGCCCTGGTCGCGGGCCTGTCGCTCCTGTCGCCCGCGCCGGGCGCCGCCCAGGACTACCGGACCGTGGCGATCGTGGGCGACACCCAGGTCCACGTGGGCGGGGGTCGCGACGCCGAGTACGCCGACTTTACCGCCATGATCGACTGGATCATCGCCAACAAGGACACGGAGAACATCGACTTCGTGCTCCAGGTGGGCGACATGACGAACCTGGGACTCTGGATGCCGCTTCCCCCGAGCTGCGATGGGGCCCCGGCGCTCCCGTCCTGGCGGTGCAACGACGGGGGCCAGTGCATCGATCCCCTGCCGGCGGGCTGCTGGCAGACCACGCCCAACTGGTGCGCGTCCTGCGCATCGGCCCGGTCGACGGTGGCCAGCGAGTGGGAGCGGTTCGACGCGCAGTTCTCCCGCCTGGAGCCGGACCTGGAGACGGGATGGACGGGCGTGCCGTACGCCCTGGTTCGCGGCAACCACGACAACGTGGGCGCCTCCCCGGCCACGGACACCGAGATCGCGGGCTACAACCAGTACTACAGCGAGCAGCGCTTCCAGGCGCTGGAGCAGGCGTTCGCCGGGTCCGATCGCCACTTCGAACATCTCGAGACCTATCCGAGCGAGGACCGGGACGGGCACGTCTGGCGCTTCCGCCTGGGCGAGCAGGACGTGATCGTCGTGGGGCCGTCGGTGTGGCCGAGCCGGACGCAGCGCCAGTGGGTCCAGGACGTGCTGGCCAGGTATCCGCAGACGCCGGCCATCCTGTTGAGCCACGACATGATCGAGCGCAATCCGCTGAAGGTCGAGGTGGTCGACCAGATGCCGGTCGTGGCGCCCCAGCTCTTCATGACCGTTCAGGGGCACATCAGTCGGGACCAGAAGTCCATCGTGAACATCGCGGGCTACCAGGTCCTGAAGACGGTGAACGACTGGTCCTACGCGCCGGTCAAATCCTACATGACGCTGGTCCGCTTCTACTTCGAGCCCGCCGGCGTCGATGCGGTCGAGGCCCTGACCTATTCGCCCGCGCTCGACGAGTTCAACCAGCTGTCCACGAACTACGTCGAGCTGCAGGCCTTCGGCATCGACCAGGACCCCGACCACGACGGGATCATCAATCCGCTCGACGAGTACCCCACGATCTACGCCGGGCGCACGGGCGAGAGCTGCGGCCTGGGCATGGAGCTGGCTCCGCTCCTGCTCCTGATCGGTGCCTGGCGAGCTCGAGGTCCCCGAGCCGTCCTGGGCGGCTGAGCCGCGCTCGCCCGAGGCCGAGACGGTCGCCTAGGCGCTTTCGCGGCAGAAGCCCCCTGCAAGCGCCCGCAGGGCGCGCGCAGTGAGGCGAAGCCGAACGAAGTCCACCAGCTAGCG
>JASJBO010000143.1 GCA_030066475.1 Myxococcota bacterium
GGGCCGGAGCTCGCGATCCCGCGCTTCCGCCCCGCGGCCCGGGAGGCCCCGCGATGAAGTGCACCGACTGGTTCATCGACGCCGACACCCACATCACCGAGCCGGGCGACGTCTGGACCTCGCGCCTGCCGCGCAAGCTCCAGGATGCGGCGCCGCGCATGATCCGCACCGACGACGGCGTGGACGTCTGGCAGTTCGGCAGCCGCGAGCGCAAGATCCCGGTGGGCGCCACCGCGGTCGCGGGCTGGCACGAGCCCTTCCCGTCGATTCCGCGCAATCTCGACGAGTGCCCGCCCGCCGCCTACGACGCCGTGGCGCGCCTCGACTACATGGACGAGATCGGCGCCTGGGCGATGGCGCTCTACCCGAACATCGGCGGCTTCGGCAGCGAGACCTTCCTCGGACTCGGCGATCCCGAGCTGATGCTCGCCTGCGTGCGCGCCTACAACGACTGGCTGATCGAGTGGATCGCGCCCGACCCGCGCCGCTTCATCCCGGTGATGGCGACGCCCTTCTGGGACGTCGAGGCCGCGGTCGCCGAGATCCACCGCTGCCGGGACCTCGGACATCGCGCCATCCTGTTCACCAGCGCGCCCCAGGACTTCGGCATGCCGTTCCTCGGCGACGCCCACTGGAACCCGATCTGGGAGACCGCGCAGGAGGTCGACCTGCCGATCAGCCTGCACATCGGGAGCGGCGACTTCCAGGACCAGCTGCTCGACCCGGCGCGCTTCGCGGCCCACGGGATCGGCCCCACCACCGTCTCGGGCTCGATGTCGATCCTGCTCGCCAACGCGATCCAGCTGATGGACGTGGCGATGTCGGGCATCCTGCCGCGCAATCCGCGCCTGCGGCTGGCCTCGGTCGAGAGCGGCATCGGCTGGCTGCCGTTCGTGAAGGAGGCGCTCGACCACGGCTTCGACTACGCCAACGTGCGCACCGAGAAGCCCGAGTTCACCCGCCGCCCCAGCGAGTACCTGCGCGAGCAGGTCTGGGCCTGCACCTTCTTCGAGGAGTTCGCCGCGCACCGCTTCCTGGACGAGATCGGCACCGACCGGGTGCTCTTCGAGACCGACTACCCGCACCCGATCTGCCTGTACGGCGACGGCGTGCGCCAGAAGATCGACGCGGCCTTCGGCGAGCTGCCGGCGGAGACGCGCGAGCGCGTACTGTTCGCCAACGCGGCCGAGCTGTACGGGGTCGAGGCGCCGGACCGGCCGTGGGAGGGCGGCTCCGCCAGCGCCTGAAGGGAGCGCGATCGCGATGCTGCTCGTCCGGGGACTCGTCGGCGGCCTGCTCCAGCTCGCCTTCCTGGCGGCCCTGCTGCTGATTCCCGCGGCCAGCTGGCAGTGGCCGCGGGCGCTCCAGTTCCTGGCCGTCTACGGCGTCATCCAGGTCGTCGGGATCGTCTCACTTGCGCGGGTCTCGCCGGCCAGTCTCGAGGCCCGGCTCAGCCCCCCGTCCGCGCCGACCCAGCCGACCGCCGATCGCATCGTCACACCGCTCCTGTTCGGCGCGCTGCTGGCCTGGTTCGCGTTCGTTCCGATCGACGTGTTCCGCCTGGAGCTGCTCCCCCCGCCCCCGCTGGCCGTCTCGGGGATCGGTGCCGCGTTGGCGCTCGGCGGCTACGGCCTGATCTGGGTCACGCTCTTCCAGAACGCCTTCGCGGCTCCCATCGTGCGGGACCAGACCGCACGCGGGCAGGTGCTGATCGACACCGGCCCCTACGCGCGGATCCGACACCCCTTCTATCTCGGGCTGCTGGTCTTCCTGCTGGGCCTCGGCCTGTGGCTGGAGAGCACGACGAGCGTGCTTGCCCTGCTGGGCCCCGCGGCGCTGCTGGTGGTGCGGATCCGGATCGAGGAGCAGACCCTGCACGAGACGCTGCCCGGCTACCCGGACTACGTCCGCCGCGTGCGCTTCCGGCTGCTACCCGGCGTATGGTAGCCGCGTGATCCGGGCGCGCCGGCAGCGGATCTGCCACCCTGGGCGCCCGACCGCGCGCCCCCCGGAGAGCCCTCGGAGTGATGCAGACCCCCGCGAGAACCCCGCGCATCAACACCACCGCCTGGAACCGGACCCGCTACGGAGCGGCCGCGCCGTTCTACGACCTGGTCACGGCGCCGCTCCAGGCGCTCGGCTGGGAGTCCGCGCGGCGCCGGGCGCTCGAGCTGCTCGCACCCAAGCCCGGCGCGCGGCTCCTCGTCGTCGGAGCGGGCACCGGGCTCGATCTCGAGCTGGTGCCGCCGGGCGTCGAGGTGGTCGCGACCGACCTCTCCCCGCGCATGGTGGAGGCGCTGGAGCGACGCGCGGCGCGCCTGCCACTCGAGGTGGACGCGCGCGTGATGGACGCGGAGGCGCTCGCGTTCCCCGACGCCTCCTTCGACCACGCCGTCCTCCACCTGATCCTGGCGGTCGTCCCCGACCCCGAAGCGTGCATGCGCGAGGTGGCCCGCGTGCTCAAGCCGGGCGGCACGGTCTCGATCTTCGACAAGTTCGTCGCCGACGGCGAGTCGCCCTCCGCCCTGCGCCGCGCGGTGAACCTGTTCACCAACGCGGCCTTCTCGGACTTCAACCGGCAGCTCGGCCCGATCCTCGAGGCCGGCCCCCTGCGGCTGTGCCGACGCGAGAAAGCGTTCTTCGACTTCTTCTCGATCGCCATCGCCGAGCGGCCGGGGCCGGAGGCGGGCCGGCCCTAGCAGCCCGGAGGGCGCATCCCGTCGAGGTAGGCGCGAACCGCGCGTAGGTGGCGCCGCTCGCCCGCCGCTTCGGAGACGGCCGGCACGGCGCCGTTCAGCTCGAGGCTCACCATCCCGTGCACGAGCGACCAGAGCCGGAAGCCGATCTCGAACGGATCGCCCTGCAGCAGGCCGGCGTCGACGGCGCGCCGTACGGCTTCGACCACGACATGCTCGAAGCTCGCCGATGCAGCCGCGCGTGCCTCGGTGCTCGGCTCGAATCCCGGCACCGCGCGCCCGAACATGATCTCGTAGTGCGTCGCGTGCGCGAGCGCTGTTCGCCGGTACGCGAGGCTCGAGGCCACGATCGCCTCGAGCGACCCGTCGGACCCGGCGAGCGGCGCGGTCTCGCGATGCAGCCGCTCGAACCCCTCGCGGAAGAGCGCGTCCACCACGCCGTGCTTGCCGCCGAAGCGGCTATAGACGCCCATCGTCGAGGTCCCGGCCCGCTCGGCGATCCCGCGCACGCTCAGGCCCTCGGCCCCTCGCTCGGAGAGCAGCGCACTCGCGGCGGCAAGGATGCGCTGTCCGAGCGCGTCTTGAGCGCGCTCGGGGCTGGACGGCAGGCTTGACACGTGTGATATCTATGTCATAACTAGGTTATTGACAACCTGCGCGCCCTCGCGAGGAGTCAGGAGATGTTCTCAGAGGCACTGCGAAGACCCGCCCTGCGTTCGCTGGCGCGTGAGAGCCAGGCACTGCGCGAGCTGCCGCGGCTCGCCTGGCACGCGGCCGACCTGGCGCGCCAGCCGCGCGGCCGGGGGGAGCCGGTCGTGGTGTTGCCCGGCTTCGGCACGGGCGACGAGTCCACCGTCGTGCTGCGCGCCTACCTGCGCGGTCTCGGCTACCGCGTGCGCGGCTGGGGACTGGGGCGCAACGACGGCGACGTGCCCGCGCTCATCCCGCGCGTCGCAGACCTGGTCGCGCGCGCCGCGGACGCCACGGGCCGAGTTCGCCTGGTGGGCTGGAGCCTGGGCGGCTACCTGGCGCGGGAGGCGGCGCGCGAGCGTCCCGAGGCCGTCGAGCAGGTCGTGACGCTCGGCACCCCGGTCGTGGGGGGCCCGAAGTACACGCTGGCCGCCGCGTACTTCGCGGGGCGCGGCTACGACCTCGACGAGATCGAGGCCGAAGTGGAGCGGCGCGACACCGTGCCGCTCGACGTGCCGGTCACGGCGATCTACAGCCGCAGCGACGCCGTCGTCGCCTGGGAGGCGTGCATCGATCGGCGCAACGCCGGGGTGGAGCACGTCGAGGTCGAGAGCACGCACGTCGGCCTCGGCATCAACCCCGACGTCTTCCGCATCGTCGCGCATCGTCTCGCCCGCGCGCGTGGCGACGCGGGCGCCGCTGGCTAGGCCCACCGACGCACCCGGGATCGTGGTCGCCGACAGCACCGAACCGGCCTCGGTCGAGGCGATGGTCGCCGCCACGCGCGTCCTGCTCCACGCCGCCGGTCCCTACGCCGAGCACGGCGAGGCGTGCTTCTGCGCCTGCATCGAGCACGGCACCGACTACGTCGACATCGGCGGCGAGACGTTCTTCCTGCGGCGGATGATCCGCACCCACCACGCGGCCGCGAGGCAGCGCGGACCGAGCGACGCCGCCATGGAGCAGATGGACTACCGGCTCGACGTGTTCGCCGCCTCGGAGGCGGGCGACCGGGTGTCCGGCCGGCTGACCGGACGCGGGCACCCGGGCTACCGTTCGACGGCGACGATGGCGGCGGAGGCGGCTCTCGCGCTGGCGCTCGACCGCGAGCACCTGCCCCCCTGCGCCGGGATCGTCACACCGGCCGCAGGGCTGGGACTGTTCGTTCGCGAGCGGCTGAAGACGGCGGGCATCGAGCTGACGATGGAGTAGCGCGGAATGCACGGGGATCGCCTCGCGGTGTGGTCCGGTCTGGTAGCCCTCCTCGCGGCGGGCGACGCCGGCGCCGTGACCCTGGTCGTGACGACGCTCGACGACACCGGTCTGGATCACCGGGAACGAGGCGGCCTCCGGCGGCGGGATCGCGGCCTTCGCCGCGACGCAGGTCGTCACGAACAACCTGATCGCCGACAACGTCGGCGGCGACTGCGCACCGGCATCGCTCCCGAGCGGCGCTCACAACCTGAGCAGCGACCTCACTTGCGGCTTCGACGGCCCGGGCGACTTCGAGGGGGTCGCGGCTCGGCTGGGCCCGCTCGCCGACCACGGCGGCTTCACCGAGACGCGCCTGCCGTTCGCCGGCAGCCCCGCGATCGACGCGGGCGACGACGCCACCTGCGAGGCCTTCGACCAGCGCGGCTTCGCCCGCCCGGACGGCGGCGAGCCGGGCGGCACCTGCGACCTCGGCGCCGTCGAGCTGGTCCCGGAGCCCGCGGCTGGGACGCTCGCGCTCGCCGCCTGGGCAGCGCTCCTCGCGGCCCGCGTCAGGCGGGGTCGGGACCCACGCGGATCATCCGCTTGCCGCGGTTCTCGCCGGCCAGCAGGCCGATGAGCCCGGCCGGCGCGTTCTCGAGCCCCTCGATCACGTCCTCGATCACCTTGAGCTGGCCGCTCTCGACCCAGCCCGAGAGGTCCCGCTCGGCCTCGGCGTCGCGGTCGGCGAAGTCCATCACGATGAAGCCTTCCATGCGGATGCGCTTCACCACGAGCAGTCCGGGGATGCCGACCGGGCTGGCCAGCGTCCCGCCGTCGTACTGCGACACCGCCCCGCAGCACGAGATGCGCCCGTGCTGCTTCATCGCGAACAGCGCCGCCTGGAGGATCGGCCCGCCGACGTTGTCGAAGTACACGTCGATGCCACCCGGGCAGTGCGCGGCGAGCCCGGCCGCGACGTCCTCGCCCTTGTAGTCGATGCACGCGTCGAAGCCCAGCTCGTCGCGCAACCAGGCGCACTTCTCGGCGCCGCCGGCGATGCCCACCACCCGGGCGCCGCGGATGCGCCCGATCTGGCCGACGATCGAGCCCACCGAGCCGGCGGCCGCGGAGACCACCAGCGTCTCCCCCGCCTCGATGCCCGGCACGTTCAGCAGCCCGTGGTAGGCCGTCTTCCCGGCGATCCCCAGCACCGAGTGCAGGTGCGAGAGCGGCCGGTGGTCGCTGCAGCGCAGCACCGCGCCGGCGTCGAGGGCGGCAAACTCCTGCCAGCCCAACTCGCCGGCCACGACGTCGCCCGTCTCGAACGCGGGCGAGCGGGACTCGACCACCTCGCCGATCGCGTAGCCGTGCATCACGTCGCCAGGATTCACCGCGGACTTGTAGGTCGGCCCCTGCATCCAGGCACGGTTCGCGGCGTCCAGCGAGAGCAGCGCGTTGCGCACCAGCACCTGGCCGTCGGCCGGCGTCGGCATCGGGGTCTGCCGGACCTCGAAGTGGGACGTCTCGAGCTTCCCGCTCGGCTTCTCGCGGAGGAGAATCTGGGTGTTGTCGGCCATCGTGCGCTCTCTCCTGACCGGGACGCCCGGCTGCGGGGTCCCGGTCGTGGGGGTCCGTCTACTCTAGGACATCGCCGGGACCGCGGATCGAGCAGTCGCCGCAGGCAAACCCGTAGCGGGCCGCTCAGTCGCCCGGCGCCTCGGCGGGCGCGCCCTCCCCCGCGAGCGCCCGCTGGATCAGCCCGAGCACGACCCCGGTCTTGCCGCGCGTGTAGGCCTCCCGGTCGCGCGGGTGGAGCGCCGCCAGCTCGCGCTTGCGCGCGGCGTAGACGCGCCGCGCCTCGGCGCTGACGCGCAGGTGGTCGCGCAGCGTGAGGTAGCCGATCCACTGGGGGCCGCCGAGATCGACGGCGTGGAGGTGGTGGGTACTGCTCGCATCGTCGCCCTTGACGAAGAGGTGCCCGCCCTCGAGGCCGAAGTCCCCGCGGTAGTGGTAGCCCAGCGGGGTCAGCGCGGGGACACAGGCCTCCCCGTCGCTCGCGCGGGCCAGCGCGACGGCGAGGTCGAGGATCGGCTTGGCCAGCATCCCGGGCACGGCGGTGCTGCCGACGTGCTGGACGTCGAGCGCGAGCGTGCCGAGCGCGGCGCGAACCGCTGCGGCCTCGCGCTCGAACTCGGCGCTCCATGCGCTCGTGTGGGGCACGAGCTCGACGCGGTCGGGAGACAGACCGAGCCCCGGGAACGCGACCGGTGCCTTCGGCGAGGCCATCGCAGATCCCTAGTCGGCGACCTTGCGGCCGCTCGGGGTCAGCGTCGTCAGCAGCTCCAGGCACATGGCAGGCTCCGTCGTCTCGGGCGTGGGCGCGTCGGGGTACCGGTCGGCATGCTACTGCGTCTGGCACGCGACGCCGGCGTTATACTCGGCGCAGCCACTCGACCGGGACCGCGATGCCGCAGCAGCTCACGATCCGCCAAGACGCCCTGCGCGGCCGGGAGGTCCTGGCGCTCCTCGCTCAGCACCTGGAGCTCATGATGGCGATCACCCCGCCCGAGAGCGTGCACGCGCTCGGCGCCGACGGGCTGCGCGAGCCCGACGTGACCGCCTGGACGGCCTGGCGCGGCGACGACCTCCTCGGATGCGGAGCGCTGAAGGAGCTCGATGCGCTGCACGGCGAGATCAAGTCGATGCACACCGCGGCGGCGTTCCGCGGCCAGGGGGTCGGCGCCGCGATCCTGCGCCACCTGCTCGCCGAGGCGCAGCGCCGCGGCTACCGCCGGCTCAGCCTCGAGACCGGCTCGATGCGCGAGTTCGCGCCGGCGCGCGCCCTCTACCGCCGCCACGGGTTCTCGAGCTGCGGCCCGTTCGCCGACTACCGGCCCGACCCGAACAGCGTGTTCATGACCCTCGAGCTGGCGCCCTAGGGCGGCGCTCCCGCGCCCCCTACCGGGGTGCCCGGATCAGCCGTACGATCGGCGTCACCATGAAGGAGAACGCTCCGCCGATCCTGCTGCGCGACGTGATCGAGGACGTCGGGGACGTCGTCCGGCTGCTCGAGCGCAACGCGCCCTACACGCCACTCGGGGGCTGGTACCGACCCGACGCCGAGCTGGACACGCCCAACAGCCCGATGTGGTTCCAGAACGACTGGGTCCACGCCGACCTGCGCGTCGAGGGCTCGGAGCTGTTCCTGTTCCACGAGCGGGTGACGCAGGCGGCGCGCGAGTTCTACGACGCCGAGGTGGTCGTTCCGCACAGCGTGTACGTGAACGTGATGGCCGCGCTCGCGCGGAGCGGCCCGGCCCACACCGACAACCCGCGCTTCCAGGGTCGCGACCGCAGCAACACCCCGATGTGGCTGCTGCGCACCATGCTCTGGTCGGGGCTCTTCGAGCGCTGGACGATCGCCCAGGCCACGTCGATCTGGTGGATGAACGACGTCGAGGGCGGCGCCTTCCGCTACTGGCCCGACGGCCCGGACGAGCCGCCGCGCGAGCACGTCGGCGACATGGCCAACACCGCGCTGGTGGGCGACAACCACGGCATGTTCCACCAGGTGGGTCCCGTCGGCCCGTTCGACCAGGGGACGCGGCTGGTCACGCCGCGCGCCGAGCTGGCGCCGGCCTCCGACGGCAGCGGCGACTGGACCGTGACCGACCGCGGCGCGGTCCAGTACCGCGCCCCGCTCGAGGCGTACCGGGTGAGCGTGCTCTGGAAGGCCGACGTCTACCGCGACGCGGACGAGCAGCGCCGCCAGACGGCCGACCCGCTCTCGATCGAGGACGTGGTCCGCATCTTCGACCGCGACCTCGAGGCGCGGGGCGCCGACGTCCGCCTCGACCCCGACCGGATCGAGGACCTCGGACTGATCGCGGCCGTGAACGCGGTCTACCCGGAGGCGATCCCGGTCGACCGGGCGCCGTCCTTCTTCGACGCGGCCTGAAGCGCTCGATCCCGGCGCGAGGAGAAGATGGACGACTTCGAGACGCTGCGGGAGCGCCTGCGCAGCGTGCAGGCCGCGCCCGAGGAGCCCAGCCCCGAGGCGCTCGCCGCCGCGAGGTCGGAGCGCGGCGGCGGATGAGCCGCGCGGCGATCGTCCTGTGTGGTGGCCGTTCGACCCGGATGCAGCGCGACAAGGCCACGCTCCCGTTCGGCCCCGAGACCATGCTCGAGCGCATCGTCCGCACCGTCTCGGAGGTCGTCGACGAGGTCTGGGTGGTGGCGCGCGAGGGACAGCCGCTCCCGGGCGACTTCCGGATCGCCCGCGATCCCGAAGAGGGCCTCGGTCCGCTGGCCGGGCTGGTGGCGGGGCTCGAGGCCTGTCGGGCCGAGCGCGCGTTCCTCACCTCCTGCGACGTGCCCCTGCTGCGCGCCGCCTACGCGGCGCGGCTGCTGGACCTCTCGGAGATGCACGACGTCGCCGTGCCCGTCGTCGACGGCCACACCATGGTGACTTCGGCCGTCTACTCGCGCGCGGTGCTGCCCGCGGCGAAGCGGCTGCTCGCCGAGCGCCGGCTGCGGCCGCTGTTCCTGCTGGAGGCGGCGGACACCCGGCGCGTGACGGAGGACGAGCTGCGCGACGTCGACCCGCGACTCGACAGCCTGCTCGACTGCAACACGCCCGAGACCTACCGGACCGCGCTCGAGCGGGCGGGCTTCGCGCCGGAGGGCGTGTAGACTCCTCCGCACCGGGATGCGCACCGCGAACGCCATCGAGGAGCTGCAGAGGCTGCAGGACGAGCGCGGCCACCTGGCCGAGGCCGACCTGCGGGCGCTCAGCCGACGCGCGGGCCTGCCGCTCCACGAGCTCGAGGCGGTCGCGAGCTTCTACCCGCACTTCCGCCGCACGCCGCCGGCGCCGGTCCGGGTCGGCGTATGCCGCGACCTGAGCTGCCACCTGCGCGACGGCGGGCGCGCGCAGCGCGAGCTGGTCTCGCTGTGCGCCGGGCGCGACGACGTCGAGCTGGAAGAGATCTCCTGTCCCGGGCTGTGCGACCGCGCCCCTGCCTGTCTGGTGAACGACCACCCGGCGGCGCCCGACGCGGTGGCAGGCTACCTGGCCGACCCGGACTCGATCCCCACCGCGTTCGAGGCCGCCGCTCCGCGCCGCTGGGAGAGCGATCCCTACGATTCCGCGGACCGGCACTACGGCGCGCTGCGCGAGCTGCTGGAGAGCCGCGACTTCGACGGCGCCATCGCGCGCCTCGCCGCCTCGGGGCTGCGCGGCATGGGGGGTGCCGGCTTCCCGACCGGCCGCAAGTGGGAGCTGGTGCGGGAGCAGCCGGCCGGCCAGAAGTACGTGATCTGCAACGCCGACGAGTCGGAGCCCGGCGCCTTCAAGGACCGCCTGATCCTCGAGGAGCTGCCGCACCTCGTGGTCGAGGGCCTCGCCCTGGCGGCACTGTGCGTGGGAGCGGATCGCGGGCTCGTCTACGTCCGACACGAGTACGGCGGACCGACCCGGGCGCTCCAGCGCGCCATCGATGCGGCCTACGCGCAGGGCGTGCTCGGCCCCAAGGTGCTCGGCTCGGAGCTCGCCTTCGAGCTCGAGGTCTTCGTCTCGCCCGGCGGCTACGTGCTGGGCGAGGAGACCGCTCTGCTCGAGGCGCTCGAGGGCCGGCGCGGCGAGCCGCGCAACAAGCCGCCCTACCCGGGGACGGCGGGGCTCCATGGCTGCCCGACCCTGATCAACAACGTGGA
This sequence comes from Myxococcota bacterium, assembly GCA_030066475.1. The sequence continues at coordinate 10,296 of JASJBO010000143.1, forward strand.
GACCCTCGCGCTCGTGCCGCGGGCCCTCCGCACCGGGCGGGCCGATCTCAAGTTCCTGTCGGTCAGCGGCGACGTGGCGCGCCCGGACGTGATCGAGGCCCCGCTCGGGATCACGCTGCGCGAGCTGATCGAGCGCGCCGGCGGGATGCGCGACGGTCGCGCGCTGCTGGCCTTCCTGCCGGGCGGCGCCAGCACGGGCCTCCTGCCCGCGGATCGCGCCGACGTGCCGATGAGCTGGGAGGGGCTCCGGGCCGCGGGCTCCGGGCTGGGCGCCGGCGCGGTGGTCGTGATCGGCGCAGGCGCCGACCTGCTCGCCCTGGGGCGCAACCTCACGGCCTTCTTCCGCAACGAGTCGTGCGGCAAGTGCGTCCCGTGCCGCATCGGCACCGAGAAGGCGGTGCGCCTGATCGACGATGGCTCCCCCGCGAGCCTCGCGCAGCTCCCCGCGCTGGACGAAGCGCTGCGCGAGACCTCGATCTGCGGCCTCGGCCAGGTGGCCCTGACCCCGGTGCTCAGCGTCCTCGAGCTGCTCCACGATGGGAACGGCGGGGACGGCGCATGAGCGTGACGCTGACGATCGACGGCCGCGAGTTGGCCGTGCCGGAGGGCACCACGCTCTGGGAAGCCGCGCGGCGGGCCGGCATCGAGATCCCGACCCTGTGCCACGATCCCGGGCTCGAGCCGGTCGGCGTGTGTCGCCTGTGCGTGGTCGAGGTCGAGGGCGCGCGCGTGCTCGCGGCCTCCTGCGTGCGCGGAGCCGAGCCCGGCATGGTGGTGCGCACCGCCAGCGACAAGGTCGAACGCTGTCGCGAGGTCCTGACGGACCTGCTCGTATCGGAGCAGCCCGCGGAGTCGCGCCGCGAACGCACCACCGGCGACGACGCGCTCGTCGCCCTCTCGCGCGAGCTCGCGACGGGACGCGCGCTGCCGGCGCCCGACGAGCGCCCGCTCGACCTCTCGTCCCGGGTGATCGACGTCGACCACCAGGCCTGCATCCTGTGCGACCGCTGCATTCGCGCCTGCGACGACGTGCAGCACAACGACGTGATCGGGCGCACTGGCAAGGGCTACGCCACCCGCATCGCCTTCGACCTCGACGACCCGATGGGCGAGTCGAGCTGCGTGAGCTGCGGCGAGTGCGTCGCCGCCTGCCCCACCGGCGCGCTGACGAACAAGCCGCTCTCGGCCGCGCTGCGGCCGCGCCAGGCACTGGAGGCGGTGGACACCGTCTGTCCGTACTGCGGCGTGGGCTGCGCCCTCACCTACCACGTCGACCGCGAGACGAACCGCGTCGCCTTCGCCGAGGGACGCGAGAGCCCCGGCAGCCAGGGCCGGCTCTGCGTCAAGGGTCGCTACGGCTTCGACTTCGCCTCGCACCCGCACCGGCTCACGAAGCCGCTGATCCGCGTCGACTATCCCAAGCGCGCGCTCTCGCCCGAGGTGGCTAGCTCGGAGGGGCAGCGGCGGCGCAAGCCGGGCGGCGTGGTGGACTACGACGAGGTGATGCCGGCCTTCCGCGAGGCGAGCTGGGAGGAGGCGCTCGAGCTGGTGGCGCGCCGCCTGCTCGAGGTGCGCGAGCGCTGGGGCCCGGCCAGCCTGGCGGGCTTCGGCTCGGCCAAGTGCAGCAACGAGGAGGCGTACCTGTTCCAGAAGCTCGTGCGCGCGGTCTTCGGCACGAACAACGTCGACCACTGCACGCGCCTGTGCCACGCCTCGTCGGTGGCGGCGCTGCTCCAGACGATCGGCTCGGGCGCGGTCACCACCACCTACGGCGACATCCAGAACGCCGACGTCGCGCTGCTCACCGGCACCAACACCACGGCCAACCACCCCGTGGCCGCCACCTTCTTCAAGGACGCGGCCGCCCGGGGCACGAAGCTGATCGTCGTGGACCCGCGACACAGCGGCATCGCGGACCACGCCTGGCGCTTCTGCCAGATCCGCTCGGGCTCCGACGTGGCGTTCTACAACGGCGTCATGAACGTGATCCTCGCCGAGGGCCTGGTGGACGAGGCCTTCGTCGCGGAGCGCACCACGGGCTTCGAGGACCTGAAGCGCGTCGTGGAGGCGTACACGCCCGAGCGGGTGAGCGGCATCTGCGGCGTGCCGGTGGAGCTGCTGCGCGAGGTGGCGCTGGCGTACGGCCGCGCCCGGGCCGCCATCACCTTCTGGGGCATGGGGATGAGCCAGCACGTCCACGGCACCGACAACTGCCGCGCGATCATCTCGCTGGCGCTGATGACCGGCAACATCGGGCGCCCCGGAACCGGCCTCCACCCCCTGCGCGGCCAGAACAACGTGCAGGGCGCCTCGGACGCCGGACTGATCCCGATGAGCTATCCCGGCTACCAGCCGGTGACGTCCGACGCCGCCCGCGACCGCTTCGAGGCGGCCTGGGGCGTTCCGCTCGACGCGCGCTCGGGACTCACCTCCGTCGAGATCCTCGAGGAGGCGCGCGACGGGCGCATCAAGGGCATGTACATGCTCGGCGAGAACCCGTTCATCTCGGAGCCCAACATCAACGAGGTGCGCAAGGGCCTCACGAACCTCGAGTTTCTGGTGGTGCAGGACATCTTCCTGACCGAGACGGCCGAGTTCGCCGACGTGGTGCTGCCCGCCAGCTCGGCGCTCGAGAAGACCGGCACCTTCACCAACACCGACCGGCGCGTGCAGCTCGGCCGGCCGGCGCTCGCAAGCCCCGGCGAGGCCCGGCTCGACTGGGAGATCGTCTGCGAGATCGGCACGCGCATGGGCTACCCGATGCAGTACGCGTCGCCGGCCGAGGTGTTCGACGAGATGGTCTCGCTCACCGACTCGTACGCGGGGCTCGCGCACGACAACCTGGGACCGACCGGCAAGCTCTACCCGTGCCCGAACCCGGAGGCGTCGGACGGCACCGTCGTCATGTTCGGAGAGCGCTTCCCCACCGAGGACGGGCGCGCGCGCTTCGTGCCCGCCGAGCACACGGGCGCCGACGAGCTGCCCGACGAGTCCTATCCCTTCATCCTGGTGACGGGGCGGGTGCTCGAGCACTGGCACACGGGCGTCATGACGCGCCGCTCGAAGGCGCTGTCGAGCATCCAGCCGGACGCCTTCGTCGAGATCCACCCCGACGACTGCGCGAAGCTCGGCGTCGAGGACGGCGAACGGGTCCGCGTCGAGTCGCGGCGGGGCCGCGTGACGCTGCCCGCCCGGCGCGGGACGGGCGTCCAGCCCGGGTCGGTCTTCATCCCGTTCCACTACCGCGAGGCGGCAGCCAACGTGCTGACGACCGACAAGCTCGACCCCGACGGCAAGATCCCCGAGTTCAAGTTCTGCGCGGTCCGGGTCGCCCCGGCCGGTGACTGACGCGCCGGCCCGGCGGTCGACGTGAGCGGCCCCCGGCGCATCGCCTCGCTGGTCGAGGCGCTCGACCCGCCCGGCCCCCCCGCGCTGATCGCCATCGTGGGCGGGGGCGGCAAGAGCAGCCTGATGTTCGCCCTGGCCCGGGAGCTGCCCGGTCGCGCGGTGATGACCACGACGACCCGGATCTTCGCGGCGCAGCTCGAGCTGGCGGACGCCGTGTGCGCCGCCGACGATCCACAGCTCGGCGCGCACCTGGACGCGCGCGACGAGAGCCTCATCGTGGTCGGACGCGTCGAGGGCGAGCGCGCCGTCGGGGTGCCGCCCGAGCTGCCGGCTGCGCTGCTGGCGCGCCCGTCGGTCGACTGGGTCCTGGTCGAGGCCGACGGATCGCGCATGCGCCCT
>JASJBO010000144.1 GCA_030066475.1 Myxococcota bacterium
TCCTGTTCGGGTCCGTCAAGCCGGTGGACGTGGGTCTGCTGCCCGCCGCGACGCGCGTGAGCGCCTACCACGTGCTCGAGGACGGCGACCAGCTGCTGGTCTTCGACACCACCGTGTCCCTTCCGGGGAAGGTCGTCGCAGGTCCGCGCGACGTCGTGCGCTACGACGGCACGCGCTACCAGGTGGTGTTCGACGGAGCCGCCCGCGGCATCCCGGCCGGAGCCCGGATCGACGCCCTGGCCATGATCGAAGCCGGTCCCCTGAGCCAGCTGCTGCTCTCCTTCGACGTCACCATCCCGCTCGACGGCGTCACGGCCGACGACGAGGATCTCGTCTCCTTCCGCGGGCCATCCTTCCCGCCCCAGCTCTTCTTCGACGGCTCCGCAGAGCGCGTGCCGAGCGCCCTGGACCTCGACGCCGCCGACGTGCGCCGTGCGAGCGGGGTGCGGTCGCTCTCCTTCGACGGAAGCGGCCGCGTCGGCGGGATCGACTTCGACGACGAGGACGTGCTGAACTTCGACCCCGCCAGCGACCGGTGGGTGCTGGCGTACGACGGCTCGGCGCGAGACGCCGCCTGGGCACCGGCGGATCTCGCCGCGCTGTGGGGCGCTGCGAGCGACGCCGATGCGGATGCCGTCTCCGACATCGCCGACAACTGCCTCGACGCCGACAACCGCGATCAGATCGACTCGGACCTCGACGGCTACGGAGACCGCTGCGATCCGGACTACAACAACGACGGCGCGGTCGGCATCCCCGACTTCGCCGTATTCCGCCCCCAGTTCGGCAGGACCGATGCCGACCCGGGCTTCGATCCCGCAGTCGACCACAACGGCGACGGCGCGGTCGGGATCCCCGACTTCAACGTGCTGCGCAGCTACTTCGGACAGGCGCCCGGTCCCTCGGGACTGGTCTGCGCTGGCAAGGAGCCCTGCGTCGCCCCCTGATCCGGCTCGATCCGCTGGCCGTGCCCAGCCTAGTCCGGCGGGCAGTCGCAGAACAGCGGGTTGTCCACCACGCCGCGGCAGACATTGGGCGACATCGCCTCGCCCCCGGTGACGGCGGTATTGGTCTCGGGTCCGCAGTCGAAGTAGAAGACCGTGTTCGTATAGCCGCAGAACGGGCTCAGCTGGGCCTGGAGAGCGGAGCCGTTGTTCCGGTTGAGCGTGTTGCCGTTCAGCAGACAGCCCGTGCCCGTCGTCTTGATCCCGATTCCGCCGTTCTCGGACACCGCGTTGCCGCTGATCGTGCTCCCCGCGCCGGCCTCGATTCCGTTGCCTTCGTTCTCGGACACGTTGTTGCGGCCGATCGTGCTGCGCGCGCCCGCGAAGATCCCGATCCGGCCATTGCGGGAGACCAGGTTGTCGACCACCGAAGCGGGCCCGAGCGCGACGATCCCGTCCACCTGATTCTCGGAGACGGTGCTGCCGGCGACGAGACCGCCGTCGAGGGGAGCGGGGCTGACCTGGCCGAGCTCGATGCCGTGCTCGTTGCGGCTCACGATACTGTCCTGGATCACGCAGTGGCCGGCGCAGTCGATGCCCCAGGCGCGACTCCCGCCCAGACCGGCGTTGTCGGTCACGGTCACGTTCTCGACGCGGCTGAAGGCGCCCACGGCGATGCCGGTGCCGAAGCCCTGGATCGTTCCGTCCTTCACCGTCACGCGGGAGGCGGTGGCAGAGATGCCGCGGCCCGCGTTGTTCGGGCAGCTGAGGCCCGACCCGGATCCCGTGCACGGGTCGCCGCCCACGATCGAGAAGCCGTTCAGGTCGATCGTGAGGCGACGAACCCCCGACCGGGTGTTGATGGCGCTCACGTCACCGTCTCCGGTGCTCAGATCGCTCGTGAGCACGTAGCTCCCACTCAGACTCAGCGTCACCGGGAAGCCCGCCGCGTCGCCCGGCGTCACCCCGCCCGCCTCGGCCCGCGCCTGGTTGATCTCGATGACCCCGTCCACGGCGAGAGCCGGCCCCGCCAGCCAGGCGAGCGCGATGCCCACCACTCCGATGCGTGCGCCTCGTTCGATCCCCATCCCTCTCGGCCCCCTTTCGCTGCCTCGCAGTGCCCGAGCTTCCGCTCCCGGCCGGAGGAAGGCCGAGCAAGCCGCGTGCCAACGCCCGGGCGAGGCTCGGCCCCGAGCATGCCCGTGGAAGAGACGTCTCGACGCAGGCGTGCGACACAACGCCGCCCACCGGAGCCGGGAACGAGGACACGGCCCCGGGGCCGGAGGGGGGATCGATCAAGCGCTGCCCGAGCGAACGGCGGGCACCTACGAGGCCAGCGTCGCCGACGACAACGGCTCCCACGGGGGCGAGGTGAGCCTGCTGTCGACGTGCCGGCGACGAGCGGGCGCCTACCGGCTCCGGCTGTGCGGCGACGTCGCGGCCTGCGGCGACGACCGACAGCGATCAGAGCGGCGAGGTGTGCGACAACTGCACCGAGATCCCGAACACTACGCAGACCGACCGCGACGTGGACGGCTACGGCAACGCCTGCGACGCCGACTACGACAAGAACGGCGCGGTCGGGATCACGGACTTCAACGCGCTCCGCTCGTCCTTCGGCGGTCCACCCGGCCCTTCGGGCCTGCCGTGCGCGGGCATGGTCCCGTGCCCGGAGCCCCTGACGGGTCGCGCGATCGGCCCAGGCGTGGTTCGAAACCTCGTCGAACAAGCGGTCGAGACCCGGACGGATCGGGGGTTGCGGACCGGGGCCAGATGTTCCAAAGACCGGCTACCGCCCGGACCCGCTCGCCCCGGAGGCTCCCTTGCCGCTGCGCCATCTGCTCTTCCTGTCGGCTCTGGCGGGTTGCCTGGCGCTCCCGACGGCGGCGTCGGCGCGGACGCTGAAGATCGCGACGGTGGTTCCGGAAGGCAGCGCATGGATGCAGGAGATGCGCGAGGTCGCGAGGACGATCGAGGAGAAGACCCGGGGGCGCGTCCGCTTCAAGTTCTACCCCAGCGGGATCATGGGCAGCGACAAGACCGTGCTCCGCAAGATCCGCGCCGGGCAGCTCCAGGGCGGCGGCTTCACCAGCGGGACGCTGGCTCAGGTGTACCCGGACATGGAGCTCTACGGCATTCCGCTGCTGCTGCGCTCCTACGCCGAGGTCGACTACGTGCGCGCTCGCCTCGACGACGCATTGATCGCAGGGCTCGAACGGGCCGGCCTCGTGGCGCTCGCCATCAGCGACGGCGGCTTCGCGTACATGATGTCGCAGCGGCCGATGCGCCAGGTGGACGATCTCCAGGGGGCGAAGATCTGGACCCGAGAGGGTGACGTGATGAGCCAGACCGCCTTCGAGATCGTAGGCGTCTCGCCCGTCCAGCTCGCGCTCGCGGACGTCTACACGGCGCTCCAGACCGGTCTCGTCGACACGGTGGCTGCTCCCGCCATGGGCGCCATCGCGCTGCAGTGGCACACGAAGGTGAAGTACCTGACGGACGTGCCGCTGACCTTCCTGACCGGCGCCTTCGTGATCGATCGCAGGGTGTTCACCGAGCTGGAGCCCGAAGACCAGCGCGTGATTCGGGAGGAGGTTCGCGCGGCGGCGCGACGACTCGACGCAGACAGCCGCAAGGGCGAGGAGGACGCGCGCCAGGCGCTGCGGAACCACGGCATCGAGTTCGTCTCCGCGACGACTCCCGAGGAGATCGAACGCTGGCACGACATCATGCGCCAGGCGCTCGCCGAGCTGCGCAAGCAGCGGATCTACTCCGACGCGCTGATCGACGCGCTGCTGCGACACGTCGAGGACTACCGACGCGGGAACCCGGTGCCGCGTGGCGATTGACCCCGCCGCGAAGGCCGTCGAAGCGCCCACCGGCACCCTCCAGCGGGTCGAGGACGTCGTGCTGTCGCTCCTGCTGGGCGCGATGATCCTCCTGGCGCCTGCCCAGATCCTGCTGCGCGGCGTGTTGGGCACGGGCATCTCGTGGGTGGACCCGCTGCTGCGGGTGCTGGTGCTCTGGCTGGGTCTCCTGGGCGCGGTGGCGGCCAGCTGGGAGGGCCGCCACATCACCATCGACGCGCTGTCCCGACTGCTGCCCCACCGGGCGCGTGCGGCGGCCGGCGCCGTCAGCAGTCTCTTCACGGCGGTCGCCACCGCGTTCGTCGCCTACCACGGCGCTCGCTTCGTGGCCTCCGAGTACCGCTTCGAGAGCGCGGCCTTCTCCGGGCTGCCCGCCTGGCCGTTCGAATCGGTCATCCCCTTCTCCTTCGCGGCGATCGCGCTGCGCTACCTGCGGCTCGCCGTCTCGGACCTGGCGGCAGTGTTCCGGGGCGGCGGCGACGAGCAGGGAGCCGGCGCGGAGGGCGGAGCGCAGTGATCGGGTCGAGCCTGGCACTCCTCGCGCTGGCGCTGCTCGGCGCTCCGCTCTTCGCCGTGATCGCGGCGAGCGCGCTGCTCGGCTTCCAGCGCGAGGGGATCGACCTCTCGGTCGCGGCGATCGAGATCTACCGACTCGCCGAGATCCCGGCGATGGTGGCGATCCCGCTCTTCACCTTCACCGGCTACGTGCTGGGAGAGACCCGGGCCCCGGACCGGCTGGTGCGTCTCACGCGCGCCTTGCTGGGCTGGCTGCGCGGTGGACTGGCGATCGTGGCGCTCGCCACCTGCGCGCTGTTCACCGCCTTCACCGGCGCGTCGGGCGTCACCATCGTGGCGCTGGGCGCACTGCTCTATCCGGCCCTGCTGCGCGCCGAGTACCCCGAGCGCTTCAGCCTGGGGCTCGTCACCACCTCGGGGAGCCTGGGACTGCTGTTCGCGCCGGCCTTGCCGCTGATCCTGTACGGCGTGGTGGCGCAGCAGATGAACGTCGGCCAGCCGGTGCGGATCGACGACGTCTTTGCCGCGGGGCTGCTTCCCGGGCTCCTGATGCTGGCGGCGCTCTCGCTGTGGAGCATGTGGCAGACCCGCGGCAGCCAGGAGCGCCGGGCCCCCTTCTCGTGGCGCGAGGCGCGCGCGGCGCTCCAGGACTCGGCCTGGGAGATCCCGCTGCCGATCGTGGTGCTGGGCGGCATCTACACCGGCGCGTTCGCGCTCACGGAGGCGGCCGCCGTGGCCGCGCTCTACGTCCTGGTGGTGGAAGTCGGCATCCGGCGCGAGATCCCGCTCTCGCGGCTGCCCTCGGTGATGCGCGAGTCGATGGTTCTGGTGGGCGCCATCCTGATCATCCTGGGCGCCTCGCTGGCTTCCACGAACTACCTGATCGACACCGAGGTTCCGGTGCGGCTGTTCGAGGTGATTCGCACCCACATCGACAGCCGCCTCACGTTCCTGATCCTGCTGAACGTGTTCCTGCTCGGGCTCGGGATGATGCTCGACATCTTCTCGGCGCTGGTGATCGTCGTTCCGATCATCCTGCCGGTGGCCGTGGGCTACGGGATCCATCCGGTCCATCTGGGGATCGTGTTCCTCGCCAACATGCAGATCGGCTACATCACGCCGCCCGTGGGCATGAACCTCTTCATCGCGAGCTACCGCTTCGAGCGACCGGTGGTCGAGGTCTACCGCGCCACGGTGCCCTTCTTCCTGATCCTGCTGGCCACGGTGCTGGTCATCACGTACTGGCCCGCGCTGAGCCTGGCTCTCGTGGGCGGAGAGGGCTGAGCCGATGGCGCCCTCCCCCGCGCGTCGGCCACCCGACACGCGGGGCGCTCGCAGACGCGAGCGCGGGCTCACCTCCAGGCTCGGAGCTTCCGCCAGGGCCTGCGCGGGACGGTTCGCACGGCGTCGCAGCCTTCGAACCGGATCCCGTCGCGCGTCTCGCCCGTCAGACAGGCCTGCTCGTCCCCGACGGCGATGCCCGCTGCTGCGATGCGGAAGCGGGCGATCAGGTCCTGGATGCCGTCGCCGTCGAGGTCGGCGAAGCGAATCGCGCGACGGCAGGCCAGCGGGGCGCCGGCCGGGCCGAAGGCCAGGCTGCCCGGGTCGATCCCCTCCACGGCGAGTCCGTCGGAGCCGAAGAGCGCAACGCGCACGAGCCCCCGGCTGCGGGGGCGAATCCGGTTGAAGCGAGCATATGGCCGGATGTCGATCCGAGCCGGAGCGAGGCGGGGCGGCAGCGCCGCCAGGGCGGCGTCGCCCAGCAGGGTGTGGACGGCCGCGGTCGGGTGCGCGAAGTCCCAGAACACGTGGACGTCGGGATCCGCACAGGGCACCGGGCTGGCGAAGAGGTCCACGCACGCGTCGGTGATGTTCGTGAAGCCGAAGGCCTCGGGGTCCGCCTCGATCTCCGCGAAGATCGCCATCACGTCCAGCACGGCGATCTCGAGATCCCAGGCGGCTTCCAGCTCGGCCACGGCTCGGAGCAGCTCGACGTTGAAGGTCGTGGAGAACAGGCCCGCCGCGGCGACGCGCTCGGGGCCTTCCATGCGCACCAGGGGCGTCAGGCCGAGATCGGGCAGGGTCACGACCAGGAAGCGGCGGGCACCCGCGGCGAGGAGCGCGTCCAGGGCGCCCCGCACGTTGGCGGCGCTCTGTCGTGCGGCCGTCACCGGGTCGGGCACCAACGTGAGCAGGAAGTCGTTGCCCCCGGCCCACACCGCGTAGAGGGCCTCGGGCGGGGCCGCACCGCCCGCAGTGAAGCTCTCGATCTGGTTCCAGAGCCCGCCGCTCGCGGAGAAGAAGTTGTTGGTCGTGTCCGTGCGCGCGCCGCCGACCGCGTAGTTGCTCCCGCCCACGCTCGAGGAGAGCGCCTCCGCCCCCAGGGCCTCGGCGAAGAGCTCGGCCCAGACGGGACCGTTCGAGCAGCGGCCTGGTGCATAGGGCGGGCTCGGCGCGAGCGCGCAGGCGTTTCCCGTATCGGTGAGGCTGTCCCCGAAGAAGAAGACGCCGTCGTACTCGGCGGACTCGGTGGACGCCCCCGCGCCGACCGATGCCGTGAGCAACGCGAGCGCGAGGCCCACCGCTCGCAGACGGCGCACGCAGACGCAACGGGACGACAAGGACATGTCGGAGGTGGGCTGCAAGCCACGTGCCGGCGCACCGATCCTCCTGGGGGCGCCGAGAGACCAGGCGAGAACGTCCCGGAGCGACGAGCCGCCCTTGGGGTGGGTCATCGCGCCGCGGTGTCGCTGCAAGCGCCCGCAGGGCGCGCGCAGTGAGGCGAAGCCGAACGAAGTCAGACAGCTAGAGCCCGCGCGGCGGCAGAAGCCCCCTTGCAAGCGCCCGCAGGGCGCGCGCAGTGAGGCGAAGCCGAACGAAGTCAGACCTAGTCGAGCCAGGCGCTCACGGCGCGCTCGACGAAGGCGCCACCGAGCCAGGAGCCGATCGGCAGCAGCAGCACGAGCAGGAAGCGCAGCAGCGTGCTCGGGTCGATCGGCCACTCGCGCACGCTCTCGAGGCGCAGCTCCCACGAGAGCAGGTCGGAGAGGCGTCCTGCCGGCGCGCCGCCGGTGCCGGCCCCGTGCATTCGCTCGTGCTCGCGGATGTCCTCGCGCAGCGCGCGGAGCTGCGCCTGCTTCTCGTCGCGAATGCGGCGGTGCACGCGGAGCACCGGCAGCAGGAAGCTGAACGCGGCGAAGCCGAGCACGCCGGTCACGACGACGGCCGGCGGCTCGACGAAGCCGGCGTCGAGGAACACGAACGAGGAGAGCGACACCAGCATCAGCCAGCGCAGGGCGCGCCGCAGGCCGCGGCGCGCGAACGGTCGCAGCGGCGCGAGGTCGAGCAGGTCGATCTCGCGCACGTGGTCCGCGAGCTGCGCGAAGGCGCGGTCCTGCACGATCGCCGCGTAGAGCGTGCGGAACATCGCCCAGCCGAACGCGGCGCCGAGGCCGAGGTCGAGCAACACCGAGGGCCGCAGGTAGGTGGCGCCGCGCAGGAAGCGCGACGGCTCGAGGTAGAGCGCCGGGATGATCGCGGCGATCACCAGCGCGCCGGCTGCGCCGGCGAGGCGCAGCGCCGGCCCGGACGGCACGCGGCCGGCCTCGCGCAGCGCTCCCGCCGCCCGGGAGCCGGGCTCGAGCAGCACGCGCAGCTGCTCGAGATCGGTGCGGGTGCCCTGCTCTTCGTTCCGGTGGGTCCAGATCATCGCGGCGAACAGCACGGCGCAGACGAGCGCGCTGCGCACCTCGACGTGGAGCCAGACGGGCACCGATCCGCCGAGCAGCGTCGCGAGGTTGCCGTCGGCCGCGTCCGCCGCCAGGAACAGCGCGAACAGCGCCAGGGCGAACAGCGCCGCCACGGCGGGCGGGCTCAGCGGCGCCCGCTCGAACAGCCGGCTCCACAGCGGGCACACCGCGTCCGGCCGCTGGCAAGGCCACAGAACCGCCGCGGGCTCCAGGGGCTCGGCCGAGGGACTGCGCACGACAGCAGGAAACCGGATCGGCAGGCGCGGCGCTGTGAAGCAGATCACAGCCACCCCCGGCGGGCGCCCGGGCGGTCGGGTAGCCTCGCCGCCATGGAGCGCCCCGCGGACGCCGTCCCCTACATCGAGCGCACCCGGGCGCTCTACGCGACGCAGCAGCCCTATCGCTGGGTCGAGCACGACCCCGAGCGGGAGCCGCCGCCCTGGACGCCGATCACGCGGCCCCTCGCGGCGTCGCGCCTGGCCGTGATCTCCTCGGGAGGCGTGCACCGCGCCGACCAGGAGCCGTTCCACTTCCGCAACGACGTCTCCGTCCGCGAGATCCCGCTCGACACGGACCCGGCGGCGCTCCGCGTGGCCCACTTCGGCTACGACGTGCGCGACGCGCGTCGGGACGCCGGCTGCGTGCTGCCGCTGCGCGCCCTGCGCGAGCTGGCGGCGGCGGGGACGATCGGGGCCCCCGTGCCGACCGCCGTCTCGTTCATGGGCGGCATCTACTCGGCCCGCCGGGTGCGCACCGAGCTGGCCCCGCGCCTGCGCGACTTCGTGCTGCGCCAGCGCGCCGACCTCGCCTACCTGGTCCCCGCCTGACCGGTCTGCCATCAGTCCGTGGGACTGATCGCAAGGGAGATCGAGGCGGCGGGCGTCCCGACGCTCTCGATGACCTCGGCCTGGGACATCACGGCGGCGGTGCGGCCGCCGCGCGCGGTCTACGTGCACCACCCGCTCGGCCACCAGACCGGTGCGCCGGGCGACGCCGAGGGCCAACGCGCCCTGGTGCGCGCGGCCCTCGAGGCGGGCGTGCGCATCGAGCGTCCCGGAGAGATCGTGCGCCTCCCGCTGCGCTGGGAGCACGAGCCCGGCTGGGAGGCGCGCGCCTACACGCCCGAGCACACCCCGACCGGCCCCGACGGCAGGCCCGTTCGCGACTGATTCGACGCTCGCGGCAACGACTCGCACGCAGCAAGCGCAGCCGCGCAGCGGCGGAGCGCGCAGCGAGCCGCAGGCGAGCGAAGTCCATCAGGCCGTCGCCGCTACCCCAGCACGCGATCGACGAAGCGCTCGACCAGCGCCCCGGCGACCCAGGAGGCGACCGGGATCAGCAGGTAGAGGCCGAGGCGACCCAGCGCGCCCGCGTCGAACGGCCACTCGCGCAGCGCGCGGATCTCGTGGCGGTAGCGGAGCAGCTCGATCAGCGAGGGCGTCTGGCCGGCGAGCAGGGAGCCGTCGAGGGCGCCGGGCTCGCCGTGCAGGGCCCGACGCACGCGCTCGAGCTCCGCTTGCTTGGCCGCGCGGATCGCGCCGCGCAGGCCCCAGGCCGGCACCGCGAGCGCCGCGATGCCGAGCGCCATGACGGGCAGGTAGAGCAGCATCTCGATGCGCGCGGGAGGCCCCAGCACGAGCGACACCGGCAGCAGCAGCAGCGGCACGGCCAGCACCACCAGCGCCAGCCGCAGGCCGACGCGCGTGAAGGGCGCCAGCGCCTCGAGGTCCAGCAGGTCCACGCGCAGCGCGTGCCGTCCACAGCGCCACAGCCGCTGCACGCCGACCCCCCAGACATAGAACACCGGCATCGCGACCAGCCAGAACAGGAGCTGGGAGGCCAGCCGATAGGCCAGCTCGAAGTCGAGCGGCGCGCCGGCAAGCCAGACGGAGGTCGGCCCGCCCTGGCCCGGCGCGACGGCGTGGATCGCGAACGGCACCAACGGCCCGCCGAGCGTGACCGCGAGCAGGCGACCGCGCTCGTGGTGCGTGAACGAGCGGGCCAGCGACTCGAAGCGCTCCGGGCCGCCGCGCAGCGAGGCGCGCAGCGAGACCAGGTCGCGGCGCGCGCCGTCGACCACCAGCCAGCCGGCGCAGATCAGATAGGCGATCCCGATCGAGAAGACGAGGAGACTGACCGAGATCTCGCGGTCGAGCGAGCGCGGGGCGAGGGCGAACCACTGGTGCAGGCCGATGGCGAAGAGCTGCACGGCCCCGAGGCCGCCGGCGATCGCCACGGCGGCCCCGACCGGCGCCCCGGGCAGGGCGTCCACGATCCGGCAGAACCAGGGGCGAACCGACTCGCTCGCCATGCGGGGAGTGTACCCGTGGCCCGAGACGCGACGAGGAGGGAAGGAGACGGCGGGAGCGTCAGCCCTCCGGCTCTTCTTCCTCTTCCTCCACGACCCCGTAGCCGGCGAGATCCTCGCGCGTTGCCACGCGGGTCTCGGAGCCGTCCTTCTCCGCGGTGCGCTGCTCGCGCAGCTCGCGCTTCAGAGCCGCCTTCTCGGCCTTCTTGCGTTCGCGCTGGCGCTTCAGAACCGACATGCGGTTGGAACGTGCCATGTTGCTCCAGGTCCCAGTGACGGATCCGGACGCCAATCCAGACGTGCGATCCAGGAGTCTTCGATCAGTGGTCAGGCCCCGCGCCGGGCGGGGCCGGGACGGCCAGCGGGACGGGACAGCGGCCCCGTCCCACATGGGGCCGTTCGCGCCGGCTAGTAGCGGCCGCCGCCACGCGGGCCACCGCCACCACCGCGCTTGTCGTGGGCCTCGTTCACGCGAATGCTGCGCCCGCCGAGCTGGCTGCCGTCCATGGCGCGGATCGCGGCCTCGGCCGAGCTCTCGTCGCCCATCTCGACGAAGCCGAAGCCGCGCGGCCGGCCGGTCTCGCGGTCGGTGATCAGCGCCACCGACTCGACCGGTCCGTGGGCCTCGAACACCGCGCGCAGCTCGTCTTCGGACGTCGAGAACGGAAGGTTGCCTACGTAGAGCTTCTTGGCCAAATCCAGGTTCCTTGTCGGGGCGCGCGACGGCGCGGTCCCGACGGCCGCGCGGCGCCGCGCCTCGGCCTGTCCGATGCACGGCGACCTTTGCGATTCTGTCTGCCCGCCCGCCCGACGCCGGGAACACGACCCGGTCGGAGCGCGCGCGAAAGGCAAACTCGATGGAAACAGAACAGGCGGATCAAGCCCGGAAACTGATCGATCGGCGGGCCTCTCGGCGCACGGTATAGCGGATCGGCCCTCCCGTTGCAGCCGAGCGCCCCCCTCGGAGCCCCCGCGCCCCCCCGCGCCGGGTCGTCTGGAACCTCCGGATCGGGTCGCTGGTGAACTTCGCTCGCCTGCGGCTCGCTGCGCGCGCCCGGCTGCGCCGGCGCTTGCGGGGCGCTTGGGGCGCCGGTCGGGTCCATGGGGTCGCGGTCGGGTGCGCCTGCTGGCGCGGGCGGTAGGATCCCGCCGGGGTCCGATGAAGTTCCTGCCTTCGCAGCTGATGGTCCTGCTCGGCGAGCGAGAGCTGCGGCGCAACGTCCAGTCGCTGCTCCAGTACCTCGCCCTCCTGGCCGGGACGATCGCCCTCTTCTCGGTGCTCTTCCACGTCATCATGCTGCACGAGGGGCAGGAGCACTCGTGGCTCACCGGCTTCTACTGGACCCTCACGGTGATGAGCACGCTGGGCTTCGGCGACATCACCTTCCACAGCGATCTGGGGCGGGCGTTCAGCATCCTGGTGCTGCTGTCGGGCATCGTGCTGCTGCTGATCGTGCTGCCGTTCGTGTTCATCCGGTCCTTCTACGCGCCGTGGCTCGAGGCCCAGGTCCGCCTGCGCGCGCCGCGCTCGGTGGCCGAGACGGAGCGCGACCACGTGATCATCTGCCGCCACGACGAGCTCGCGCTCGGGCTGATCCCGCGCCTGAAGGAGTTCTCGATCCCCTACTACGTGATCGAGCCCGAGCCGTCGGCGGCGGCCAACCTGCACAGCGACGGCATCTCCGTGATCGCAGGCGAGCCCTCGGCGTCGGGCACCTACGAGGCGATGGGCGCCGCGCGCGCGCGTCTGGTGTTCGCCAACCTCGGCGACGCCGCGAACACGAACATCACCCTCTCGGTGCGCGAGACGGCGCCCGACGTCCCGATCCTGGCGCTCGCGGACGACGAGAACTCGGTCGACGTGCTCGAGCTGAGCGGCGCGTCGAGCGTGCTGCCGCTCAAGCGCGAGCTGGGCGAGCACCTGGCGAGCCGCGTCACGGTCGGAACGCCCCGGGCGCATCGCGTCGGCCGCTTCGAAGACCTGGTGATCGCCGAGTTCCCGATCGAGAACACCTCGCTGCCGGGCCGCACCATCCGCGACACCCGGCTGCGCGAGCTGACGGGCCTGAGCATCGTGGCAGTCTGGGAGAGCGGACGCCTGCTGCCGGCGGGCCCCGACACGGTGCTGTCGGACCACAGCGTGCCGGTCGTGGTCGGCACCGAGGAGCAGATCACCGAGCTCGACGCGCTGTTCGTGATCTACCCCCCCAACGACAACCCGGTGCTGGTGATCGGCGGCGGCAAGGTGGGCAGCGCCGCCGCGCGCGCCCTGCGCAGCCGGGACGTCGCCGTGACGATCCTGGAGAAGGACCCCGTGCTGGCGCAGGAGCTCTCGGACGCGGCCGACCGCGTCGTGGTGGGCGACGCGGCCAACCTGAACGTGGTGACGCGCGCCGGCGTGCCCGACGCTCCCTCGGTCGTGCTCACGACCAACGACGACGCCACCAACATCTTCCTCGCCGTGTACTGCCGGCGCCTCAACCCCGGGGCGCGCATCGTGAGCCGCATCACCGAGGAGTGGAACCTCGAGGCGATCCATCGTGCCGGCGCCGACTTCGCGCTGAGCCACGGGTCGCTGGCCGCCAAGTCGGTGCTCTCGACGGTCCAGGGCAGCGACCTGGTCGTGCTCGGCGAGGGCGCCGACCTGTTCCTCGAGCCCGTCCCGCAAGCGCTCGCGGGCAAGACGCTCGCCGAGAGCGGCATCGGGGCCGAGACCGGCCTGAACGTGATCGCGGTGCGCGCCGGCGGCGCCTCGATCACGAACCCGCGCGCCGGCACCGAGCTGGCGGATGGCGCCGAGCTGGTGATGCTGGGAACCGTCGGCCAGCACCAACGCTTCGCCGAGGTCTTCGGGTAGCAGTCTGCGCCGCAGAAGCCCCCTGCAAGCGCCCGGAGGGCGCGCGCAGTGAGGCGAAGCCGAACGAAGACCATCAGCTGGAAGACTTCGCTCGCCTACGGCTCGCTGCGCGCTCCGCCGGGCGAGGCGTCAGGGCGCGACGAGAGACGCGGCGCCCGGCAGCACCACCACCGGCATCTCGCGCTCGGTGCGCTTCTGGTACTCGACGTAGCGCGGGTGATCGGCGCACACCGCCTGCCAGATCCGCGCCCGCTCGGCGCCTGCGGCGAGACGCGCCTCGACCTCGGCCGAGCGGCCGCGCACCTGCACCGCAGCCTTGGGATCGGCGCGCAGATTCCAGACCCAGGCCGGGTCGTGTGCGCCGCCTCCAAACGAGCCGATCAGAACCAGGTCGGCGCCGTCGCGAAAGAACGGGATCGGGTTGGTGCGGAGCTGGCCGGAGCGCCGGCCGCGGGTGGTCAGCAGCAGGACGTCCAGCCCGTCGATCCGGCCGCCCAGCACGCCCCGCGTCGCGCGGTACAGCGCGGTGTGGACCCGACCGATCCGTTTGATGGTCGGGATGCTGGGAACCCAGCGGACGTAGCGTTTCGCCATCGCTCCTCGCCTCGCTAGCAGCCCGTTGAAGAACCCTCCCGTCGCCTGGCACGCGCCTTCGGCCCGAGCTCTGCGTTGCGAAACCTCGCCGTAGCTACGGCTATGGCTGCGGTTTCGCGCCTTGATCTCGGGCCGAA
>JASJBO010000138.1 GCA_030066475.1 Myxococcota bacterium
GAGACCGAGTGCGTGCGCGGCGACGCGCTCGACTTCTGCCACGTGGTGACCCAGGGCCGCAACGTCGCCGACACCGCGCTCGAGGTGCGGGGCGAGGTCGCGACGCGCTGGATGTCGATCGCGCAGTGCTTCGCGGGCGGGCCGGTCGATCCCCCCAAGCCCGGCACGCGCGTGGGCGCCTGAGAGGAGCGAGCATGGATCTCGAGTACGGCGAGCAGTACGAGGCGTTTCGGCAGCAGGTCCGCCGCTTCCTCGCGGAGCACGGAGCGAAGCGGCCGGAGGGCGGCTACGCGCAGGGCTCGCGCGAGGACCTGGTGCGCTGGCTGAGCCTCCAGATCGAGCACGGCTACTGGGCGCGCACGATCCCGCGCGAGTACGGCGGCTACGGCGCCGAGCCCGACCTGCTCGAGACCGTGATCATGGACGAGGAGTTCAACCGCGCCGGCACGGGCCGCGGCTCGATGGCCCAGGGGCCCTCGATGCTGGTGCCCACCCTGCTCGAGCACGGCACCGAGGCGCAGAAGAAGCGCTGGATCGGGCCCACCATGCGCGGCGAGGTGGTCTGGTGCCAGGGCTACTCCGAGCCCGGCTCGGGCAGCGACCTGGCCAGCCTCCAGACGGCGGCGCGCGAGGACGGCGACGACTTCGTGATCAACGGCCAGAAGATCTGGACCAGCACCGCCGACCGCTCGGACATGATGTTCGTGCTGGTGCGCACCGAGCCCGACGCCGCCAAGCACGCCGGCATCAGCTACCTGCTGCTCTCGATGGACACGCCGGGCATCGAGGTGCAGCCGCTGCGCACCATGTCGGGCGACCTGGGCGAGAACTCGTTCAACCAGGTCTTCTTCACCGACGTGCGCGTGCCCCGGGCCAACGTGGTGGGCAAGCGCGGCGAGGGCTGGCGCATCGCCAACACCACGCTCAAGCACGAGCGCAACAGCCTCAACGCCAACTCCGAGGGCATCCTGCTGCGGCTGATCAAGCTGATGCGCGAGGAGACCGTGAACGGCGTGCCCGCCATGGCGAGTCCGGTCTACCGCGACCGGCTGATGAGGCTCCAGGCGCGCGTGCTCTCGATGAAGCACCACGGCATGCGCATGCTGACCTGCAGCCTCAAGAAGGAGTCGCCCGGCGTCGCGGGGCTGATCGTGAAGCTCCAGAACTGCCAGCTCAACTTCGACATCGCGTCGCTCGCGATCGACGTGATGGGCGAGCTCGGCGGACTCTACGACCACACCAAGTACGAGCGCGACCGGGCCTTCTGGCAGGTGCACTCGATGTTCTCGCTGGGCCTGATCATCGGCGGCGGCACCGCCCAGATCCAGAAGAACATCATCGCGGAGCGTGGGCTGGGCCTGCCGCGCGAGCCCAAGCCGGCGAAGGCGTAGGGGGAGACCATGGACTTCGGACTCTCGGAAGACCAGCTGCTGCTCGAGAAGACCGTGCGCGACTTCCTGGCCGACCGCGTGCCGATCGAGCGGGTGCGCGAGCTGCGCGACGCCGACTGCCCCAACGACCGCGGAATCTGGGGCGAGCTGGCCGAGCTGGGGGTGGCCGGCATCCTGGTGCCGGAGGCCCAGGGCGGCAGCGGCCTCGGGCTGCTCGACGCGGCGCTGGTGGCGCAGGCACTGGGCCACGCGGCGACGCCGGCGCCCTACCTCGGCACGGCCGTGATGGCGCCCGTGGCGCTCGCCGCGGTCGACGGCAGCGAGGCGTGGCTCGGCGGCATCGCGGGCGGCGAGCTGGTGTTCGGCGTGGCGGCGACCGAGACCTTCTCGATCCGCGAGGGCGCGGGCGTGGTGCTGCGCGACGGCGCGCTGCACGGCAAGGCGATGATGGCGCTCGACGCCTGCGGCGCCGACCACGTGCTGCTCGCGATCGGCTCCGACCGGCTCGCCGTGGTGCGCGGCGACGCGGCGGGCCTCGCCCGGACGCGGCTCGCCACCATCGACGCGACCCGCTGCACCTCGGAGCTGTGCTTCGACGGGGTCCGCCCCGAGGCCGTCTTCGAGGACGCCGGCGCCGCGGTCGCGCGCATGCTCGACGCGGGCCGCATCGCGCTCGCCGCCGACTGCCTGGGCGCCTGCGAGTCGATGATCGCGCAGGCGGTCGCCTACGCCGGCGTGCGCAAGCAGTTCGACCGGCTGATCGGCTCCTTCCAGGCCGTGAAGCACCTGTGCGCCGAGATGATCGCCGAGCTCGAGCCGGCGCGCTCGCTGCTCTGGTACGCCGCGCACAGCTTCGACGCCCTGCCCGACGAGGCGCCGCTGATGGCCTGCCACGTGCTGGCCCACGTCTCGGAGATCGGCCGCGAGATCGCCAGCGTCGCGACGCAGGTGCACGGCGGCATCGGCTGGACCGACGAGCAGAACCTGCACTTCTGGTTCAAGCGCATCGGCGTCGGCCGCCACCTGCTGGGCGGCCCCGAGCTGCTGCGCGCGCGCGCCGCCGAGCTGCAGGGCCTGGCCGCGGCCTCGTAGCGGCCCGAGGAGGCTCCCATGAACACCCAGCTCGCCCGCGACCTCGGGCTCGAGTTCCCCATCTTCGCGTTCACCCACTGCCGCGACGTGGCCGCCGCCGTCTCGAAGGCCGGCGGGCTCGGCGTGCTCGGCGTGGCGGGACACTCGGCGAAGAACCTGGCGATGGAGCTCGAGTGGATCGAGCACGAGGTGGGCGGCAAGCCCTTCGGCGTCGACCTGCTGCTGCCCGCGAAGTTCGTCGGCAGCGAGCGCGGCGGCCTCGAGAGGGACGAGCTCGACGAGAAGATCCCGGCGGGCCACCGCCGCTTCGTCGACGACCTGCTCGACCAGTACGAGGTGCCGCCGCTACCGGCCGACGTGAAGGTCACGCCCGAGTTCAGCGTCGGCTACGAGCAGCAGCGCGAGGTGATCGAGCTGGTGTTCCAGCACCCGATCTCGCTGATCGCGAGCGCGCTCGGCCCGCCGCCCAGGTGGATGATCGACGAGGGCCGCGCCCGCGGCGTCAAGGTGGCAGCGCTCGCCGGCACGGTCGAGCACGCGCGCCGGCACGTCGAGGCGGGGGTCGACATCATCGTGGCGCAGGGCACCGAGGCGGGCGGGCACACCGGCAGCGTCTCGACCATGGTGCTGGTTCCCGAAGTCGTGGACGCCGTCGATCCGATCCCGGTGCTGGCCGCGGGCGGCATCGGAAACGGCCGCCAGGTCACGGCGGCGCTGGCCCTGGGCGCGCAGGGCGTGTGGGCCGGCTCGGTGTGGCTGACGACCGAGGAGGCCGAGACCCATCCGGTGGTGAAGGAGAAGTTCCTCCGCGCCACGTCGAGCGACACGGTGCGCAGCCGCTCGCTCACCGGCAAGCCGGCCCGCCAGCTCCGCAGCGCCTGGACCGACGCATGGGACGATCCCTCGAACCCCGATCCGCTTCCGATGCCGCTGCAGCCGCGGCTGGTGCGCGAGGCGCAGACGCGCATCTCGCGCACCGCCCACAAGTCGCCCGGCGCCGCACAGCTCAGCAACTACTTCGTCGGGCAGATCGTGGGCTCGATGAACCACGTGAAGTCGGTGCGCAGCGTCGTCGAGGAGCTGGTGCAGGAGTACGCCGACACGATGGAGCGACTCGACGACTGGGCTAGCTGATTGACTTCGCTCGCCTGCGGCTCGCTGCGCGCGCCCTTCGGGCGCTTGCAGGGAGCTTCGGCCGCGCGCCCTCAGAAGTCGGCGACGCGAAGGATCAGCCAGTAGCTGGCGACCCAGCCGACGCCGTAGCCGACCGGAACGCGCAGGCGCTCCAGCAGCGCGTCGCCGCGCAGCGCGCGGGCCGCACCGAGGCCGAGGCGGACGAGCCACCAGGCCGCCAGCAGCGCCGCCAGGAAGGCGAGCTGGCCGAGCTCGACGCCCAGGTTGAAGGCCAGCAGCGCGGCCACGAGCTCGGTCGGGGGCAGCCCGATCTCGCCCAGCACCGAGGCGAAGCCCAGGCCGTGGAGCAGGCCGAAGGCGCTCGAGACGGCGATCGGACGGCGCCAGGTCAGCGTGGCGCGCGGACCGCGCGCGATCTCGCTGGCCAGGAAGACGACCGAGAGGGCGATCGCCGCCTCGACGGGCGCGACCGGCAGCCGCACCCAGCCGAGCGCGGCCAACGCCAGCGTCGCCGAGTGCGCCAGCGTGAAGCCGGTCACCGTGACGAGGATCCGTCGCGGCGTGCGGGCGACGAACACGAGACACGCCAGGAACAGCAGATGGTCGAAGCCGCCCAGGATGTGCGCGACGCCCAGGCCGAGGTACTGACGCGCCACGCCCCCGGTCGTGGTGGCGGCGGGAAGCGCCCAGGCCCCCGCGCCGGGCGCGAGCACCGCGGTCTGGACCTCGCCCGATGCGCGCTCGAAGCGGACGAGCGTCGTGACGGACGGCTTGAAGGCCGGATAGCGGATCAGGAGCCGTACGCCCGCCGGCTCGGGCGGGCAGCGGTAGCGGCGCCCTCCGGTCCCGCGCGCGCGGAGCGGGGCCGCCGCCTCGATGCACGGCGCTTCGAGCGACAGATCCGGCAGGTTGAAGTCGGGAACGGAGCCCGGCGTGCGCCAGCGCAGGGTGAGCGCGCCGGGTGCGGACTCCCGGAGCTCGGCGTAGAGCGGCCGCGCCTCGTGCGCGCCCGCGGACGGCGCCGCGAGGCCGAGCGCCAGTCCCAGCGCGGCGGCCGCAGCCGCCCTCACGAGCCCGCCATGGTCTCGAGGCGCACCTCGTAGCGATCCACGATCTCGCGGATGGCGGCCTCGGTGCGCTCGCGAACGCGCGCCCGGCGGGCGTCGTCCTCGACGCGGCCGCGGATCTCGTCGAGCGACGGTGTGCGTGCCGCGCGGCGCGCGCTCACCAGGACCAGGTGCGCACCGTAGGGCGACTCGAAGGGCCCGTGCCAGCGACCGTCGCCCGGCTCGATCGCGAACACCGCCTGCGCCATGGCGGGCCCGAAGTGGCTGCCCACGTAGTCGGGGGTGCGCTCCACGTAGTTGCGGTGGTAGAGGAAGCGGTCGCCGCGTCCGGCCGCGTCGGCGAAGCCGACCCGGTCGCGTTCGAGGCTGGCGAGCGCGGCCGCGGCCTCGCGGCGCGCCTCCTCGCGGCCCCGCCGCTCGGCGTCGAAGAAGACGTGGGTGAAGGTGACCGACGGAGGCTCGCGATAGTCGTCGCGGTGCGCCTCGAAGAAGCTCGCCAGCTCCGCCGCGCCGACCGCGGTCCCCGCCTCGGCGAAGCCCTGCGCCACGAACTCGAGCTTCTGCACCAGCCGGCGCCGGATGATGTAGTCGTCGCGATCGAGCCCCAGCGCCAGCGCCTCGCGGTGCAGCGCCTCCTCGCGCAGGAAGTCCGCGATCATCCGCTCGCGCTCCGCGGGCGACAGCGCGTCGAGCCGCTCCGCGGCCAGCGCCGGCTCGAACACCTTGGTGCGGTTCTGCACGAACTCGAGCAGCGCCGCGCGATCTACCACGATCACGCCCGCCTCGTCCGGCGCACCCTCCCCCTCCCCGAGCCACTGGAACGCAACGAAGAGGAGCAGTCCGCCCAGCAGGAAGTGGACCAGGGGCTCTCGGAGGATGGCGGTCAAGCGCGCTACTGCCCTGGGGCGTACCAGATCGGCGAGCTGTAGGCGCGCTCCTGGATCGTGGGCGGGTGGCCGGTCTCGGCGGGGTCCATGCCCAGCGCGATGGCGTCGTACAGGGTGTGGCGCGGCGTCGGGATCTGGAGCACGCGCGCGTAGTAGAAGGCGCGCTGGCCCGCGTCGAAGTCGGGGTCGGTCCACACGACCGCGAGCTGCGCGTCGCCGATCGTGTTGGTGTAGCGGCCCGTGGCGAGATCGACCGTGTTGCCCACCGGCGCGAGCCGGCCCGCGCCATCGGGCCTGCGGCCGTCGGACGCCGCCACGTCGTAGACCCGCTCCTGTGGCTTGCCATCGGCGCCGAGCCAGCCCTTCACCACCTGGACGCGGTCGAGGTTCGCGCCCTTCGGATCCTTCGCCGCGTGGATCAGGAAGCCGGGGGCACGTCCCGCCGGCGCGGCCGCCAGCTCGCCGCCCATGGGCACGCCCTTCTCGTAGCCGAGGCGCGCCAGCGCCGCGCTGTCGGCGTCTCCGGGCGCGAACTCGAAGCCGCCGAAGAAGCGCAGGTGGATGCGCGGGCCCGTGGTGGCGTACACCTCCTTGCGCTTGAAGGCGGCGAAGAGCGAGGCGCGCGTGTTCTCCTCGGCCCAGACGCCGGCCAGGCCGGCGCCCGACATGTCCGCGCCGAAGCGCTCGACGGTCAGGAACTCGGCGAAGGTGTTCGCGGGCGTCGAGTCGAAGGCGGTCTTGCCGTGGAAGTTGTCCTCCTCGGCGCTGGCCGCCGAGGTGTGCGAGTCGGTCGCCCCGATCATCCCGAACCGGTACGGATTGACGCCGACCGACGCCTCGATCTCGAGTCCCCGCAGCAGCGCCGTCCGCGCGAAGTCGCCCGCCTTCCAGGTGCGCTCCTGTTGTCCGCCTTCGATCGCGTCGGCGTCGATCAGGTGCGAGAAGGTCTCGAAGTCGGCGAACTCGTCGTTCGGCGACAGCACCCCGATCGTCTCCGAGTCGCCCTTGATCTGGGTCATCTCGACCACGCCCTCCCAGCGCATCCGCTGCCGGGCGTAGTCGGCCGAGATCGGGCGGCCGTCGCTGTCGACCGCGTCGAACATCAGGCCGCCGCTGATGTTCGAGTTGTGCGGAATCGAGACGAAGTCCGCCCGGACCCGCGCGGCGGTCGCGTCGAGCCAGCTCCACAGGTCCTCGGGCCGGCCGCTCTCGAAGGAGCTGTAGGGCACGAACTGGCTGGACGTCTCGATGCCGGCGGCCGTGAAGACCACGCGGTGCAGGTTCTTGCCGCCGGGCGTCGAGGTCCACTCCCAGCCGATGAAGGTGGTGAACACACCGGGCTCGTTGTGGCGCTCGGCGATCTCGTTGCTGCGGCGCCAGATCGAGGAGCGCGTCTCGCGCGTGTCGAGGTCGGCGTAGGGCTCGCCCGTGTTGATCCTCCCGACGAACTCCAGGAAGACCTCCTGCCCCTTGCCCTCCTTCATCATCCCGAGCAGGCGCCGGCCGTTCTCGGTGCCGGTCAGCTTCGTGTCGCCCTGCATGAGCCCGAAGGGCACGCCCATCATCTCGGCGTGGTCCGCCACCACCAGGAAGTCGAGCGGCGTCCCGATGCGGATCCGCGCGCGGTGATGCGGGTGGACGATCGGCAGACCCTTGGCGTAGCGATAGGCGGTGTCGGGGTCGGCGCTGCGGTTGCCGAAGAAGAAGGCGTCGGGCGAGTAGCTGCTGTGCAGGTGCGTGTCGCCCCAGAAGAGCCGGGTCGGGGCGTCGTCGGCCTGCTCGGCCGGCTCGGCCGCCTCCCGCGCCCCGGGGGCCTCGTCCGGCGGCGGAGCCCCGGTGTCCGGGCTGCAGCCGGCCGCGGCGAGCAGCACCAGGATCGTGGCGAATCGGCGCATCACGCGTTCCCCTCTCGCCTCCTCAGGGCGTGTACCAGATCGGCGAGCTGTAGGCGCGCTCCTGGAGCGTCGCCGAAATGCCCTCGGGAAGCTCGCGGCCGAGCGCCACGGCGTCGTAGAGCGAGTGCCGGGGCGTCGGGATCTGGAGCACTCGCACGTAGTAGAAAGCGCGCTGGCCCGCGTCGAACTCCGGATCGGTCCAGACCGCGGCGAGCTGCGGGTTGCCGATGTCGTTGGTCCACGTCGCGGTCGCGAGGTCCACCGTGCTGCCGACCGGCGACAGCACGCCGAAGACGTCCGGGGTGCGCCCGTCGGAGGCCGCGACGTTGAACACGCGCTCGCTCGCCTTGCCGTCGGCACCGAGCCAGCCCTTCACGACCTGGATGCGGTCGAGGTTCGCGCCGACCGGGTCCTTCGCCGCGTGGATCAGGAAGCTCGGCGCGCGTCCCGCCGGCGCCGCGCTCAGGTCGCCGCCCATCGGCACGCCGCCGGCGTAGCCCCGCGCGGCCAGATCCGCCGCGCTCGCGTCGGCCGCGGCGAACTCCCAGCCGCCGAAGAAGCGCAGCTGGATGCGCGGGCCGGTCGTGGCGTAGACCTCCTTGCGCTTGAACGCCGCCACGATCGCCGCGCGCGTGTTGGCCTCGGCCCAGACCCCGGCGAGGCCCTGGGCCGCCATGTTCCAGCCGATCGGGCCGTCACCGCCCGAGATGCGCCGCTCGGGCTTCTTCTCGGGCACCGAGTCGAGCGCCATCTTGCCGTGGAAGTTGTCCTCCTCGGCCGACGCCACCCCGGTGTGCGCGTCGGTCGCGCCGATCATGCCGAACTTGTACGGGTTCGCGCCGAACGTCTCCTCGAGCTCGAGGCCGCGCAGCAGCGCGCCGCGCGCGTAGTCGCCGCGCGTCACCGAGGCCAGGTGATCGGTGTCGGGCCGGGTGTCGATCAGGAAGCGATAGGTCTCGAAGTCGGCGAACTCGTCGTTGGGCGAGAGCGCCGGGTGGGTCTCGGAGTCGCCCTTGATCTGGGTGATCTCGGCCACCGGCTCCCAGCGCATGCGGGTGCGGGCGTACTCGGCGGTGAGCGGCCGGCCCTCGGAGTCCTCGAGCGGGAACATCCGGCCCTTCGAGATGTTCATGTTGTGGGGGATGGCGACGAACTCGGCGCCGGTGGCGGCCGTGGTGCGCTCGAGCCACGCCCACAGGTCCTCGGGCCGATCGCTGTCGAGGGTGCTGAAGGGCAGGAACTGCTTCGCCACCGCGCCGTCGTCGGCCAGCATCACCACGCGGTGCAGGTTGGCCGCGTCGGGGAGCGAGGACCACTCCCAGCCGATCAGGGCCGTGAAGGTCCCGGGATCGTCGTGGCGGTCCGCCGCGTCCACGAGGTGGTGCCAGGCCGGCACGCGCACCGCAGCCGAGCGGAGCTCTTCGATGCGCGGGTCGCCGGTGCCCGCGTTGGCGGTGGCGACCAGCCGCCGGAACACCTCGCCGCCCTTGCCCGCAGCGATCAGCGGCGCCATGTCCCGGCCGAACGCCGTGGCCAACAACGCCGGGTCGCCCTCGAAGATGCGCAGCGGCACCGCCGTCAGCTCGGCGTGGTCGGCCACCACCAGGAAGTCGAGCGGGGTCCCGATCTGGACGCGGGCGCCGTGGAAAGGATGCACCACCGGCAGTCCCTTCGCGTAGCGGTAGGCGGTGTCGGGGTCGGCAGTGCGGTTCTGGAACAGGTACGCGTCGAACGAGTAGTTGGTGTGGAGGTGCGTGTCGCCCCACAGGAGCTGGCGCTCGGCCGCGCCGGCCGGCGCGGCGCCCGCGATGGCCAGGGCCGCGGCCAGCCGCCCGAGTGCGCCGAGGGTCGAGTCGTGGAGCTTCATCCGGACCCCTCCCGGCGGGATGATCGCAGAGGGCGGTGCGACCCGCGAGGACGGTATGCTCCACGGTTCGAGCCACTGCGAGGGAGGAGCCATGGCCGACGAAGTCCTGACCGAGGTCCGCGGGCGCGTCCTGCTGATCACCCTGAACCGACCCGAGGCGCGCAACGCAGTGAACACGGCGCTCGGCACGGCACTCGTGGCAGCGATCCGCCAGCTCGACGAGGACGCGGATCTCTCGCTCGGCGTGCTGACCGGCGCCGGCAAGGGCTTCTCGGCCGGCATGGACCTCAAGGCCTTCGCGAGCGAAGGGCCGCCGCAGGGCTTCTCCGAGTTCCTCCAGAACGGCAGCGAGAAGCCGCTGATCGCGGCGGTGGAGGGCTTCGCACTGGCCGGCGGGCTCGAGATCGCGCTCACCTGCGACCTGATCGTCGCCGCGCGCGGCGTGCCGGTCGGCATCCCCGAGGCGAAGCGCGGGCTGTTCGCCGCCGGCGGCGCGATGCTGCGGCTGCCGCGGCGCGTGGGGCTGGGCAAGGCGATGGAGCTGGCGCTCACCGCCGACCCCGTCGATGCCGAGGAGGCGCTGGCGATCGGCCTCGTCGACCGCGTCGCCGAGCCCGGGCAGGCGCTCGACACCGCGCTCGAGCTGGCCGAGCGCATCGCGAAGAACGCGCCGCTCTCGCTCGCGCTCTCGAAGAAGCTGCTGCGCGAGATGCAGGGCCGCACCGAGGCCGAGTTCTGGGAGTACCAGGGGCGCGACGCCGGCGCGATCTTCGCCTCCGAGGACGCGCGCGAGGGCGCCGTGGCGTTCGCCCAGAAGCGCGATCCGGTCTGGAAGGGCCGCTGAGGCCGCCTGGAGCCCCCGCCGGGGATGAACCGGAGTTAATCCTCCCGCAAACGAGAGGCAAGCTCGCCGACGCATCTTCCCGTGCATCGCCAGCAAGGGAGGATCCGCGATGGGAAGCGTACAGCCGATCGTCAAGTCCGAGCTTCGTGAGTGGTCGGGAGTGGGACACCTGGTCCAGGAGATGCGGGCCCTCGAGCGCGGGGACCTCCGGGCCCGACTCTCGACGGTGCCGCCCGCGAAGGGGCTGACGAGCGAGACGGGCCCGGCCAGGAGCCGTCCCGTCGAGGCGCTGCCCGAGCCCAAGAGCATCTGCCAGCGGCTCCACGAGATCGCCCTCGAGCTACAGGCGCTGAGCCTCTCGCTCGACGTCCCGAGCGCCGCCCCGGTGCAGCTCGGGCATCCGGACCTGGCCGAGCTCACGCCCCGCGAGCGCGAGGTGCTGGCCCACCTCGTGAGCGGCGAGCGCGTGCCCTCGATCGCGAAGCGGCTGTTCATCAGCCAGCACACCGTCCGCGGTCACCTGAAGTCGATCTTCCGCAAGGTCGGCGTCGAGAGCCAGTCGGACCTGATCCAGTACGTGCGCTCGCTGGCCTGAGCGGCGCGCGCACCCGCCCCGCGCCTTGCCCGCCAGGAGGGTGGAAGCTCGAACGGAGTCGATCGCAGCGCGTCGATCGCGTGCGATACTCCGCGGTGGGAGGCGACGACCGTGAAGATCCTGCTGATCGAGGACGATCCGGTCGCCGTCGAGTACCTGGTGAAGGCGCTGCGCGAGAGCGGACACACGGTGGACGCGGTGGAGGACGGCCTGCAGGGACTGAACCGCGCCATGGCCGAGACCTACGACGCGCTGGTGGTGGACCGCATGCTGCCGTCGCTCGACGGGCTCTCGGCGATCGAGACGCTGCGCAAGGCGGGCCGCGACACGCCGGTGGTGATCGTGAGCGCGCTCGGCGACGTCGACGAGCGCGTGCGCGGTCTGCGCGCCGGTGGCGACGACTACCTGGTGAAGCCCTTCGCGTTCGCAGAGCTGCTGGCGCGGCTCGAGGCCCTGCTGCGCCGCCGCACCGGCGCCGGCCCCGACACCGCGCTGCGGGTGGGCGACCTCGAGGTGGACCTGCTGGCGCGCACCGCGCGGCGCGGCGACCAGGAGATCGAGCTGAAGCCGCGCGAGTTCCAGCTGCTCGAGTACCTGATGCGGCATGCCGGCCAGGTGGTGACACGCACCATGCTGCTCGAGTCGGTCTGGGACTACCACTTCGACCCGCAGACCAACGTGATCGACGTCCACATCAGCCGCCTCCGGCAGAAGATCGACCGCGAGTTCGAGCAGCCCCTGATCCACACCGTGCGCGGGGCGGGATACGTGCTGCGTGAGCCGCGCTAGGGGATCGCGCCGGATCCAGCTCCGTCTGGCGTTCGCCACCGCGGCGCTGGCCGCCTTCACCGTCGCCCTGGGCCTCGGCGGGGTCTACTGGTGGACGATGGACGAGCTTCACGACGAGGCCGACGCGTGGGTCGAACGCGAGCTGGCCGAGCTGGTGCAGCGCCACGCGATCGACGGGCACGAGGGGCTGGCCGCCGAGATCCGCCGCCGCATCGAGATCACGCCGATGGACGACACCCTCTACGTGTTCGCCGAGTCGAGCTTCGAGGCGGTGGTCGGCAGCATGGCCTACTGGCCGCGCGGGGTCCCGGGCGACACCCAGGGCGTGCGGACCATCGCGATGCAGGGCACGGCCGCGACCCCGGGCACGCAGAGCCTGCGGTTCGTGGCGCGCACCCTGGCCGACGGTCGCCACCTGCTGGTCGGCGAGGACTGGACCGAGGAGGCCGACTTCGAGCGCTCGCTGCGGCTCGGCATGCTCGGCGCGCTGGCGGTCGCGGTGCTGCTCGCGCTTTCGGCCGGGCTGACCATCAGCCACCGGCTGCTCGGCCGCATCGAGGCCATGAACACCACGATCCTGCGCATCCTGGCGGGCCGGCGCGGCGAACGCGTGGCGGTGGGCCGACACGGCGACGAGTTCGACGCGCTGGCGGGCCACTTCAACCGCCTGCTCGACGAGAACGACCGGCTGCTGGCGCGCATGCGCGAGGTCACCAACGACATCGCCCACGACCTGCGCACGCCGCTGGCGCGCATGCGCACCCATATCGAGTCCGCGCTGGCCGCGCCCCCGGACGCCGAGCGCTCGCGGGAGGCGCTCGCCGACCTGCTGGGCGAGACGCAGGGCGTGCTCGACACCTTCAACGCGCTGCTCCAGATCGCGCAGATCGAGAGCCGCGCGGTGCGCGAGAGCATGGAGCCGATCGACCTGGCCGAGCTGGTCGAGGGGGCCGTGGATCTCTACCAGCCGCTGGCCGACGAGGCCGGGATCGAGCTGACCGCCGACACCGGTGCGGGGCTCCAGGTCCCCGGCAACCGCCACCTGCTGGCGCAGGCGCTCGCCAACCTGATCGACAACGCGATCAAGTACGGCGGACCGGGCCAGATCTACATCCAGACGGCGCGCCGCGGCGGCCGCGTCGAGCTCTCGGTGCGCGACCGCGGCCCCGGCATCCCGGCCGCCGACCGCGAGCGCGTGCTCGAGCGCTTCGTGCGCCTCGACGGCTCGCGCCACCAGCCCGGCACGGGGCTGGGCTTGAGCTTCGTGGCAGCGGTGGCCGGCCTGCACGACGCCGCGCTCTCGCTCGACGACACGGGTCCGGGCCTGCGCGTGACGCTGACGTTCGAGGGCGGAGCGCAGGACGGGTAGCGGAAGGCGCCGGGCGCGGTCCCTACGGCGCCTCGCCGTCGTCGAATCGATGGCGGCAATCGCGGTCGCGCGGGAAGTCGACCCGGCCGTCGTCGTCGTTGTCGATGCCGTCGGCGCAGGGCGACGCGGCGGCGTAGAGGACGGCGAAGACCCGGTCGTCGTCCGTGTCGTGCACGCCGTCGGGGCCGGCTCCGATCCACAGCCAATCGGCCGGCTCCTCGGGGCGTGCCCCGGCCGGCGCCTCCAGCAGCAGGGCGACCCCGCTGCCGCCATCGGGACGGCGCGACAGCTCGGGCCCGAACGCGTAGAGAGTGCCGCCCCGGAACCCGCGCCAGACGCCGCGCGCCTTCGCGATGCGATAGCGCACGCCGGCCTCCCAGAGCCGGGGAGTGGGCCCATCGCGAGGATCGCCTGGCAGACGGGGCGCCAGCCGGTCGGACTCGAGGAACGCGGCTACGCCCTCGCAGTACTCCGGCGAGGCCCACGAGCACCGGCCCTCGGCGAACGGGTCGGTCGGGTCGAACTCCGAGGGATCGTCGGGTGGCGGGCCGCCGAGCTGAGCGGCCAGGACCTGCATGTTGAAGCTCACGGCCGCGAACTCGCTGGCGAAGAGCGGCCCGGCTTCGCTCGTGACGACCGCGGGGACGGTCGGGTCGGATCCGGGGTCGCGCGACCCGGGGAGGACGACCGGTGGCGGGGCCGCGTCGTCGGGATGGGACGAGGTGTCGTCGGGGTCCGGCGGCGGCGGCAGCATCATCATGGTGAGGCCGGACGACTGCATGAGGAGGGAGGCCTCGGCGTGGACCAGGTCGAGGCCATCCACCTCGCAGACGGTGCCGTAGAGGGGGCCGCAGCCCAGCAGGGCCTCCTGCTCGTCGGTGATGACCTGGTTCAGGCTCGTGAAGCCGCCGGGGGGCGGGCCGGTCGCGGGCTCGGGTGCCGGCTCACAGGCCGACCCGATCACCTCGGGCACGACCTCGCAGAGCACCCCGAGCGCCTCGTCCGCTTCGACGCTCGCGCCCGTGGCGCGGGCCGCGATCCGCCCCCCCTGCGTGCGCAGCCGCAGCCGCTTCGGCGCCAGGCGCAGGTCGCGCCGGCCGGCACCGCGCAGGGCGAAGCGCCCCACGGTCGCGTCGGAGGGCTCGAAGAGCAGCCCGTCCGCGACCACCGCGTGCAGCCCGCCCTCGAGCCGCCGCAGCGGCTGCTCGGCGGCGGCGGCGGGCGCCAGGGCGACCGCCGCGGCGACGACCGGAAGCGTCAGCGCTCGAGTCCCGACGGACATTCAGGCCCTCCCCCCCGCAGCGGATCTTGACCC
>JASJBO010000139.1 GCA_030066475.1 Myxococcota bacterium
CCGAAGAGACTGGGAGGGACGTCTTTGTCTCAGCGGCTCGCAGTGGCCACGGAGAAGACAGCGCGCGGCCCGGAATCCGTCGTCCGGGGGCGGTCCCGCTGGCTGCTCGGGCTGGTCTCGTTCCTCGCCCTCCCGCTGCTCGCGCCGACCTGCGATCTGGACGACCTGCGGCGCCGCATCGACGAGCACGTGCTCAACCGCACCGGCTTTGGGCCGGACCCGTGGTCGCGCGCGCGGATCGAGGAGCTGGGCCCGATCGCCTACATCGAAGAACAGCTCCATCCCGAGACGCTCGACGATTCGGAGCTCGAGGCCTCACTGCTTGCCCGCTTTCGGACGCTCGGTCTGGAGGTCGGTCAGATCCGCACCCAGTACAACGAGTACTTGACCAATCCGGATCGGCTGATCGTCATCCCGCGCAGGGAGCTGTACCGCGCCAAGATCCTCCGAGCCGTCTACAGCAAGCGACAGCTCGAGCAGGTCCTGGTGGACTTCTGGTTCAATCACTTCAACGTCGACGCGCTCACCAAGATCGCCCGTTGGGCAACCGGCCCGTACGAGCGGGACGCGATCCGGCCCTACGTGCTCGGGAGCTTCCGTGACATGCTGCGCGCCACGGCGGGCCATCCGGCGATGCTCGACTACCTCGACAATGCCCGGAGCTTCAGAGAGGGCTACGCGCGCTACGCGCTCCCGCTGGGGCTGAACGAGAACTACGCTCGCGAGATCCTCGAGCTGCACACGGTCGGCGTCGACTTCCCGTACACGCTGACCGACATCCAGACCGTGGCGCGCGCGTTCACCGGCTGGACGATCGAGCGCGACTTCCTGTATCGCGACGACGGATTCGTGTTCCTCGAGGAGGGTCACGACACCAGCGCCAAGCAGCTCCTCGGCGGCCAGCTCGAGATCCCCCCCGGCGGCGGAATCGAGGACGGTGAGGCGGTGATCGACTTCCTCGCCACCCATCCTGCCACGGCGGCGTTCGTGAGCCGGAAGCTCTGCCAGCGCTTCGTCTCCGAAGACCCCCCCGAGAGCCTGGTCTCGCACGTCGCCGGCGTGTTCCAGGTCACCCAAGGCGACCTGCGGGCGGTGACCCGCGCCGTCCTGACCTCGCAGGAGTTCCTCGCTCCCGCGTACCATCGCAGCAAGCTGAAGCGTCCGCTCCACTACGTGGCGAGTCTGGCGAGGGCGGTCGGCGTCGTCGACGACGAGCCGTTCGGCAACCGGGCCGTGGGGGAGATGAGGCGGATGGGCGAAGCGGTCTACGAGGCGGCGCCGCCGACCGGCCATCCCGACGTTTCGTCGGCATGGGGCGGCCAGGGCCCCTTCCTGTTCCGGCTGAACCTCGCCGCAGCAGCCGTCAACGGCGACTCGGGGTTCGAACCCGTCACGGCTACGGCGACGGAGCCTCGCGAGGTCGCCGAGGAGCTCGCGCGCCGCCTGCTGCTCGCCAACGTGCGGCCGGAGACCCTCGACCGGGCCACGGCGGTGGCGGAGTCCCTCCCGTCCTGGGCAGCCGCCCCGCAGGCGGCTGCGGTCCTGCTGTCGAGTCCCGAGTTCATGAGGCATTGAGGTCTGGTAGGCACTATGTTGACGCGTCGTTCGTTCCTGAAGACCGCCGCCGCGAGCTGCGCGGCCGTCCTGGCTCCGCGCGCGCTGCTCGGCGGAGGCGCGGCGCACGCGGCAGGCACGGATCCCGTGCTGGTGATGCTGTTCCTGCGCGGCGGTGCCGACGGTCTGAACCTCGTCGTGCCCGCGGGCGACCCGCGCTACTACGAGATCCGTCCCACCATCGCCGTCCCGCCCGGGATGGAGCTTCCCGTGGACGGGTTCTTCGGCCTCCACCCGGCCTTCGCTCCCCTGCTGCCCCGCTGGCAGAGTGGCGAGATGGTGGCGATCCACGCCGCCGGCATCGATCCGCCCACCCGTTCCCATTTCGACGCGCAGGACTTCATCGAGTACGGCGCTCCCTACGACAAGACCGTCCGCGAGGGCTGGCTCAACCGCTACCTGAGCGCCGCCGGACTCGGCTCGCCGCTCGACGCCGTGACCATCGGGACCCGGCAGGCGAAGGCGCTCGCGGGCCCCGCCAAGAGCCTGGCGATTCCGTCGCTGGCGGGATTCCGCATGACCGGCGGTTTCGCCACCTCCCGGCGAGCGGCCATCGAGGCGATCCACGCCCAGTCCGGGGGGGCGCTGGCGGGCGTCGCGGAAGACGCCATGTCGGTGCTGGACACGGTGAACGGCATCGACACCACGAGCTCGGTCGCGTATCCGACGGACTCCTTCGCGGCGGGACTCCGCGACCTGGCTGCGCTCATCAAGGCCGACGTCGGCGTGCGGATCGGGGCTGTCGACCTGGGCGGCTGGGACCACCACAACGGCGAGAACGAGGCATTGCCGCGGAACGTGGGCTCGCTCGCCGGCGGACTGGCGGCATTCGCCGACGATCTCGGTGCCGATCTGGGGCGGACGGTCGTGCTGGTGGCGACCGAGTTCGGCCGGCGGGCCGAACAGAACGGCGGCGGGGGCAGCGACCACGGTGCCGCCTCCGCGATGTTCGGCCTTGGGGGTGGGGTCCAAGGCGGGCAGGTCCTGCTTCGTGATGGCCTCTGGCCGGGACTGCTGCCACAGCAGCTCCACAATGGCGACCTGGCCGTGACGACCGACTTCCGGGACGTCTTCAGCGAGGTCCTGGACCGCCACATGGGCCTGGCCGACCTGTCCTCGGTCTTCCCCGGCTTCACCCCCGACGCCAGCCGCTACCCGGGTCTGCTGGCGTAGGGGTCTCCTCCGGCCCCGTCGCCCGACGGCCCCGATCTCGTGAGGCTTGCCGGGGGAGACCCGCGACTCCCTGTGTGTCCTCGTCCTCGTCCAGCCCGAGACGGTCGTGCGCTCCCTACTCCGATGTCTCCGAACCGGGTCGGCGCCATAGCCAATAGCGGCCTCGCTCCTCCTCGACGTATCCCGCATCGCGAAGCTCACCGCGGAGCGAGGCCGCCGTCGCGACGCCGTTGGAGTGGACCACCAGAGTGGGACGATCGCGCGAGAGCTGCTCGCCGAAGAATGCCGATTCGGCCGTGTCCTCTTCGTGGCCCTCGATGAAGCGCACGACGCGCTGCCGCCGATCGGCCTCTGGATTTCCCAGGTGCTTCCGAAGCACCCGATTGTTGAGGTACTCCCACCGCGGAACCAGGGGATAGGGATGTCCGCGAAACGTCGTCGTCCACGCGGCGATCGCGATTGGCGCATAGACCGTCGACCGCGGCGGAGCGCGGCGCACGATCTCTGCGGCCAGCGCGTGACCCGAAGGCTCTACCTTGAACCGCGGCAACGAGATCGTGACCGAGTTGTCCGGTGAGACACTCCAGCGGCTCGACACCGCTACGAGGGCGGCGAGCAACACCCCGAGCACGCTCGCGCTCGTCAAACGCGGTACGCGATCGGCCACCAGACCCGCCAGGCCGACGAGAGCCAACGATGCCGACACCAGCAGAGGTACCGACCAGAAGAATCGCCATTGCAGGGTGGAATAGAGCAGCTTCGCCACCTCGTAGGCGGACCAGGGGTTCAACACCGCGACCGTGAAGATCAGGGTCGCGGCCGAGTAGGTGCGTTGCCGCCATGGATCGGCGACGAAGAGAGGTGCGATCGGAAACAAGGCGAGAACGACAGCACCCAGCACCCCCTCACCGAGGACGCGATCGATTCCACCGCCTGCACCTCCGCCGGACTCGAGGTAGGTGCCAGGGCTGCCGGTGTCCATCGTTGCGAGAAGGATCGCACCGAGGAACAGGAAATAGGCCACGGCTACGACGCCACCGGCCACGATACGCACTGCCGACGTCCGCGATGCGCCACGCAAGGCACCCATGAGCACCACCGCCACCACGATCGGCGCGGTGGCCAGCGCCGAGGCGCTGAAGCCGAGGCTGGCGATGACTGCCGCGCACAGCGCCACGGCGCGGCGCCAATCGGGGACCTCGCCGAAGCGCAACGCCAGCAGCAGGCACAAGGGCAGTGCGACCGTCACCAGCGCCCCCTTCCCCTGGAACATCCGGACGAACGCGAAGTTGCCCAAGGCGCGGTGCGATTCGCCGAGTGCGATGATGAGCACCAACCAGCTCGCGAGTACCAACACAGCCCGATGGGGTTGCAGGTGACGGGCCAGGCGCCAATGCACGAGAACCGCGGCCGCGCCGAGCGCCGGGGGTAGGACCAGATAGTAGAGGACCTTGTGTTCGAGCCCGGACAGATGGCTCAGCGCAGCCACCAACAGCTCGTAGCCGTGAAACCGGTAGACCTGCAGAGTCAATGGCGCAGCGGGGTCCAGCCACAGCCCGGAGCGCGACAACAAGGGCTCCAGCGGGTAGTCGAGCGCGGTGACGACGAAGTTGAGAAGCTGGCTGTCGTCCAGATCCGGCCGGTGCGCGGTGGCGGCCAGCAACGCACCAACGACGATCAACGCCCCGGCGCCGCACGTCTGCCACGCGGATCTGGGCGAGGCCGTCGAGCGGCGCGGCGGCGTGGCGACGCCCCGGCTCCGGAATACGATCGCCGAAGCGGCCACGAGCGCAAGCCATTGCAACCCGAAGGGAGCGTGAGCGACGCGCAGAATCGCGACGACGGCCACCAGCGTCAGCAGCCACACCCACGTCCTGTGCTGCCCGGCGGGGTGTTCGGTCTCCTCGCTCTGGTGCGGGAAGCCGTTCGCAGTGACTCGCCCGAGGTCTCGAAGACAGGGAACCGCAAGGCAGATCCCAGCGGCGAGAGCCACGGGGGACAGCCGCACGAGGTCGGCGAAGCTCCAGCCGAGCAGGACCAGGATGTTGCAGTAGAGCGTCCAGGCTGCGAAGAGGCACGCACCGGCGATCGCGATCGAATCGATCACGCCGGCGGGCGTTCGGGCGGCAACCGCGTCAACATCCGCGGGCGCGGCTTCCGGCCCCGACGCGGGCCTTCGTTCACCAGCCGCTCGCAGCGCGCGCTCCTAAGCCACCACGTTCACCAGCCGCCCCGGCACCACGATCACCTTGCGCGGCTCCTTGCCGTCCAGGTGGCGCTGCACGTTCGGCGCGGCCAGCGCCGCGGCGCGGATCGCGTCCTGGTCGGCGTCGGCCGGGACCTCGATCTCGTCGCGGCGCTTGCCGTTGACCTGGACGGCGAGCGTGACGGTGGCGCTGACGAGGCGGGTGGGGTCGGCCTCGGGCCAGGGCTCGTAGGCGATGGTGTCGGGGTGGCCGAGGCGCTGCCAGAGCTCCTCGCCCAGGTGGGGGGCGAAGGGCGAGAGCAGCTTGACGAAGCTCGCGGCCGCCTCGCGCGGCAGCGGGTCGTCGCGGGCCACGTCGCGCGCGAAGACCATGAGCTTCGAGATGGCGGTGTTGAACTGCATCGCCTCGACGTCGTCGGTCACGCCCTGGATGGTCGCGGCCAGCAGGCGTTGCTGCGCGTCGCTGCCCGCGCCGTCGGCCAGCGGGCGCAGGGGCTCGCCCGACTCGTCGTCGACGAACAGGCGCCAGGTGCGCTGCAGGAAGCGGTAGACGCCCTGGATGCCCTCGCTCGACCAGGGGGCCTCCTTGTCGAGCGGGCCCAGGAACATCTCGTAGAGGCGCATGGCGTCGCCGCCGTACTGGGCGACGACCTCGTCGGGGTTCACCACGTTGCCGCGGCTCTTGGACATCTTCTCGACGACCTCTTCGAGCACGAGGCCCTCGATCTCCGGATGCAGCGGGCGGCCGCTCGCGTCGCGGCGCACCTCGGCCGGCGGCACCCAGCGCGCCTTGAGCTCCTGGCCGGTGTCGGCGGCGCGCGGCGTCTCGCCGTCCAGCACCACCCGGTCGGCCTGCCAGCAGCGCGGCGTCGCGTCCGGATCGTCGTCGAGGTTGTCGTCGTAGTAGCGGAAGCTCGAGCCCAGGATCATGCCCTGGTGCACCAGCTTGCGGAACGGCTCGCGCGTGTGGACCACCCCGGCGTCGTACAACACCTTGTGCCAGAAGCGCGCGTACAGCAGGTGCAGCACGGCGTGCTCGGCGCCGCCGACGTAGAGGTCGACCGGCATCCAGTAGCGCTCGGCCTCCTCCGACACCGGCAGGCCCGTGCCGTGCGGGTCGCAGAAGCGCAGGAAGTACCAGCAGCTCCCGGCCCACTGCGGCATCGTGTTGGGGTCGCGGCGCGCGGGCCGGCCCGTGGCGGGGTCGGTGGTCTCGATCCAGTCGGGCACGCGCTCGAGCGGCGTCTGGTGCTCGCCGCTGGGCCGGAAGTCGTCGAGCTCGGGCAGCGCGAGCGGCAGCGCGTCCTCGGGCAGGAGCTTCAGGCCGTCGTCGGTGTGCAGCACCGGGAACGGCTCGCCCCAGTAGCGCTGCCGGCTGAACAGCCAGTCGCGCAGCTTGTAGGTGACGGTGCCCTCGCCGCAGCCCTGCTCGGCCAGCCACTCGTTCATGCGCCGCTTGGCGTCGGGCGTCGCCAGCCCGTCCAGGAAGTCCGAGTTCACCGCCGTGCCGTCCGCCACGGTCGGGAGCTCCTGGCCCGGCACGTCGACGACCTGCACGATCGGCAGCTCGAAGGTCCGAGCGAACTCGAAGTCGCGCGCGTCGTGCCCGGGCACCGCCATGATGGCGCCGGTGCCGTAGCCGGCGAGCACGTAGTCGGCGATCCACACCGGGATGCGCTCGCCGTTGACCGGGTTGAGCGCGTGGGCGCCGGTCGGGACGCCCGTCTTCTCGCGCGTGTCGGCGGTGCGCACCCGCTCGCTCTTGCGCCGCGCCTGCTCGACGTAGTCCTCCACCGCGGCGCGCTGCGCGTCGATGGTGATGCGCGCCACCAGCTCGTGCTCGGGCGCCAGCACCATGTAGGTGGCGCCGAACAGCGTGTCGGGCCGGGTCGTGAAGACCTCGATGCCCAGGTCGCCGTGGTCGGGCAGCGGGAAGCGCACGCGGGCGCCCTCGCTGCGGCCGATCCAGTCGCGCTGCATCTTCTTGGTGGCCTCGGGCCAGTCGACCTCGTCGAGGTCGGCGAGCAGGCGCTCGGCGTACTCGGTGATGCGCAGCATCCACTGGCGCATCGGGACGCGCACCACCGGATGGCCGCCGCGCTCGCTCTTGCCGTCGATCACCTCCTCGTTGGCGAGCACCGTGCCGAGCGCCGGGCACCAGTTCACCGGCACCTCCGCCTGGTAGGCGAGGCCGCGCTCGTGGAGCAGCCGGAAGATCCACTGCGTCCAGCGGTAGTAGCCGGGGTCGGTGGTGTCGATCTCGCGCGACCAGTCGTAGCTGAACCCGAGCGACTCGATCTGGCCCCGGAAGCGCTCGATGTTGCGCTGGGTGGTGACGCGCGGGTGCGTGCCGGTCTCGATCGCGTACTGCTCGGCGGGCAGGCCGAAGGCGTCCCAGCCCATCGGGTGCAGCACGTTGAAGCCGCGCATGCGCTTGTAGCGCGCCACGATGTCGGTGGCGGTGTAGCCCTCGGGATGGCCGACGTGGAGACCGTCGCCCGAGGGGTAGGGGAACATGTCGAGCACGTAGTACTTCGGGCGCGCCGGGTCGATCTCGGCGCGGAAGGTCTGGTTGTCGCGCCAGTACGCCTGCCAGCGCGGCTCGATGCTCTTGGGGTCGTACGGCATGGCGGGACGATAGCGCTAGGATCGGCGCGTGGGAGACGAGGCCGCGCGCGAGGGCGAGCTGGAGATCTACGTGGTCTCGGACGGCACCGGGCAGACCGCTGCCGACGCGGTGCGCGCTGCGATGGCGCAGTTCCAGAGCCGCTGGCACCTGCGCACCCTGAGCGACGTACGCAGCGTGACCAAGGCGCGCCGCGCGGTCGACGAGGCGGCGGAGGCGCGGGCGCTGCTCGTGTTCACCATGGTGAACAAGGAGGCGGCGCGGGCGCTGCGCGACCATGCGACGGCGCGCGCCGTGCCTACCGTCGACCTGCTCGGACCGCTGATCGCGAACGTCGCCGAGCACCTGCGGGCGGAGCCGCGCCAGGAGCCGGGGCTGTTGCACGGTTTCTCGGACGAGTACTTCAAGCGGGTCGACGCGGTGGAGTTCGCGGTGCGGCACGACGACGGCGCCAACGTGCACACCCTCCACCAGGCCGACCTGGTGCTGGTCGGGGTGTCGCGCTCGTCGAAGACGCCGCTCTCGGTGTACCTGGCGCAGCGCGGCTACAAGACCGGGAACGTGCCGCTGGTCCCGGGCCTCGAGCCGCCCCCGCAGCTCGTCGACCTGAACCCGCGCAAGGTGTTCGGACTGGTGGTCGACGCCGAGCGCCTGCTCACGATCCGCCGCGCGCGCGCCCGCGCGCTCGGCGGCGGCCCCTACAGCGAGTACTCCCAGCCCGAGGCGATCCTGACCGAGCTGCAGCGCGCCCGCCGCCTGTTCCGCGCGCGCGGCTGGCGGGTGATCGACATCTCGGGCCGCGCCGTCGAGGAGAACGCCTCGCGCATCCTCGACCTGTTCCAGCGTCCGTAGCTGGTGGACTTCGCTCGCCTGCGGCTCGCTGCGCGCGCCCTGCGGGCGCTTGCAGGGGGCTTCTGCCGCAGGCTCCCGGCTGCCACGCAAGAAGGCCGGCCCGAGGGCCGGCCTTCTGCGTCTGGCGTGGTCGCGACCTAGTCGTCGCGGATGCCGAGATCTCGCTCGCGCTCCTTGTGGGCCTCCAGCGAGGCGCGCTGCTCCTCGGTGAGCAGAGCGGTCGCCACGCTGGGCCGCAGGATCGAGTAGAAGGCCGGCACCACCGTCATCGCGCCCAGCATGTTGATCACCATCAGGATCACCAGCAGCTGCGCCATCTCGGCCTGGAAGCGCAGGCTCGAGAAGCTCCACAGGATGATGCCGCCCACGATCGTCGTGGCCGTGAAGCTCACCGCCATGCCCGTGGTGCGCACGGCGCGCCGCACGGCCTCGTCGATGTCCTCGGTATCGACGACCTCCTGGCGTATCCGGTCCACGATGTAGATCGCGTAGTCGACGCCGATCCCCACGCCCACCGACTGCACCGGCAGGGTGTTGATGTTGAGGCCGATGCCGCGGATGGCCATGTAGGCCAGCGACAGCATCGTGGCCGTGGCGATCTGGAGCAGGATGATGAACCCGCTCGGGACGGACTGGTAGGTCACCGAGTGCAGCACGAAGATCACGAAGAAGATCAGCGAGATGTTCGCGACGTGGCTGCGCTCGACCTCGTCGTTCACCGCGGCCAGGAT
Organism: Myxococcota bacterium; assembly: GCA_030066475.1. Next base: position 9,203 of record JASJBO010000139.1, read on the forward strand.
GCCCATGATGCCGCCGGCCATCACGAACTGGACACCGCGCGTCCACGAGTTGGTCGGCTGGTACTTCGGCACCGAGTCGACGGCCTTCATGTCCATCACGATCAGGTCGCGCGTGTTGACCGCGACGGCGCGGATGCCGAACTCCTCGCTCTCCCACCACATGTCGACGTCGTCGGGCTCCCAGTCGCCCAGCGAGTCGGGCCACGAGAACACCTCGCCCTCTTCGATCGAGTCGCGCTGGTCCTCGAAGTCGTAGACCGCGTCGTCGCGGAAGTCCTCGATCCACTCCGGCAGCCCGTCGGCGGCGTGGTTGGCCAGCACGCTCTCGTAGGAGCCGTTGTCGCGGATCTGCACCTGCAGCGTGTGGGCGCGCGTGGGGAGCAGCGGGCCGAGCATGTAGTAGAAGGTGTCCTTGAGCCGCTCGGTCTCGAAGAAACCGGCCCCCTTCTCGGCGTGGTCCTTGTCGAGCCGGACGATCACCTCACCCATCGGGTTCTGCTTGATGAAGGCGTCCGAGGCCATCACCGCCTTGACGATGGTGTCGCCCTTGTGGTCCGGGTAGAAGAAGGCGACGTTGGCGTCCCGGCTGTCGTCGGTCATGAACGGGCGCAGGAAGCCGGGGGCGCCGTTGGTGCGGAGCTGGAAGATGACGGTCCGCACCGTGCCTGGATGCTCGGGCACGAACTGCCACTTCGGGTCGCCGTAGTGGTTCATGCGCCAGTAGCCCCGGATGATCGGGGCGATCGAGACCGAGGCGCCCAGGTTGGTGTAGGAGTCCATCCAGCGCTCGAACTCGGTGATGCGCTGGATCGGCAGCGGGTCGGCGCTGGCGTTCTCGCGGTCGCCGCTGGTGTAGACCACGAACGAGTCGACGCCCCCGAAGCGCTGCGCGATCTGGTCGGTGGCGATGTTGAACTCGTGGTCTGGCCAAAGGAGCGGCGAGCCTGGCGTGGCCTGGCCGATCTTCGAGTGGTAGAGCGCCATGTAGGTCGACCCGATCAGCAGCGCCACGGTGGTGCCGCCCACGGCGAACTTCCACCTCGGGTGCGTCGTCACCCAGCCGATGAACTGCGTGAAGCGCACCATGATCTTGGGCAGGAAGTGCTCGTGCTCCTTGGGCGCGGGCAGCATGCAGATCATCACCGGGTGCAGGATCTCGACCGTCATCAGGATCGAGAGCACCCAGAAGGCGCCGAACACCGCCAGGTCGCGCATCTGTGGGATCGTGGTCACCATGATCACCAGCAGCCCGGCGACGTCGGTGATGATGCCCAGCGTCCCCGGCACGATCAGCTCGGCCATGGCGATGGTGGCGGCCTCGATCTTGGCGGCGTGCGGGTCGCCGAGCTGCGGCGCCAGGATCTCGTAGTCCTCGAAGAAGCGCTCGGCCATCTGCACGGTGTGCGAGACCGCGCGCGCCGTGATGATCATCGGGATCACCAGCACCAGTGGGTCGAAGTCGATCTCCATCCAGCCGGTGAAGCCGGCGCCCCAGATGGCGGTGGCGACCGCCGCGATGAACGGGATCAGCACGCCGTGCAGCCGGCGGAAGTAGGCCAGCAGCAGGCCGAACACCGTGATCACGGTGAGCGCCACGAACAGCCCGATCTCGAAGGCGTGCTTCAGGATCCAGCCGACGTGCACCGGCTCGCCCGAGACGAAGACCTGGTGCTTGTCGTCCTCCTCGGCCGCCTTGATCTCCTGCACGTGTTGGAAGACGGCCTGGTAGACCTCGGCGCCCGAGAGCCGGTCGGTGACGAAGCCGGCCGTGATCAGCGCCCCCTTCTCGTCCCACGACACCAGGCGCCCGTAGATGAAGGGTGGGTTCTGGAGCACCACCGCGCGCAGTGCGTCGGCCTCCTCCTGGGTCTCCGGGACGCCCTTCATCAGGATGTCCGAGGTGATCGAGCCGTCGGGCTCGATCTGCACGGCGCGCGTGCTCGAGTGCGCCACCGAGCGGACCTGGTCGTGATTGACCGGGTAGGGTGGGTAGACCTGGTCGAGCTGCTTGATCACCTGGAGCGGCGAGAGCGTCTCCATCTCCTCGAGGGTCTCGCGCAGCTCCTCGCGCTTCTCGATCTGGCTGTCGTAGCCTACGCCGTCGAGTGCGCGCGTGATGCGGTGGATCTTCTCGAGCGTCTCCGGATTGAAGATGTTGCCGTCCTCGACGGTCACCCCGATGGCGACGAGCGAGGAGGTCCCGAACTTCTTGGAGAACTTGTCCTGCGCGTGGATGAACGGGTGGTCCGGCCACTGCGCGCGCGCCGAGGTGTCGACGCGGACCTTCGGGCCCGGCAGCGGGGTGCCGAGGCCGGTCAGGATCGCGTTCAGGATCGGGTAGAAGAAGAACAGCGTGGAGACGACGAGGAACACCGCCACCGCGTTGCGATTGCGGACGATGAACCTCGCGAACTGCAGGGTCTTCGTGGGGCGGGCGTGGGTTCCGGGGGGCGGTGCTTCGGCCATGGACGCCTCTCTGGGTTGTTCACCGGCGACAAGTACCAGACGCCCGCGCCGCGGCTGCTGTTTCGCCGGTCCGGAGGGACCGCCGCGACAGCCGCCCTGGGGGAGGTCGGCACCCTCTGCAACGTTATTGCGGAGAGTGCACCCGGGTCAAGCGCAAGCGGCGAGAGAATCGACCCGCGGGGCCGTGCGAGGCGCCGGGTGACGGCCCCGCGTCCGCGCGCCTACGCCACCCGCGCGCTGCCCGGGGGCGCTCTGGCGGCCGTGGCCTCGGTCGCGGCGCTCGAGGTCTGGCCGGGCCCCGGCCCGCTCCCGGCCGAGATCCTGGAACCGGCCGCCCGCGACGCCGAGGGCCTGCTCTGCCTCCTGACCGATCGGATCGACGCTGGCCTGCTCGGGGGCTGTCCGAGGCTGCGCGTGGTCTCCAGCATGTCGGTGGGGGTGGACCACATCGACCTCGTGGCCGCGACCGAGCGCCGGATTCCCGTGGGCCACACGCCCGGCGTGCTCACCGAGACCACGGCCGACCTGGCCTTCGGCCTGCTCCTCGACGCGGCGCGTCGCATCGCCGAGGGCGATCGCTACGTCCGGGCCGGCGACTGGCGCCCCGAGCGGGTCTGGGAGCCCGACATGCTGCTGGGGCGCGACGTCCACGGCGCCACGCTCGGCATCCTCGGACTCGGCGCGATCGGCCGGGCCGTGGCGCGCCGCGCGGCGGGCTTCGGGATGCGGGTGCTGGGCTGGTCGCGGACGCGGCGCGAGCTGCCCGGGGTGGCCTGGCGCCCGCTCGAGGACCTGCTGGCCGAGGCAGACTTCGTCTCGGTCCACGTGGCGCTGGCGCCGGAGACGCGCGGCCTGCTCGACGCCGCCGCCCTGGCGCGGATGAAGCCCGGCGCCGTGCTGGTGAACACGGCGCGCGGCGGCATCGTGGACGAGGCTGCGCTGGCCGCGGCCCTGCGCTCGGGCAGGCTGGCCGCGGCCGGGCTCGACGTCTTCGAGCGCGAGCCGCTCGCGGCCTCGAGTCCCCTGCGCGCGCTGCCCCAGGTGGTGCTGACGCCGCACCTCGGCAGCGCCAGCCGGGCCACGCGGGCGCGCATGGCCGAGCTCGCGGTCGCCAACCTGCTGGCCGGGCTGCGCGGCGAGCGGCTGCCCCACTGCGCGAACCCGGAGGTCTACGAGTGAGGCGCGGGACGGCAGCGGTCGACGAACGCCGACGGGCTCAGCACGTGCGCTCCCCGGTGGCGCGCGCGATCCGCCAGGCGTCGATCGGCCGTCACCACCGTCACGCTGGCCGGGTCGGGCTCCTGGCGCAGCCGCGTCAGCAGCCAGTCGTCGGCCGGGCGCGCGAACACGACGCGGGGCCCCGCGGAATCGCGCCCGCCCGCCACGTGTTCTCCCAGCTCGTCGGGCGGCGTTTGGTCGCCGTCGAACACCACCACCACCTCGGCGCCGGGCTCGTCGAAGGCGCCCGCGAGCGCCAGCAGCCGCTCGCGCGCCGCGGAGCGCCAGAAGCCGACTCGCTCGTCGCCGCGCAGCACCGCGACGTTGAGCACGTTGAAGCCGTCCACCAGCCAGGTGGTCGGCGCATCGTCGGCGGGGCGGGCCATGGCCCCGGCAGGGTAGGCCGCTCCCTGGAGGGCGGCCCCTCCGACCAGGGCGAGCAGGCCGAGCCCCACGCAGCCCGCCATCACGCCCGCCGCCTCCAGCGCCTCTCGCACGAATCGTCTCATGGGGGCGAGCATGCCGCGGCCCCGTGACGGATCCGGTCACGCGCGCGGTTGCCGGCTCCTGGGCGCTGGCGTACCCAAGGGGAATGAGCGAGCCGCTCCGGATCGGCCTGGTGCAGAGGCGGGCCAGCGCCTCGCCCGACGAGGGCCTGGCGCGCGCCGTCGCCGGCATCGAGGACGCCGCGGCGCGCGGGGCGCGGCTGGTCTGCCTCCAGGAGCTGTTCCGCACGCCCTATTTCTGCCAGGAGGAGGACGCGGCGCGCTTCGACCTGGCCGAGCCGGTGCCGGGCCCCACCACCGAGGCGCTGGCCAAGCTCGCGGCGGCGCGCTCGGTGGTGGTCGTCGCGTCGGTGTTCGAGCGCCGCGCCGAGGGCCTCTACCACAACACGGCCGTCACGCTCGACACGGACGGCTCGCTGGTCGGGACGTATCGCAAGATGCACATCCCCGACGACCCGCTCTACTACGAGAAGTTCTACTTCACGCCGGGCGACCTCGGCTTCCACAGCGTCGCCACCCGCGCGGCGCGGGTCGGGACGCTGGTGTGCTGGGACCAGTGGTTCCCCGAGGCGGCGCGGCTCACCGCGCTGGGCGGCGCGCAGCTCCTGCTCTACCCGACCGCGATCGGCTGGGAGACCGGCGTGCGCCCCGAGTGGGAGGCCGCCGAGCACGACGCCTGGGAGACGGCGCAGCGCGCCCACGCCATTGCCAACGGCGTGTTCGTCGCCGCCGTGAACCGCGTCGGCGAGGAGGGCCGGCTCACCTTCTGGGGCCAGAGCTTCGTGGCCGACCCCTTCGGCCGCGTCGTGGCGCGCGCGTCGGCGACCGA
>JASJBO010000140.1 GCA_030066475.1 Myxococcota bacterium
GGCTTCTGCCGCGCAGACCCCTAGGCCTAGGCGGGCGGCCTTCGGTAGCACCAGAAGTGGAGTGGGCGGCCCTCCGCGCGCCACTCGAGCTCGTAGCGGGTCGGCTTGCGACCCGGGACCTCGGAGAGCCAGGCGTGCGGCGCGTAGGCGTTCTCGAGCGCCGGCTCGCTGCGCAGGCAGGCGTCGATGTGCTCGGCGTAGGGCACGTCGTCGGTGGCGACGTGGAGCTGCCCGCCCGGCACCAGCCGGTCGGCCAGCCGGGCCACCAGAGTGGGCTGGACCAGCCGCTTCTTGTGGTGGCGCTTCTTGGGCCACGGGTCGGAGAAGTTGATCCAGAAGGCCTCGACCGAGCCGCTCGCGAGCAGCTCCTCGACGGCGGCCTCGGCGGTCGCGTGCAGCAGGCGCACGTTGCGCAGCTCGGTGCGCGCCACGCGGCGCGCGGTCTTGAGCACGCGCTTCGCCGAGACCTCGACGCCCAGGTGCGCGACCCCGGGCGCGCGGGTCGCGAGGTCCATCAGGAACTCCCCTCCGCCGAAGCCGAGCTCGACCACCAGGCGCAGCGGCGCGACGAGCTCGGGGTCGAACACGGCCGCGACGCCGCGGGCGCGCACGTCCTCGTAGTCGACGCGCCAGTCGGTGCCGGGGATGTCGGTCTTGAGGCGCCGCGACACGGGGCCCTAGCGCAGACGCAGGCCGATGCCGATCAGGCTGCGCAGCCCCTCGAGCGGCGCCAGCTTCGGGTAGACGTCGAGCACGAAGCGCTCGCTCTCGGCGATGCCCGCGCGCGCGCGCACCTCGTGCAGCGCCTCGAGCGGGCCGCCGAGGGCGTCGACGAGGCGGAGCGCGCGGGCGCGCACGCCGCTCCAGATGCGCCCCTGGGCCACGCGCTCGACCTCGCTGCGCGAGAGCTCGCGTCCCTCGGCGACGCGGCGCAGGAACACGTCGTAGATCGCCTCCATCTCGGCGCGCACGGCAGCGCGCTCGTCGGGGGTGAAGCCGCGCGTCTCGGACAGCATGCCCGCGCGTTGGCCGCGCTCCACGGCGTCGCGCCCGATGCCGAGCCGCTCGTACAGCCCCTCGAGGTTGAGCTTGCCCCCCACGACGCCGATCGAGCCGGTGAGCGTGGCCGCCTCCGCCAGCACGGTGCCGGCCCCGACGGCGGCGAAGTAGCCGCCCGATGCCGCCACCTCGCCCATCGACACCACCACGGGCTTGTGCTCCTGCACGCGCCGCACGCCACGCCAGAGCAGGTCGGAGGCCAGCGCGTCGCCGCCGGGGCTCGCGATGCGAAGCACCACGCCGCGCACGCTGTCGTCGCGGCGCAGGCGCTCGAGCTGGACGCGCAGCGCGTCGGCGGAGATGCCGCTCAGGCCCGGCCCCTTGCGGATGGCGCCCGTGGCAGCCACGTAGGCGATGTGGGGCAGGTCGCGGCCGAGCGGGCGCCAGCCGGGATCCGAGGCGTGCACGCCGTCGTACACGGTGGCGTCGAGCAGGCGCGGCCGGCCCGCCTCCTCATCCGGATCGCACGAGTCGGGCACCCACTCCGCCAGCCGCGCCTCGACCTGGTCGGGATACAGGCAGCCGTCGGCCAGCCCCGCCTCCACGGCCGCCGCGGCGCCGTAGGGTCCGCCGTCGATGCGCGCGCGCACCGCGTCGGGCTCGAGCCCGCGGCCGGCCGCCACGGCATCGACGAGCTGGCCGAAGCACTCGTCGAAGTAGCCCTCCACCTGCTCGCGCGCCTCGGGCGACATCGACTCGCGCGTGAAGGTCTCGGCGGCGGTCTTGTGGGAGCCCACGCGCACCACCTCGGGGCGCACGTGCAGGCGCTCGAGCAGCCGCGACAGGAAGAGCCCCTCGCTGCGCAGGCCGACGAGGTGGACGCTCCCGGTCTCGGGCAGCCAGAGCGCCTCGGCGCCGCAGCCCACCCAGTACTCCGCCAGCCCGACCCGGTCTCCGTAGGCCGCCACGCGCTTGCCCGCCGCGCGCAGCCGGTCCACCGCGCGGCGCAGCGACATCGCGGCGGCGAGCCCGTGCGGGGCGCCCGACAGCCGCAGCAGCACGCCGGCGACGCGGTCGTCCACCGCCGCCGCCTCGAGCACGCGGAGCGCCTCGAGCAGCCCCAGGTGCCGCTCGCGGCCGAACGACCACGAGAACGCCCGGGTCTCCTCGAGCGGCGGCGCCAGCCGCAGCATCAGCCAGAAGGGAGCGCGCCGGCCGATCACCACGCGGTCCGCGAACAGGCGGCCCAGGCGTCCCGCATTCGAGCCGAGCCGCCGCGCGATGTCGAGGGCGCCCATCAGCTGCGCCGCCGCCGCCGACCGAGGTAGTCCACCATCACGTAGGAGCCGAGCTTCGTCGGCGACGTGTAGAGCGCCCGCCCGCGGTTGATCTGGGTCATCTGCTCCACGAAGCCCACCAGCTCGGGCGACGCGTCGAGCATGAAGGTGTTGATGGTGATGCCGCGGCGCGTGACGCGGCGCACCTGCTTGAGCGTCTCGATCACCGCGTGCGGCGAGATCCCGCCGAACCCCATCGGCCATTCGACGTGCAGCTCCTTGCCGCGGAAGTACGCCGTCGGCTGCCCGTCGGTGATCACCAGCACCTGGGAGCTGGGGCTGGGATGCTGCGTGATCAGCCGCTCGGCGACCATCAGCCCTTCCTGCAGGTTGGTGAAGGGCTCCCCCATGTCCCACGCCGCCTCGGGCAGATCGCGGATCGGGATCTCGCGGGCCCGTGTCGAGAAGCCGACCACGAAGAAGTGGTCGCGCGGATACTGCGTGCGGATCAGGTGGTCGAGCGCCAGCGCCACCCGCTTCGCCGCGGGGAACCGCCCCGCCCACGACATCGACCAGGACAGGTCCAGCAGCAGCACCGTGGTCGTCTGCGTGTTGAAGTCCATCTCGCGGACTTCGAGGTCCTCCACGCCCCACTGGATCCTGGCTCGCGGCTCCCCGCTGCCAGCCGCCCCACGCCGAACGGCGTTCATGAGCGACTTGACCACGTCCACATCGAGGCTGTCCCCGAACTCGTAGGGCCGGGTCTCGTCGGGACGCGGCAGGCCGCTGCCCGCGTGCGCCGTCTCGTGGCTGCCCGGGCGGCCCTTGCGCAGGGCGCCGTAGACGGTGGCGAGCGCCTGCGCGCCGATGCGGCGGATCGCGCGCGGGGTCAGCTCGTCGCCGCCATCGCGCCCGCGCAGGTAGCCGGCGTTCTCGAGGGTGCGGCGCAGGTCGCGCAGCATCACCAGCGAACGCATGGCGTTCTCGGAGAGCAGCTCGCCGAGCTGCTCCGGGTCGAGGGGCTGGAGGTTGCCCTCGGCCAGGTCGCGGCCGAGCTGCTCGAGCGCCTCGATGCGCTCGCGGATCTGCTGCGCGGTCTCGTAGTCCGCGGGCTCCTGGCCGCGGAACTGCGCGCCGCGCTGGTCGAGGAAGTCCTCGAGCTGGCGCAGGCGGTCGAGCTCGTCGAGCAGCTCGCGGAAGTCCTCGCCCGCCTGCGCGTCGGCGAAGCTCCAGTCGCGGAAGCGCTCGATGGCGTCCGAGAGCCGCTCGCCCGGCGGCGCCTCGCGGCGCTCGAGGAACTCGTTCATGCGCTCCGACTCGTAGCCGTGCTGCTCGCGCTGGGCCGCCTCCTCGCGCCCGAGGATCTCGTCGAGCCGCTCCCGCAGCTCGTCGGTGGCGCCGTCCATGCGGTAGCGGTCCTCGAGGGCGCGGACCTCGTTGCGCAGCTCCTCCATCAGCTCCTCGAGACCCATCACCCGCATGTCGAGACCGGCGAGGTCGAAGCCGGCGCGCTGCATCCACTCGAGCGCCTCGCTGAGGTCGAGGCCTTCCATCATGAGGTCCGAGAGCGCGTCGAGCGCGCGGTCGGCGTCGAGCGAGAACGGCTCCTGCGAGCCGTCCCACTGGCTGTAGCGCCAGGCCTTCATCGCGCTCCGTACCGGGCGCGCCCCTCTACCTCGGTCTTGTTGAGGCGGTTCGAGAGGTGCAGCCCTTCGAGCAGGAACTCGATCGCCGAGGCCAGGCGCGCCGGCGAATCGCCGCCGGCCAGCCGCGCCGCGGCCTCGCGCAGGCCCGGGATCTGGTCGAGCCCCTCGAGGTAGTCGGCCGAGGGCATGTCGGCGGCGACCTCGACCTGCCAGCCCTGCTCGAACGAGTCGACCACCGACGCGATGCCCTCGAGCGGCACCAGGGCGTCGAACACCAGCTTCGTGCCGCGCCGCATCAGCCCCTCGACCACCTCGGCCTCGCTGCGTTCGGCGCCGGCGTACTCGAGCTCGAGCTTGCCGGCGGTCGAGACCGCCAGCGCCGGCAGGTCGGTCATGCGCGGCACCGCCTCGGGCTCGCCGGCGCGCAGCGCACGGCGCGCGGCGTTGGCCAGCAGCGTCTCGTAGTTCGCGATGCTCATCCGGACCGAGACGCCGGAGGTCTGGTTCACGTCGGGGCTCTCGCGCGCCTGGAGCGTGATCTCCGCCACCAGCGACTCCATGAACGGCGGCACCGTGAGCGCCACGCCCGGCACGTCGGGCACGCGCGCCTCCTGGCGCACCACGGCCAGCTCGAGCTCGCGGGTCGGCGGATAGTGCGTGCGCACCTGCGCCGCGTAGCGGTCCTTGAGCGGCGTGATGATCCGCCCGCGGCTCGTGTAGTCCTCGGGGTTCGCGCTGGCGACCACCAGCACGTCGAGCGGCAGCCGTACGCGGTAGCCCTTCACCTGCACGTCGCGCTCCTGCATCACGTTGAAGAGCCCGACCTGCACCTTCTCGGTGAGGTCCGGCAGCTCGTTGATGCAGAAGATCCCGCGGTTGGTGCGCGGCAGCAGGCCGAAGTGGATGGTGAGCTCGTCGCCGAGCGAGCGGCCCTCGGCCACCTTGACCGGATCGACGTCGCCGATCAGGTCGGCGGTCGAGACATCGGGGGTCGCGAGCTTCTCGACGTAGCGGTCGTCGCGGTGCACCCAGGCGATCGGCGTGTCGTCGCCGCGCTCCGCCACCAGCGCGCGCGCGAAGGCGGAGACCGGCGCGTCGGGATCGTCGTGGATCTCGCTGCCCGCGACCTCGGGCACCCACTCGTCGAGCAGCTCCACGAGGCCGCGGATCATGCGCGACTTCGCCTGCCCGCGCTCGCCCAGGAAGATCAGGTCGTGGCCGCAGAGCAGCGCGTTCTCGACGGCCGGGATCACGGTGTCGTCGTAGCCGTGGATGCCGTCGAACAGCGGCCGGCCCGCGCGCAGCCGGTCCAGCAGGTTGCGGCGCAGCTCCTCGCGCACCGGGCGCGACGCGAAGCCCTCGCGGCGCAGCGCGCCCAGCGTCGAGATCGAAGGCGGCGACGACACGGTGGCTCCTTCCGGGGGGTGGACGACGCGGTCAGCGCGCCTGCCCCGTGAGTAGCAGGATCCGGCGCTGGATGATCTCGAGGCGCCCCCCGTCGGTGGCACGCAGCCCGGCGCGCGGCGGCAGCTGCTCGATCGCGAGCCGGGTGGCCTCCAGCCGATCCTCCGGGGCCGGGTGGCTCGACAGGAACACGGGCGGGGAGGGGCCGCCTTCGCGGACCAGCGTCTCGAAGAAGCTCGGCAGCCCGTCCGGGGCGTAGCCGGCCTTGGGCAGCACCGCCACCGCGAAGTCGTCGGCCTCGCGCTCGGCCTCGCGCCCGAAGGTGTTGAGCACCGCCGTCATGCCGAGGCCGCCCAGGATGTCGGCGGCCTGGCCGACGTTGCCGCCCCCCATCTGGCTGGCGCCGATCACCAGCACCTGGTGCCCCAGGCTCGCCGTGCGCTGGCGGCTGTAGTTCTCGGCGACGTGACGCTCCACCACGTGGCCGATCTCGTGGCCGATCACGCCGGCCAGCTCGCTCACGTTGCGGGCCTTCAGGATCGTGCCGGTGTGGATGTAGATGTGGCCCGCCGGCCCGGCGAAGGCGTTGATGTCATCGTCCTCGATGACGTCGAAGGTGTAGGAGAAGGGCTGGGGCCCGGCGGCGCGCAGGATCTTCTGCCCGATGTCCTCGACGTAGCGGTTCACCACGTCGTCGCGCAGGAAGCGGAACTCGTTGCGGGCCTGCAGCTCGAACTGGTCGCCGAGCTGCTGCTCCTGCGGCACCGTCAGGGTCGTGCAGGCGAGCAGCCCGAGCGCGGCCACACCCGCCGTCGCGGTCCGCACGGCGGCCGGGCGCCTAGAGCAGCGCGCGCGCATCGAAGTCCTCGGCCTTGCGCAGCGTCTCGGTCACGTGCTTGATCACCGACAGCACCGAGGCGTCGATCGACTCGTTGTCCACGATCGGCACGTCGTGCTCCTCGGCCAGCTCGAGCAGGTGGTCCTGGATCTGGAGGATCGCCTCGAGATTGTCGAGGTATCGGTGCGGCGGGCGCGAACTATTAGAGGCGCGCGCCTCGAAGCGCCCGCGGAAGTCCTCCCAGTCGAGCGCCGCGACCACCAGGAAGATCACGTGCGCGGTCTCCGCGTAGGCCGACAGGTCGAGCAGCCCGGGGACGATCGAGACCCCGTCGAGGATCAGGCTGGCGTTCTCCTCGACGGCCCGGTCGAGCATCGCGCGCACGCCCACCGACACGATACCGGCCTGCGCCTCGAAGCCGGAGATCACCGGTTCGCCGGTCTGCACCGCGGGCGAGAGCATGCGGTAGGCATCGTAGGACGAGGCGTGGATCGCCGGCACCAGCTCGGGCGAGAGCATGATGCGCATCACGTGCCGGATCGAATCGGTCGACATCACGCGGTGGATCCCGAGGCGGTGGGCCACCTCCACGGCGAGCGCGGTCTTGCCGGAGCCGGTCGCGCCGCCGAGCAGCAGGATCACCGGACGGTCCGGCTCCTGGTAGCGGCGCCACACCAGGTATCGCTCGGCCGAGCGCGGCCCCAGCTGCCGCTCGAGCGCCTGGTAGGCCAGACGTCGCAAGTCGCGGCGATCGACCTCGCGCAGTCCGCGCACCGTCAGCTCGCGCTCGATCTCGCGGGCGACGTCGAAGGCGTCGTTGGGATCGATCGCCGCGGCCAGCAGCGACTGCGACAGGAACCCCTTGGAGAAGGGCGTGGCACCGCCCGGGCCGGTCACGCGGATGCTGGGCGTGATCGGCGGGACGTGGCGGTCGGCCGTGATCGCGCGGCTGGCGAGGGTCTCGTTGACGCAGCGGCCCAGCTCGTCGATCGGCACCACGCGGCGACCGCGGAGCTCGTCGCGCACCTGGTTCGCGGTGCCGTAGGCCTCCTCGAAGGCAAGTCCGCGGGCCATCAGCGAGTGGACCAGGATCCCGCGCATGAAGGGGCGCCGCCCGGAGCCACTCTCGACGTAGATCCGGCTGGCTCGGCCCCCTTTTCGGAGGTCGCCGCCGACCCCGGATTCGACGGGAGTGCCCGGCTGCTCGCTGCCCATCGACCCAGGCTACCAACGGCCGCCGGAAAGCGCCGGTGGGACGCGGGTTTCCGCGTAGAACGCGGTTCGGGAAACCACTCGGGGCCGGAGGGAAAATCACCCGAAACGCGACAATCCCGCGGTTTTCTTGTTGCTCTCGCCGGCAGCCCGTCGTACGGTCCCGAGGCGGACGTGTTTCGGGGGGTGATCCTGTCCGCCCAGACGACGCGACGACGAGATGGTGGCATGCCGGTGGAGAGCGACCTGCTCGACGCCGGCTCTCGCTCGCGACAGACGCGGCTCCCGGACGGGGTGTACCCGACCGGCGCCGTGACGCGGCTGCTGGGCGTGACTCGGCGTCAGCTCCAGTATTGGGCACAGACCGACCTGGTTCGGCCTTCGGCGCGGACACCGGGAGGTCACGCTCGCTACACGTTCGGAGATCTGGTGGCCCTCAAGGCCACGAAACAGCTGATCGACGCCGGCGTCTCGGTCCAACGGATCCGGAGCAGCATTTGCTCTCTTCGTCGGATCCTGCCCACCATCGAACGTCCGCTCTCCGACCTGGTGCTGGTCGCCACCGGAGACGTGGTGCTCGTCCTGCGCGAAGGCGCGGCCTTCGAAGCCATCTCCGGCCAGGAGTGGATCTTCGAGGTGTCGCAGCTCCAGCGCCAGGTCGAGGCCGCGAGCGGGCGTTCTCGGGGCGCGCGCCACGGCCCGCGGCGGGCCGCGCGCGAGCCCGACGTGGGCGAGCGCACCGCCTGACGCCACCGTTCGGAGCCGAGGACTCCGGACCGCCCGCCGGCGCAACGAGCAGGGGCTCGAGGGCAACGTGCCCCGCGAGCCGATCGTCGGGCCGGCGGAGGACACAGGGCATGCGAACCATCGCGATCGTCAACCAGAAAGGGGGCTGTGGCAAGACGACCACGGCCGTCAACCTCGGGGGGTGCCTGGCCGCGCACGGCGGCCGCGTGCTGATCGTCGACCTCGACCCGCAGGCACACGCCACGCTGGCGCTCGGCGTCGACGCCGAGCTGCTCGACGAGAACCTCTACGAGGTGCTCGCCGACGCCGACGGCGCCGAGCGGCTCGACGCCGTGGTCCTGCCCCTCTCCGAGCGCCTGCACCTGGCGCCGTCGGGCATCGTGCTCTCTGCGCTCGAGCAGAAGCTGGCCCAGGAGCGGGCCGACGCGCGAACCGAGCGGCTCGCCCGGGCCCTCGCCGGGGTCGAAACGCGCTACGACTACGTGCTGATCGACTGTCCGCCGAACGTGGGCCTGCTCACCTTCAACGCGTTGCGCGCGGCGGACGAGGTGGTCATCCCGCTCGAGACCAGCCACTTTGCCGTGCACGGGGTGCACAAGGTGATCGAGACCATCACGCTGCTCGCCGAGCGGCTCGGCCACGAGCCGAGCGTGCGCATTCTGCCCACGCTCTACGACGGCCGCACGCGCTTCGCCCGCGAGACCCTGGGCGAGATCCGCAGCCTGTTCGGAGACCTGTGCTTCGACACCGTGATCCGCAGCAACGTGAAGCTGCGCGAGGCGGTGCGCCGGGGCCGGCCGATCGTGGACTTCGCCGCGAGCGCCAACGGCGCGCTCGACTACGGCGCGCTCGCCGTCGAGGTCGAGGCCAGCACGCCGCTGGCCCCGACGACGCGAGTCGCCTTCGAGACGCCGGCGGAGCGCCAGGTGGTGGTCGAGTACCGCGACGCCGCGGCCTCGGACGTGCGACTGGCCGGCGACTTCAACGGCTGGGTTCCCGACAAGGGCATCGAGACCACCACGGCGGCCGAGGACGGCACCCGGGTGTGGCGCAAGATGCTGACGCTGACGCCCGGCACCTACGAGTACCGCTACGTCGTGGACGGGGAGTGGCGCGAGGATCCGGCGAACCCCGAGCGGGTGCCCAACCCGATTGGACCGCCCAACTCGCTGCTCGTGGTGCGCTAAGAGTCCGACCCGAGGGTCGGCCTCCGCGGAGCGAGCCGCAGGCGAGCGAGGTCGATTCGTCGATTCGTCGATTCGTCGATTCGGATAGGAGCGAGATGCCCCGCGATCTCGGCGACGTGCTTCACTACTTCATCCCCGAGGTCGAGACCGTCCTCACCCCGGGTGTCGCGCGCGCCTGGACCTTGCCGCTGCGCGAGGACGATCTGGTGCGCGCCGGTCTGCTCTGGAACCTCGCCGTCGAGCTGGCGCGGCAGGGACTGCGCGTCTCGCTGGTGGCGCCGGCGCGCGTCGGTGCGGCCGCCGCCTGGCCGACCGAGCCACGCGGCCCGCTGGGCATCGAGTGGGTGCGGGTCGAGAGCGGGGAGCCGGCCGAGCTGGCGAGCGCGGCGCAGTCGGCCGGAGCGCGGCACGCGGGCGACCCGGCCGCGGCGGTGGTGACGGCGCTGCCGGCCAGCTGGCTGCGCAAGGCCGCCGACCTCGGCCCCCTGCTCGACTCGCTGCTGGTGCTGTCGCGCCCCGATCCCGAGGAGCGGCTGGAGAGCTACGCCCTGCTGAAGCGCGCGGCGCACCACGCACCGCATGGGCGCCTGGGGGTCTGCGTGTTCGGCGCCCGCTCGCTGGCCGAGGCACGCCGGGCCTTCGAACGCCTGGCCGACACCAGCGAGCGACACCTGGGGCGACCGCTCGCCAGCTACGGCGTGCTGGTGGACGACGTGCACCTGTCGCGTTCGATCGTGACGGGCCGCCCGATCGCGTTGACGCAGCCCGCCTCGCTGGCCGCTCGCGCCCTGGCCGACGTCGCGGGTCTGCTGCTGGCCGAAGAGCCCGAGCGGGACGTTGGCTGAGCCCGACCGCGAGCGGCTGCGAAGCGAGCTGGGAGCGCGGCTGGGCGAGCTGGGCAGCCCGATCCGCTTGCTCGCCGAAGACGTGCTGGGAGCCGACGACGAACCGATCGACTGGGTGGGCGTCGAGCCCGACGGCCGCGCGGCGCTCGCCCTGCTGGCCACGGGTCCCGCCGACGGCGACCTGCTCGTCGCGGGGCTCGCCCAGCGCGCGTGGCTGGAGGCGCGGCTGCCGGACTGGGAGAAGCTGGCCACCGGACTCGGCATTCGCTCGGAGCTGCGCCCTCGCCTGCTGCTGGTGGCGGCGGCGCTGCCGCGCGCGCTGCGCGTGGCCGCTCGCGAGGCCGACGCCGAGGGCATCCGCCTCGGCCGCTTCCGATCCGCGAGCGCCGACGAGCCGCTCCGCCTCGAACTCGTGGAGCTCCCGCCGCAGCCGCGGCCCCGCGCTCCCGCCGCGCCCCCTGCCCTCTCGATCTTTCGCACGGGCCTCTCCGACGAGGACCTCGAGATCAGCGCGGCAGAGCGCGCGAACCTGCTCTAGCGCCCTTCCAGAAGCTCACACCACCCCCGGGGGGGCGCCCCACCGATCTGGATGTGACGAATTTCGTCCCCGGTGACGTTTTTTGACACCTGTGCCCCTTCCCGCGCCACTCCACTTCGGGAGGTTGGACGCTGGCCCGGTGGGACTGCGTATGCGGTCCCTTACGTGGAACTGGGAAGGGGGCATTGGCATGGCGGCACCGACGATCCAAACCGCGGCACTGGCCGATTCGTGTCCGGTCGCAGACGAGATCCTGGTCGAGAGGATCCGCTCTGGAGACCGGGAGGCCTTTGCCGAGCTCTACTCTCGCTACTTCTCTCGCATCTTCCATTTCGTAGGACGGCGTCTGCGCAACAAGGCAGACACCGAGGAGACCGTTCAGGAGGTCTTCGTCAACGTCTTCGCGTCGATCGACTCGTTCCGAGGCGAGGCACCCTTCGGCGCCTGGGTCTTCGGACTCACGCGGCGCACCGTCGCGAGCCGGTTCAAGAAGAAGACGCCCTCGTTGATCCCGTTAGGCGACGACGATTCCGACGGCCCGCATCAGCCGGCCAATCGGGACCCGAGTCCGCACGAGATCTACGAGTACTCCGAGCGGTTGTCGCGCCTCGAGGGCGCGATGGAGTGCGACCTCTCGGACGAGCAACGCCGGTTGTTCGAGCTCCACCACGTGGAGAACCGCTCGATCCACGAGATCGCCGAGCTGCTCCAGAAGACCGAGGACGCGGTGAAGTCGCACTTATACCGCGCGCGCAAGGTGCTCCTGGCGCGCTAAGGTGCGCGCCATGGGCGCGTCCCCTGGCGCAGAACGGGCCGAGCCCCTCAGCCTGTGGATCCGCGAGCCGGCAGAGCCGGCGAGCCCCCACGACGAAGGCTGGAACGGGGTTCGGCCCTTCCGTTTCGAGTACACCAGCCGCGGGGACCGCGTCCCGGGCCGCCTGCTGCTGCCGACCGAGGGATCGGGGCGCCCCCCCCTGGTCCTGCTACAGCACGGAGCGGGCGGCTCGAAGGAGGCCGACTACCTGGACGCGGCCGCCCTGCCCTGGGTGCGGCGCGGCGCCGCGGTGGCCTCGATCGACCTCCCGCTCCACGGCGAGCGCGCCAGCGCCAAGCTGAGCGAGCTGCTGATCGCGGCGCTCGCCGATCCCGCTGCACCCGCCCGCCAGCCCGAGATCGGCGGGCTGTGGGACGAGTTCGTGCGCCAGTCGCTGGCCGACCTGGGGCGCGCCCTGGATGCCCTCGAATCGCTCCCCGAGCTCGACGCCAGTCGCGTCGCGTTCGCCGGCTTCTCGCTGGGCGCGATGCTCGGCACCCTGTTCGTGGCCCGCGATCCGCGCCCGTGCGCCGCCGCCCTGGCGCTGGCCGGCGGCGGTCTCGGCCCCGAGGCGCACGACCCCGCCCGCCACGTGGCCGCCTTCGCCCCGCGCCCGCTGCTGCTGCTCAACGCCGAGCGCGACGAGCGCGTCCCGCGCAGCGCCGCCGAGGCGCTCCACGCCGCCGCCGCGCACCCCGTGGAGATCGTCTGGGTCGACAGCGGCCACGCCGACATCGGCGGACGCGCCCTCAAGGCGATCTGGCAGTTCCTCGCGAGGGAGCTGGGACTCCCGTAGCCGCCTGTCGGACCCGAGGATCCCAACCGCGGCGCGCCGCGCCGCCGGAGTGGAGGCCTAGAACTGCTCGATGCGCGCCAGCACCTGGTCGCGCCGCTCGCGCATCTCCGGCTCGGTGGGCGCCTCGAGGTTGAGCCGCACCACGGGCTCCGTGTTCGAGGCGCGCACGTTGAACCACCAGTCGGGATAGCGGACCAGCAGGCCGTCGAGGTGCGAGACCTCGGCGTCCGGGTGGTCGGCCTCGAGCGCCGCCAGCAGGCCGGCGACGTCGCCCACCTGGCGGTTGATCTCACCGCTGTGCGCGTAGCGACGCAGTGGATCGATCAGCTCGGAGAGCGGGCGCCCCGCTTCGGCCAACAGGTCGAGGAGGGCCACGAGGGCGGCCACGCCGTCGTCGGCGACCAGGGTCGGGCGGAACCGGAAGTAGAAGTGCCCCGACAGCTCGCCGGCGAACACCGCGCCACTCTCGCGCATGCGCGCCTTGATGAACGAGTGGCCCACGCGGCACATCTCCGCCCGACCGCCGGCGGCCTCGATCGCCTCGGCGGTGGCGCGGCTCGAGCGCAGGTCGTAGAGGACGGTGCTCCCGCGGCGCTTGCGCAGCTGCACGCCGGCCAGCAGCGCGGTGAGCCGGTCGGCGCGGACGATCTCACCGCGCTCGTCCACGAAGATGGCGCGGTCGCCGTCGCCGTCGAACGCCACGCCGAGCTGCGCGCCGCTGCGCACGACGGCGGCGCGCAGGTCGGCCAGGTTCTCGTCCACGAGCGGATCGGCGTCGTGGTTCGGGAAGCGGCCGTCGGGCTCGAAGTAGAGGCGCTCGACCTCCAGGGGAAGCGTGGCGAGCAGCGGCTCGAGTCCCACGCCCGCCATCCCGTTGCCGCAGTCGATCGCGACCCGCAGCGCCGGGCAGCCGCCGCCGACCGAGCGCACGTGCTCGGCGTAGGCCCCCGCCAGGTCGACGGTCTCGACGCCGCCGCGCGCCGCGGCGGGCGCCGTCTCGACCTCCCCACACAGCTTCTCGATGTCCCTGAGCCCGCTCGCCCCACCGACTGGGATCGCGTGCTCACGGCAGATCTTCAGCCCGTTGTAGCGGGCCGGGTTGTGGGAGGCGGTCACCATCAGGCCGCCGTCAAGTTCCCGGTCCTCCACGCCGAAGTAGAGCATCGGCGTGGAGACCAGCCCGAGGTCGAGGACGTCGCTGCCCTCGTCGCTGATCCCGCGGATCACGGCGTCGGCGATCTCGGGCGAATGCGTGCGCGCGTCGCGGCCGACGCCGAGCCGCTGCGCGCCCAGGTAGCGCGCCGTGGCGCGTCCGACGCGGTAGGCGGCCCGGGGCTCGAGCTCGTCGGGAACGATGCCCCGGATGTCGTAGGCCTTGAAGATCGACATGGCGGCGGATCCTAGCCCCTCACCCCGGATGGGCTTCATGCGCCTGCGTAGCGCCCGCCTTGACCGCGCTGGAGGCGGGCGGCACCCTCTTCGAACGGCGGCGCAGGGAGCTGCCGGAAGCGAGGTTCCCATGATTGCGAGGCTCCCATGTTCGGGCTCGGAACGACCGAGCTGCTGGTCATCCTCGCCATCGTCGTGCTGATCTTCGGCGCCCGCCGGCTGCCCGAGATCGGCTCGGGCATGGGCAAGGCGATCAAGAACTTCAAGTCGGGCGTGTCGGGCAAGGACGAGATCGACGTCACGCCCGAGAAGGAAGAGATCGCCGAGGGCGACCGGGCCCGCGAGAGGGGTTGACTTCGCTCGCCTGCGGCTCGCTGCGCGCTCCGGCTTCGCCTCCGCTTGCGGCCAGCTCGATGCCGGCGCGGGCACGTCTTGGTGGACTTCGCTCGCCTGCGGCTC
>JASJBO010000132.1 GCA_030066475.1 Myxococcota bacterium
GCCAGATCCGGTCGTACACGCTGCACCCGTCGCAGCGCGTGAAGGACCACCGCACCGACGTCGAGATCGGCAACGCCCAGGCGGTGCTCGACGGCGACCTCGACGCGCTGATCCGGTCGGCGCTGCTGTGGCGGGCCGCCGCGGAGGATGCGGGATGAGCGAAGCCGAACGCAGGGCGCGCCGCGAGCGGCTCGACGCGCTGCGCGGCGAGGGGGTGGATCCGTTCCCCGCCCGGCTGGAGCCGGTCGAGCGCATCGCCGCGGTGCGGGCCACCCACGGGGAGCGGGACGCCGAGGCGCTCGAGGCCGAGCCGGTGGCCCCGGCAGTGGCCGGCCGGGTGATGGGCATCCGTTCGTTCGGCAAGCTCGTGTTCGTGACGCTGCGCGAGGACGGCGCCGAGCTGCAGGCGAGCGCGCGCAAGGGCGAGCTCGACGACGAGGCCTTCGCGCACGTGAAGGCCCTCGACGTCGGGGACTTCGTGCGCGTCGAAGGCCCGCTGTGGCGGACCCGGACCGACGAGCTGACGGTGCGGATCGAGCGCCTGGCGCTGCTCGCCAAGGGCCTGCGGCCGCTGCCCGAGAAGTGGCACGGCCTGAGCGACCACGAGGCGCGCTTCCGGCAGCGCTACCTCGACCTGCTCGTCAATCCCGACGCGCGCCGCACGGCGCTGCTGCGCTCGCGCACGGTGCGATCGATGCGGGCCTTCCTGGACGCGCGCGACTTCGTCGAGGTGGAGACCCCGGTGCTGCAGCCGCTGTACGGCGGCGCCGCCGCGCGTCCCTTCACCACGCACCACAACACCTACGACCAGCAGCTCTTCCTGCGCGTCTCGGACGAGCTCTACCTCAAGCGGCTGGTGATCGGGGGGCTCGATCGCGTCTACGAGATCGGGCGCGACTTCCGCAACGAGGGGATCTCGCGCAAGCACAACCCCGAGTTCACCATGATGGAGTGCTACCAGGCCTTCGCCGACTACCGCGACATGATGGACCTGGTCGAGGCGATGGCGCGGCACGTGGTGCAGGAGGTGAGCGGGGGCACCCGCATCGTCTACCAGGAGCAGGAGATCGGGTTCGGCGAGCCGTTCCCGCGTCGCACGCTGCAGGAGGCGATCCAGAGCGCGACCGGGATCGACGTGCTCGAGGCGCCCGACCTCGCCTCGCTGCGCGAGGCGGTGAAGGGGGCCGGCCTCGATCCGGGCGACGCGCCCAACTGGGGCAAGCTGGTGGACGACCTCCTCTCGGAGCACGTGGAGCCGAAGCTGGTACAGCCCACCTTCCTGACCGACTACCCGGTGGAGCTGTCGCCGCTGGCCAAGCGCTCGGCGGCCGACCCGCGCCTGGTGGAGCGCTTCGAGCTGTTCGTGGCGGGCATGGAGCTGGCCAACGCCTTCAGCGAGCTCAACGACCCCGACGACCAGCGGGCGCGCTTCCTGGACCAGCAGCAGGCGCTCGCGGGGGGCGACGACGAGGCCCACCCGCTCGACGAGGACTACCTGCTGGCGCTCGAGCACGGCCTGCCGCCGACCGGCGGGCTCGGGGTCGGCGTCGACCGCCTGGTGATGCTGCTGACCGACGCTCCCAACCTGCGCGAGGTCCTGCTGTTCCCCCACATGAAGCCGGAGCGGGAGTAGGCGGCGCCGTGGCCGAGCTCACAGCGCGCATCTGGGAGATCGCCGGAGCCACCGGGGGGACGCTCGCGCTGGCCTTCATCGTGGCGCTGGCGCTGGGGCTCGCGGCGCTGGCCGCGCTGTTCTCGGGGGCGGCGGTCGTGGTGCTCGAGCGCTTCGCGCGCCGGCGCCGCCGGCTGGGGCCGGCGCTCCTGACCTGGGGCCTGGCTTCGCTGTCCGTGGCACTGGTCGCGGTCGAGGCGAACGCGCCCGGGCTGGCGGAGGACACCCGGGCGCTGCGCCACGCCCTGCCGCTGGCCGCGGCCGGCGCGAGCGCAGCCGTGGGCCTGACGATGGGCTTCGTGGCGCTCGCGCTCCGCTGGCTCGCGCCCCGGACGCTGGCCCGCCTCGCGCTGGGCGCCCTCGCGCTGGGGATCGCGCTCACGCAGGGCGCGCTCGGCTCGCAGGCGGCTGCGCTGTTCCCGGCCGGCGTCGCGGCCCTGCTGGCGCTGCTCGCGGCCGTGCGCGGGAGCGGGGCGCGCGCCTGGCTCGGGCCGCTCGCCGTGGCCGCGCTGCTGGCGGCCGCTCCCGCGTTGGGGGGCCTGCCCTTCGCGACGCGGCAGGTGGTGGCCGGCGTCGGGGGCATCGCGCTCGCGGCGGTCGCCGGCTCGGTGCTGCTCGGCCTGGCGCCGCTCGCGCTGGCCGGCTTCGCCGACGCGCGCGGCAGCGCCGAGTGGTTCATCGCCGTCCGCTACCTGTTCGCCAAGCGGCGCCAGACCTTCATCTCGGTGATCACCGCCATCTGCGTGGCGGGCGTCGCCGCGGGCGTGTGGCTGATCATCACCGTGCTCTCCGTGATGAACGGCTTCGAGCGCACCTGGCGCGACGAGATCATCGGCAACCGCGCCCACTTCACCGTGCAGAGCGGTCTCGGGGCGTTCCCCGACTGGCGCCCCGTGCTCGACCAGGTGCTGGCGGCGCCCGGCGTCGAGGCGGCCACGCCCTTCCTCGACGCCGAGGCGATGGTGCGCGGCTCGGGCGGCGAGATCGTCGGTGTGCGGGTGCACGGGATCGACCCCGACCGGGTGGGCGACGTCACCGACCTGCGCGAGGACCTGGTGGCGGGTTCGATCGAGGCGCTGGCCACCCTGGGCGGCAACGGCTCCGAGCCCGGCGATCCCGGCATCGTGATCGGCAGCGAGCTGGCGGGCGCCCTGGGGCTCGGCATCGGCGACTCGCTGCTGCTGGTGTCGCCGTTCGGCGGGCCGCCGACGCCGCTGGGGCCGGGTCCGCGCCTGTCGCGCTTCGAGGTGGCCGGGATCTTCCGCTCGAGCTTCTTCCAGTACGACGAGATCTTCACCTACGTGAGCCTCGAGGCCGCGCAGGGCTTCCGCCGCGCCGACGACGTGGTGGACGGCATCGAGGTGCGCACGGCCGACTTCTACCGCTCGGCGCGCATCGCCGACGACGTGCAGCAGGTGCTCGGCTTCCCCTACTACACGCGCGACTGGAAGGAGTTCTTCCCGGCCTTCTTCCAGGCGCTCAAGACCGAGCGCATCATGATGTTCGTGCTGCTCACGATGATCATGGTGGTGGCCGCCTTCGCGATCGTGGTCACGCTGGTGATGATGATCATGGAGAAGTCCGGCGACATCGCGATCCTGAAGGCGATGGGCGCCGAGGAGCCCATGATCGAGCGGATCTTCGCGATCGAGGGGGCCCTGATCGGGCTGGTCGGGACCCTGATCGGCGTGCTCGCCGGCGTGGCGGTCACGATGCGCCTCGACTGGATCCAGCAACAGGTCGAGGCGATCACCGGCATCGATGCGCTGCCCGCGAGCGTGTACCAGGGCATCTCCGAGCTGCCCGCCGAGCTCGACGCCGTGCAGATCGCGGTCGTAGTCGGCATCGCCATGGCGCTGGCGCTGGGCGGCACCTGGATCCCGAGCCGCCAGGGGGCGCGCGTCGATCCCGCCGAGGCGCTCCGCTATGAGTGAGGCGCTGGTCGAGGTCCGTGGGCTGGTCAAGCGCTTCGCCACCGGCGACGGCGAGCTCGAGGTGCTGAGCGGCGTCGACCTGCGCATCGAGCCCGGCGATCGCGTGGCGATCGTGGGCCAGTCCGGAGTGGGAAAATCCACGCTGCTCCACATCCTCGGCACCCTCGACCATCCGACCGCGGGCAGCGTCCGCTTCGCGGGCGAGGACGTGTTCGCCAAGGACCCCCGATCGCTGGCGCACTTCCGCAACGAGTCGCTGGGGTTCGTGTTCCAGTTCCATCACCTGCTGCCCGAGTTCACCGCCGTCGAGAACGTGATGATGCCGGGGCTGGTGGGGGGGCGCGGCTTCGAGGCGATGCGCGCGTCCGCGCTCGCGATCCTCGAGGAGGTGGGGCTGGGGCATCGTCTCGAGCACCGGGTGGGCAAGCTGTCGGGCGGCGAGCGCCAGCGCGTGGCCCTGGCGCGCGCCCTGGTGCTCGATCCGCCGCTGGTGCTGGCCGACGAGCCCACCGGGAACCTCGATCCCACCACGGGCGCGCGCATCAGTGAGCTGCTGCTCGAGATGAACCGCACCCGCGGCACCGCACTGGTGATCGTCACCCACAATGAGCGCCTGGCGAGCCAGCTGGGCCGGGCGATCACCCTGGTCGACGGCCGCGCGCGCGACGCGGCGGTCGCGGCCGAGCCGCTGGTATCGGCGTAAATCCCCGAGAAAAAAGGGGAAATGCTTCCAGAGCGGACTTGCCTGCGCCCCTGCCGACAACTAGAATCCCGCATCCCTCGCTCGTTCTCGCCCCCCCGCCGTCTGAGCTTCGGAGGAACCGCTTGCGCGCCCATTGCTGCCCCGGGATCCCGCTCGCCCTGGGCCTCGCGCTGCTGGCTGCCGCGGTCGCGGCCCCGGCCGCGCGCGCCCAGCAGGCGCCCGCGCGGGTGCTGGTGGCCGTGCTCCCCTTCGAGGTG
Organism: Myxococcota bacterium; assembly: GCA_030066475.1. Next base: position 4,567 of record JASJBO010000132.1, read on the forward strand.
CACAGCGAGCGCTCGCTCGGGTACCTGGAGTCGACCCTGGCCGACCTGCTCACCAGCCGGCTCGAGTCGACCGGCCACGTCGAGGTCATGGACACCGTGGTGGTGCGCGAGGCGCTGATCGAGCACGTGGCCGGCGAGCGCACCGACGAGATGCTGCGCCGCCTGGCGCGCGAGGTGGGCGCCGACTGGGTGGTGGAGGGCAGCCTGACCGAGCTGGCCGGGAGCTACAGCCTCGACGCCCGGGTGACGCCTGCGGGCGAGCGGGTGCCGACGCGCACCATGGTCTTCACGGCCAACAGCGACGAGGAGCTGCTCGACCGCGTCAACGAGCTGGCCGACCGGGCGCTCGAGATCGTGTCGGGCGAGGCGGGGCGCGGCGACGTCGTGGAGGTGCTGCTGGTCGGACTGCCCGAGGAGGAGGCCGCGGCCGCCCGCGAGCGGCTGCGCACCCGCCCGGGCACCCCCTACGACTCGGGTGCGGTTCGCGAGGACCTGGCCCTGCTGCGTGGGCTGCCCGGGGTCGCGACCGCCACGGTCACGCCGGAGCGCGGTCCGGAAGGCGTGACGGTGACCTTCCGGCTGCTGCGCACCGAGGGCCTGCTGGCCGCCGCCGAAGCGGACGAGCCGGAGGCAGCCGACCTGGTGGCCGAGATCCGCATCGTCGGGAACCGGCGCATCGAGGCCGACGCGATCCGCGCGCGGATCGACACCCGTCCCGGCGACCGCTTCAGCTCCGCGCGCGTCTCCCAGGACGTGCGCCAGGTCCACGCGCTCGGCTTCTTCCGCAACGTGCGCGTGCTCTCCGAGCAGACCGAGGACGGGCGCATCCTCACCTTCGAGATCGAAGAGAACCCGATCGTCCGCCAGATCACGATCGCCGGCAACGACAACCTCGACGCCGACCGCATCCGCGACCAGCTCACCCTGGCGACCGGCGCCACGCTCGACGTGCCGCTGCTGTTCGAGAACCGCGAGCGGATCGAGGCCCTGTACCGCGCCGAGGGCTACTACCTGGCGGACGTCAGCTACGAGATCGACCCGCTCCCCAACGACGCCGTCGCGGTCCACTTCGAGGTGAACGAGGGCGGCAAGCTGCGCCTGCGCCAGGTCCGCTTCGAGGGCAACGAGCACTTCGAGGACGAGGAGCTCAGCAAGGGCTTCCGCACCAAGGTGTGGCGCTGGTGGTCCTACGTCACCAAGTACCTCGACAAGTCGGGCACCTACTCGGAGCCCGTCTTCATGCAGGACCTCCAGTCGGTCCGGAAGAAGTACGGCGACGCCGGCTACCTCGAGGCCGAGGTGGCCGATCCGACCACGTCCACCGAGGAGAACGGTCTGGTGGTCACGGTCCGGATCGAAGAGGGCGACCGCTACAAGGTGGGCAAGCTCGACGTGTCGGGAGACGACACGCTCGCGTTCGGGGACGTGAAGAACGAGCTGGCGCTCGCGCAGGACGAGTGGTTCAACCGCTCCCACCTCTCGGAGGACGTGGACCGGCTCACCAGCCGCTTCCAGGACCGCGGCTACTACCTGGCCAGCGTCTCGCCGGCGCCGAACATGGACGAGGACGCCAAGGTCGTCGACGTCGACTTCCTGATCGAGAAGGGCCCGCTCTACTTCGTGCGCGAGATCGACGTCACCGGCAACACGCGCACCGTCGACCGGGTGGTGCGGCGCGAGATGCAGCTGGTCGAGGGCCAGCTCTACTCGGCGCGCGCCGAGCGGCTGTCGCGCGCCCGCCTGGGCGGCCTGGGCTTCTTCGAGGAGGTGAACCTCGAGCCCCACCAGACCAACGAGCCGGACCAGATCGACCTCGAGGTGCGGGTGGTCGAGAAGCCCACCGGGTCGCTCAGCTTCGGGGCGGGCTTCTCGAGCCAGGACTCCTTCGTGCTGTCGGGCTCGCTGAGCCAGAACAACCTGTTCGGCCGCGCCTGGGGCGTGCGCCTGTCGGCGGACTTCGGCGCCAACCGCAACCAGTTCTTCGCGACCTTCAACAACCGCCGCCTGCTCGACACCGAGTTCGGGCTCTCGGCGAACATCTTCCGCACCGAGCTCGACTTCGAGGACTTCGACGAGACCAACCTCGGCTTCGACGTCACCCTGAGCCGCTCGCTCGACCTGGCCGGCCGGCAGCGCGGCTTCCTGCGCTACAGCTTCACCGACCGCGAGATCGACGAGGACTCGAACATCACGGCCTCGTCGGTGATCTTCCGCGAGTTCCTGAACGACAACGTCACCACCAGCCTCGCGTCGATCGCCTTCCGCACCGATACCCGCGACGACCGCGTGCTGCCCACCTCGGGCTACGAGCTGGGTGGGTCGGTGGACGGCGCCGGGATCGGCGGCTTCTCGAAGTTCCTGCGCTTCGAGGGGCGCGGCGCCTGGTACTCGCGGCCGCCCAAGTGGATGCCGCTCAGCGAGCGCTCCTCGGTCTCGCTGGCAGCGCGCATGGGCTACGTGGTGCCCTTCAACGACATCGGCGACTTCGACTTCCAGACTCCTGTCATCGACAAGTGCCTCACCCCCGAGAATTGCCCGCTCTCGCAGATCGACAAGGACCTCGAGCTGCCCCTGACCGAGCGCTACTTCCTGGGCGGGCTCGGGACCTTCCAGCTGCGCGGCTACAAGGGGCGCTCTGTGGGTCCGCGGCGCGCGGTTCTCTACGAGACGTCGCTGAGCGGCGGGCTCCCGGGCGAGGAGCGCAACCGCTTCTCGCCGGTCGGAAGGGCCACGGTCGAGAACCCGGACTACGACCCGAACGACCCGGACAGCCCCCGATTCATCTCGATCTGTGACGACTTCTTCTTCGACCCAATCAATCCAGAGAACTCAGACCCGCGCAAGCAGACGGCCGGGAACACGCAGGGCAACAACAACGGCAAGTGCAACAGCCTGAAGGACGAGGACGACGGAGACTTCGACGATCTCAACGAGACCGACGTGGTCGGGGGCTCGCAGTTCATCTCGCTCTCGGCAGAGTACCGCTTCCCGATCTCGGAGCAGCTCGGCCTGGTCGGGATCCTGTTCTTCGACATGGGCAACGCCTTCGCCGAGGACAAGATCCTGTTCGACGTGACCAACTGGCGCTTCGGCACCGGCGCCGGAGTGCTCTGGTTCTCGCCGTTCGGTCCGCTCCAGGCGTTCGGCGGCTTTCCGCTCAACCCCCTCGAGGTCGAGGACACCTTCGTGTTCGAGTTCTCGGTGGGAGGCCAGAGCCTCTAGCTCGTTCCACACACCTCCAAGGAGAAGAAGAGACCATGAACAAGACCCTCCGCACCGGAATCGGAATGGCTGTGGCCCTGCTGCTCGCCGGGGCCGCCGCCGCCGAGGACGGCGGCCGCATCGCGGTCGTCGACATCGAGCAGGCGATCAACTCGACCGACGAAGGCAAGGCCGCGCGCGAGGAGTTCGCGCGCAAGCAGCGCGAGGCCGAGGGCCAGCTGCAGCCGATCATCGAGCGCGGGCGCGCGCTCGAGGAGGAGGTCAAGAGCAAGCGCTTCGTGCTGTCGCAGGACGCGCTCTACCAGAAGCAGCTCGACCTGGTCGAGCTGCAGAACGAGCTGAAGACCAAGCGCGACGAGCTCGAGGGCAAGCTCAAGGTCGACTACGAGCGGCTGGTGGCCCCGCTGCGGGCGAAGCTGCGCTCGATCGTCGAGGACCTCGGCAAGAGCGAGGGCTACGCGCTGATCCTCGAGCGCGGCACGCCCGGCGTCCTGTACAGCCGCGAGGCGCTCGACATCACCGACACGGTGATCGAGAAGTTCAACAAGAAGGGCTGAACGGTCTTGCCCCGCATCCACCCGACCGCCGTCGTCGACCCCGCCGCCAAGCTGGCGGAGGACGTCGAGGTCGGCCCGCTCGCCTGCGTCGGAGCGGGCGTCGAGCTGGGGCCCGGCGTGGTGGTGGAGAACCACGCGAGCGTGACGGGCCTGACCCGCGTGGGACGGGGCTCGCGGATCTACCCGTTCGCGGCCGTGGGTGGCGAGCCGCAGGACCTGAAGTGGCGCGGCGAGCAGACGCGGCTCGAGATCGGCGCCAGCAACCGGATCCGCGAGAACGCGACGATCCACGTCGGCACCGAGGGCGGGCTCACCGTGATCGGGGACGACAATCTGATCATGAACGGCGCGCACCTCGGCCACGACGTCCGGGTCGGGTCGCACACCGTGGTCGGCAGCTTCTGTGGCATCGGCGGGCACGTCGAGATCCACGATCACGCGCGCCTCGGGGCCTTCACCGGCGTCCACCAGTTCGCCCGCATCGGCGAGTCGGTGATGACCGCCGCGAACTCGATGCTGAGCCAGGACGCGCCGCCCTTCTCGCTGGTCGCGGGTGACCGCGCCCACCTGGTCGGAATCAACAGCATTGGCCTGCGCCGGCGCGACGTCTCGAGCGAGACGATCGCGGCGATCAAGCACGCCTTCCACGTGCTGTTCCGCTCGAAGCTCAAGCTGCGGGACGCCATCCGGCGGGTCCGCGGCGAGGGGGAGCTCGCGCCCGAGGTGGAGAGCCTGCTGCAGTTCCTGGAGAGCGCGACCCGCGGCTTCTGCCGCTAGCCGGCATGGAGCGTCCGCACGCCGACACGCTCGGCCTGATCGCCGGTCAGGGTCGCCTGCCGCTCGAGGTGGCGCGCGCTGCGCGCCGCGCCGGGCGGCGCGTGGTCGCGGTCGGGTTCCGCGGCTTCGCGTGCGAGGCGCTGGCCGATGAGGTGGACGCGCTCGAGTGGGTCCACGTCGGAGAGCTGGGACGGCTGCTGGACGCGCTGCGCGCGCTCGAGGTCGGCGAGGCCGCGCTGGTCGGCGGCGTGGCGAAGCGCCAGATGTTCGAGTCGGGCGGCCTGCTGCGGATCGACGCGCGGGCCCGCGAGCTGCTGGCGCAGCTCACCGAGCGCGGGGACGACGCGATCCTGCGCGCCGTCGGCACGGCGCTCGAGGCGGAGGGCATCGCGCTGCGCCCGCAGACCGAGCTTGCGCCCGGGCTGCTCGCGCCCGAGGGGCCGCTCGGCGCCGTTGCGCCCACCCCCGAGCAGGCGGACGACGTGCGCTTCGGCTGGTCGGTCGCCAAGGCGATCGGCGAGCTCGACGTCGGCCAGACCGTGGTGGTTCGCGGCCGCACCGTCCTGGCGGTCGAGGCGATCGAGGGGACCGACGCCGCGATCCGACGCGGCGCCGAGCTGGGTGGGCCCGGGGTGTGCGTCGTCAAGGTGTTCAAGCCCAGGCAGGATGCGCGCTTCGACCTCCCGACCATCGGCGCCGCGACCGCAGACGTGCTGCGCGCTGCGGGCGCAGCACTGCTGGCGGTCGAAGCCGGTCGCAGCTTCGTGCTCGATCGCGAGACGCTGGTGCGGGAGGCCGACCGCAGCGGGATCTGCCTGCTCGGCGTCGCGCCCGACGGGCCGCCGCCCGCGCCGGGAGCGGCCCGGTGAGCGTCCGCCTCGGCGTCGTCGGGGCCGGCCACATGGGTCGGCTGCACGCCGAGAAGGTCGCGTCCCTGCGCGCGCAGGGCGAGCCGGTGGAGCTGTCCGGAATCGCGGACGTCGATCTCGAGCGGGCCGAACGGCTGGCGGGCGAGACCGGGACCCGCGCCGCCAAGGAGGCCCGCGCGCTCTACGCCGAGGCCGACGCCGCCATCGTCGCGGTGCCCACGGTGCACCACCACGAGGTGGTGAGCGGACTGCTCGCGGCCGGACTCGACGTGCTCGTCGAGAAGCCGATCGCCGCCACCCTCGAGCAGGCCGAGGCGTTGCTGGCGCTGGCGCGCACAGGGGGGCGCGTGCTCGAGGTCGGACACCTCGAGTGGTTCAACACGGCGCTCCGGGCCATCGCGCCCACGATCCGCCGGCCCCGCTTCGTCGAGGCGCATCGGATGGGGCCGTTCCCGGGGCGCTCCACCGACGTCGACATCGTGCGCGACCTGATGATCCACGACATCGACGTGATCCAGCGGTTGATCGGCGAGGAGCCCGAGTCGGTCGAGGGGATCGGGGTCCCGGTCGTCTCCGACGAGCTCGACATCGCGAACGCGCGCGTGCGCTTCCCGGGCGGCTGCGTCGCCAACTTCACGGCCAGCCGGGTGACGCTCACGCCGATGCGCAAGATCCGCTTCTTCCAGGCCGACGGCTACTTCTCGATCGACTTCCTCGAGCAGTCGGCGGTGATCGGTCGCCGCCTGCCGCAGGCCGACGGCAGCTACCGCATCGAGGTGGAGCCGATCCAGTTCGATCGCGAGGACGCCCTCGGCGCGCAGCTGCGCGCCTTCCTCGAGCGCGTGCGCACGCGACAGGCCAGCGGCGAGAGCGCCGAGGCGGCGCTACGCGCCCTGCGCACCGCCCTGCGCGTGATCGGGTCGCTGCCCGATTTCGACGAGCTGCGATGACGGGCGTGCTGATCTCGGCCGGCGACGCATCCGGCGAGGCCCACGCGGCCGACCTGGTGCGCGCGCTGCGGGCGCGAAGGCCGGGCCTCTCCGGGTTCGGCCTCGGTGGCGACGCCATGCGGGCGGCCGGCGTAGAGCTGCTGGTGGAGCAGCGCGAGCTGGCGGTGGCCGGTCTGGTGGAGGTGCTCGGCACCGTCCGCCGCGTGTTCGACGCCTGGCGCCGGCTCGCCGCAGCGGCCCGCGAGCGCCGCCCCGCGCTCGCGATCCTGGTCGACGCGCCCGAGTTCAACCTCCCGCTCGCCCGGCGCCTGCAGCGCCAGGGAGTGCCGATCCTGTACTACATCAGCCCGCAGGTGTGGGCCTGGCGCACGGGCCGGGTCCGCAAGCTGGCGCGGCGGGTCGACCGCATGGCGGTGATCTTCCCGTTCGAGGTGGACGTGTACGCGGGAACCGGGCTGCGGGTGGAGTTCGTCGGGCACCCGCTCGTGGAGCGCATGCGCGAGGTGCGCGAGAAGCACGACCGGGCCGACGCCCGGGCGTCGCTGGGGATCGCGGGCGAACGGGAGCTGGTGGTGCTGCTGCCGGGCAGCCGGCGCAACGAGATCCAGACCGGGCTGGGGGTCCAGCTCGAGGCGGCGCGCGCGCTCCACGCCCGGCGTCCCGACACCGCCTTCGTCCTGGCGCTGGCGCCCAGCCTCCATCCCGACGCCGTGCGGGCCGGCATCCGCGCCGCGGCGCTTCCGCCGCAGCTGGCGCTCCAGGTGGTCGAGGGCCGGACCCACGAGGCGGTGGTGGCCGCCGACGTGGCGCTCGCCAAGCCCGGCACCGCGACCCTCGAGGTCGCCCTGCTGGGCTGTCCGCTGGTGGTGGTCGGGCGCGCGCATCCGCTCACGGCCGCGGTGATGCGGCGTCTGGTGCGGGTCCCGTCCTTCGCGATGCCGAACCTGATCGCGGGGGCGCCGATCGTGCCGGAGTTCCTGCAGGGCGATGCGGTCCCCGACCGGGTGGCGGCGGCGCTCGCCGACCTGGTGCGCGGCCCGGCCCGCGAGCTGCAGCTGGCGCGACTCGCGGAGGTCGCGCAGCGTCTGGGCACGGGCGGAGCCGCGGCGCGGACGGCTTCGATGGCCCTCGAGATGATCGATGAACGCACTTCTTCGGCATAGCGGCGCGGCCCTCGTGGCCGCCCTGGGCGCGCCGGTCGGCGCGATGGGCCTGCTGCTGCGCCCGGGCTGGCGCGAGGGCGTGCGCGAGCGGCTGGGCCTGGCGGGGCCGACCGTGCCCGGCGCCGTCTGGGTGCACGGGGCCAGCGTCGGCGAGATCCTCGCGGCCACGCGCCTGGTCGACGAGCTCCAGGCGCGCGGCCACACGCTGCTGGCCTCGACCACCACGACGACCGGGCAGGCGGTGCTGGCCCATACGCGTCCGGAGCTCCCGCGCCGGCTGGCGCCGCTCGACCATCTCTGGTGTGCGACGGCCTCGCTCCGGCGGGCGCGGCCCGCCGCGCTCGTGATGGTCGAGACGGACCTGTGGCCGACGTGGATCGCGGCCGCCCAGCGCATGGGTGTGGCCGTCGCGGTGGTGTCGGGGCGCATCTCGGACCGCAGCCTGAGGAGCTACCAGCGGCTCGGTCCGGTGCTGCGCGGGACCTTCTCGCGGATGGACGCGGTCGGGGCGCGCTCGGCCGAGGACGCGCGGCGCTTCCTGGCGCTTGGCTTCGCGGAGCACTGCGTACGGGTGACCGGCGACCTGAAGCTCGAGCCGCCCGCGGCACCGGCCGGCCTGGCCTCCGACCTGGCGGCCCTGCTGGGCAACGCCGAGCCGCTGGTGGGCGCGAGCACGCACGTCGGTGAGGAGATGGCGCTGCTCGACGCGGTCGAGGCCGCCGAGCTGGCGGGCGGCGCGATCCCGCTGGTGCTGGCACCGCGGCACCTGGAGCGCGCCGACGAGGTTGCGCGCGAGGTCCTGGTGCGCGGCCTCAAGCTGCGGCGTCGCTCGCAGCCCGACGGGCGCCCGCTCGCGGACGGCGAGGTGCTGCTGCTCGACAGCATGGGCGAGCTGCCCGGCGTGATCGGCCGCGCGCTCGCGGTGTTCGTGGGCGGCTCGCTGGTGCCGCGCGGAGGCCACAACGTGCTCGAGCCCGCGCACGCCGGGCGTGCCACGCTGTTCGGTCCCCACACCGAGAACGTGCGCCAGGCGGCCGACCGCCTGCTCGCCTGCGGCGGGGCGCGGCGCGTGGCCGACGCCGACGAGCTGACGGCGGCGGTGGTGGAGCTGGTGCTCCATCCCGAGCGGGCCCACCGGCAGGGCTCGGCGGCACGGCGTGAGATCGATCGTCACCGCGGAGCGGCGGCGCGCAGTGCGGACCTGGTGGAGTCGCTGCTCGTGGCCCGCCGTTGAGCCGACTGCGGCGCCCCTCCTGGTTCGACGAGCGCGCGCCCTCGTGGGGGAGGCGCGCCCAGCTGGCGCCGCTGGTGCCGCTCTCCTGGCTCTACCGGCTCGGCGCGTTCGCCGCGCGGCGCTCGCGCAGCAGCGGTCTGCGCCCGCCCGCGCGGCTGGCATGCCGGGTCGTGAGCATCGGCAACCTCGCCGTGGGCGGCTCCGGCAAGACGCCCGCCGCGGCCTGGGTCGCCGCGAGGCTGCGCGAGCGCGGGCACAAGGTGGCCCTGGCGAGCCGCGGCTATGGTCGCACCGAGCGCGATCCGGTGCGCGTGGTCTCCGACGGGCGCTTCGTCCACGCTGGACTCGAGCAGGCCGGCGACGAGCCGTTGCTGCTCGCCGCACACGCGCCGGGCGTGCCGGTGCTGGTCGGGCCGGATCGCAGCGTGGTGGGGCTACGGGCGCTGTCCGCCTTCGGTGTGGACGTCCTCGTGCTCGACGACGGCTTCCAGCACCACCGGCTGGCGCGCGACGTCGACCTGGTCTGCTTCGACGGCGGCACCGGGCTGGGCAACGCGCGGCTCCTGCCGCGCGGGCCGCTGCGCGAGGGACTCGGCGCGCTGCGCTTCGCCGACGCCTTGCTGGTGGTCGACGGGCCGCTGCCCGAGCGCGACGAGCAGCGCATCGCCGCGCGGGCGCCGCTGGCGCGCTGGTTCCGCGCGTGGCGGCGCCCCGCCGCGCTGCGCCCGCTGGCGGGTGGAGCTGGCGAGCCGCCTGCGTGGCTCGCCGGCCGCGAGGTCGGCCTGCTCGCCGGCCTCGCGCACCCCGGCTCGCTTCGTGCCACTCTCGCGCGGCTCGGCGCGCGGGTCGTGGCCGAGCGGCTGCTGCCCGACCACCACCGCTATCGCGAGCGCGACCTCGCGGGTCTCGCCGAGCAGGCGCCGCTGTGGGTGACCACCGAGAAAGACGGCGTGAAGATCCTGCCGCGCTGGGCGCGCGGCCTGGACCTGCGCGTCCTCGCGGTCCGGCTCGAGGTCGACGAGGCCGAGGAGCTGGTGGACTGGCTCGACCGCAGCCTGCGGCATTAGTGGACTTCGCTCGGCTTCGCCTCGCTGCGCGCGCCGCCGGGGGAACCGGCGGCGCTTGCGCGGGCG
>JASJBO010000021.1 GCA_030066475.1 Myxococcota bacterium
GAGATCAGCGCCCTCATGAAGCAGCTGGCAAGAGGAGGACGCGAGGACCTGTCGACCCTGCAGCGCTTCGGGCGCTCCTTCTTCCAGATCGTCCGGCGAAACCTCGAATTCAGCAAGCCCGTCGTCACCGGAGTCAGCGGAGAGATGACCCTCGAAGAGCTGGGCGTGGCCCTGACGTGTGATCGCGTCCTGCTCTCCAACGACTGCCAGATGCGCAACGTCAACATCGGCGTGGGTCTGCCGGCAGGGCCGATCCTGACCTTTCTCCTGCCGCACATCGTGGGGCCGAAGCTGTCCATGACGCTCCTGACGGACGTCAACCCGCTCGGGGCTTCGGAAGCACTCGACCTGGGTCTGGCCGATCGGATCGTGCCGAGAGAAGAGCTGGAGGCGGATTGCATGACCGCCGTGCGTCAGCTGTCCCAGCTCCAAGCGGACGTCGTCAGCGCCACGCGCGAGCTGATCTTCTCCCAGTACGACAAGTTCGAAGATCACGTCGAGCGCCACATCCGCATGGCGGTCCATCTGCTCCATTCGCGCGGTTGGTGAGGCGCGGGGTCGGAGGTGGCGCCATCCTCGCGCTGGTGGATTCGCGCGAGCACGGCGCGCCGTTCCGGCCCCAGGCCGAGTGTCTCTACTTCCGCCGGCCGGCGCGCTTCTGGTCGTACATGCGCTGGTCGGCCTCGCGCATCAGGTCGGCCAGCGTGGTGCGCGCCCCGGGCGCGATCGAGGCGCTGCCGAGGCTGAAGCGCAGCGGCAGCGGCGAGCCCAGGTTCCAGGCGTCGAGGCGGACGCCCAGCTCGCGCAGCGGCCGATCGATCCCGTCGGTGCCGGCGTTCGTCAGCAGGACGCAGAACTCGTCTCCGCCGAGGCGCGCCACGATGTCGGAGTCGCGGAAGCTCTCGAGCAGCAAGCGGCCGAAGTCGGCGAGCGCCGCGTCGCCGCGTTCGTGCCCGAGCTGGTCGTTGATCTGCTTGAACTCGTCGAGGTCGACGAACAGCAGCGTCACCGGGCGCTCGGAGCGCTGGCAGATGCCGATGGCGCGCTCGGCCAGCAGCTCGAAGCCGCGGCGGTTGGAGAGCCCGGTGAGCTCGTCGAGCGTGGCGAGCTGCACGACCGCGAGCTCGCGGTCGACCATGGCGGCCAGGTCCCGCAGCAGCGAGAGCTCCTCGGCGCCGAAGCGGCGCGGGCGCCGGTCGATCAGGCACAGCGTCCCCAGCCGATAGCCCGTGCCGCCGCGCAATGGACAGCCCGCGTAGAAGCGGATGCTCGGCTCGCGGGCGACCAGCGGGTTGTCGTGGAAGCGCTCGTCGGCGCGCGCGTCCTCGACGAGCAGGATGCCGTCTTCGTGGATCGCGTGGCCGCAGAAGGAGATCTCGCGCGGGGTCTCGGGCGCGTCGAGGCCCTGGCGCGACTTGAACCACTGGCGCTCCGCGTCCACCAGGCTGACCAGCGCGATCGGGACGTCGAACAGCCGGCGCGCCAGGCGCGTGATGCGATCGAAGCGCTCCTCGGGCGGCGTGTCGAGGATGTCGAGCGCCGACAGCGCGTCGATCCGCGGGGCTTCGTCGGCGGGAATCGGGGCCTTGTGCATCCTTCCGGTCCGGTGGAGGGCTCGTGCAGCGACCCCATCGGCAGCGGCCTCGTCGGGCCTGAGCTTCGTCCGGCCTGCACCGGAGAGCGGCTCGGGGTTTTCCGGGAGTCCGGGTGCGGCCGGGCCGGGCAGGGTGGTATCAATGCGGAATGGGCATCGAACTCGACGAAGCGGCGCTGCTGCGCGAGCTGGCGCCCCGCCTGGAGGGCGCGGCGTTCCGCCGCGGCATCGCGAACCTCACGGGCGACCGCTTCTTCCTGGCGTTCTTCCTGGCCAGCGTGAGCCAGGGCGAGGGACTGGGGGAAGCCGCGGTGGCGATGATCGGCCAGGACGAGCTGGCCGCGCGGATCCGCGACCTCGAGCGTCAGGAAGCGGAGGAGCGCGGGCACAAGGAGCGCACCCTCGACGTCGCCCTCGAGCTGTTCCCCGAGTTCTTCGAAGCAGGCGTCCACCGCCACGCCGACGCGCTCCAGGGACGCGCCTACTACGTGGCGGTGCTCCAGCGCAACCGCGAGCGGCTGCGCGAGCGCGGCCGCGGATCCCGGCTGAACGTCTATCTGACCACGACCTTCGCCTACGAGATCATGGTGCTGCTGCTCTACCGCGCGGTCGCCGCCGCGGTGGCCCGCTCGCCGCTGCCGGGGCCGGTCCGCGCGCGCGTCGCCGCGGTGCTCGAGGGGATCCTCGCGGAGGAGGAGACCCACGTGGGGGTGGTGGAGCAGCACGACGCGCTGCTCGCGACCCCGCGCGAGTCGCTCTCGGAGCCCGCCCGCGAGCTGCTCGACGCGCTCGAGCGCCTCGAGGTCGAGGACTACCGCGCTGCGGCCCGCGACGCCGTCGAGCAGGTCGCGGCAATGATGGAGCGCTATGCGGACGGCGCCCGCTACCGCGCCGAGATCGAGTCCGGCGCCAGCGCCGGCGCCTAGGAGGTCGCGTGCTCGACTTCTCGTTCACCCCGGCCCAGGAGGAGTACCGCGCCGCGCTCCGCAAGATCGCGCTCGAGGAGCTGCTGCCGCGCTACGCGGAGGGCGACGAGGAGCGCTACCCGCACGAGCAGATCCGGCGCCTGCTGTCCTTCGGCGAGTCGTTCTGGCAGGACCGCGAGGCGGAGCGCGACCTGATCAGCGTCGGCATCACGGCCGAGGAGGTCGGCCGCGGCGACTTCAACTGCGTGCTGCCGGCGCTCGGCGCCCCGTACCAGAGCCAGTTCTTCGCCGACTTCTCGGCGGCGCAGCACGCGCGCTGGTCGCGCCCCCTCGCGACGGGCGACGCCACCATCGCGCTGGGCATCACGGAGCCCGGCGCGGGTTCCGACATGGGGCGGATGGAGTCGCGCGCCGAGCGGACTGGCGACGGCTGGCTGCTGAGCGGCACCAAGAACTCGGTGAGCTTCCTCAACGCCGACGTCTTCTACGTGTTCGCGCGCAGCGACCCGGCCGCCTCGGGCTGGCACGGGATCTCGGCCTTCCTGGTGCCGCGCGAGACGCGGGGCCTGTCGTTCGAGCCCGTCTCCGACCTGGGCTGCCGCGCCGTGCCGCGCGGTCTGGTGCAGATGCAGGACGTGAGCGTCCCGGACGACGCCATCGTGGGCGAGCCCGGCACCGCGTTCGTCCGCATCAGCCGCTTCTTCGACGTGAATCGCGCGGTGATCGGGCTCAAGTGCATCGGCGCCGCGCTCCAGTCGATCGACGAGACCGTCGCGCGCGCGCGCGAGCGCATCGTGTTCGGCGCGCCAATGGCCGCCCACCAGGGCGTCACCTTCCCGCTGGCCGACGCGGCCACCCAGCTCGAGCTGGCGCGGCTCGGCTGCTACCGGGTGCTGTGGATGCGCCAGAACGACCTCGCCTGCCAGCACGAGGGCGCCATGGTCAAGTGGTACGCCCCGAAGGTCGCCGCCGAGGCCATCCACAAGTGCCTGCTGCTGCACGGCCACTACGGCTACAGCCGCGACCTCCCGCTCCAGCAGCGCCTGCGCGACGTCATCGGCTGGCAGATCGGCGACGGCTCCGAGGAGGTCATGAAGCTCCTCATCGTCCGCTCCCTGTTCTCGCCCGGCGCCGGAGGCAGGGACGTTCGTTGAGAAGCTCGGGTAGTTCCCGGCGGGGAACTCCTCAAGCTCCTCGACGAGCCTCCCCCCTTCGGGCGGCGGTGTGGCCGGCGCGGCGGCCGAAGAAGGTGGCGTCGCCGAGGGAGAGGCCGCTGGAGTAGCTGCCGACGGAGAGGCCGGAGGTGGCGCGGCCGGCGGCGTAGAGGCGGGGGATCGGGCGACGCTCGGGGTCGAGGACGCGGCCGTCGACGTCGGTGTGGAGGCCGCCCAGCGTGAAGGCGGCGTAGAGCGAGCCCTCGGTGGTGCAGTCGAAGGCGCCGAAGGGCGGGCGGGTGAGCGGCTTCAGGTACTCGGGCTGCTTGTGGAAGACGGGGTCCCGGCCGCTCTCGGCGTGGCGGTTGTAGAGCGCGAGCGTGCTCTCCAGGCTGCCCGGCGGCAGTCGCAGCTCGTGCTCGAGCTCGGCGGGCGTGTCGCCGACCGCGGCCAGCTCGCGCGGATACTCGGGCTTCTCGAACACCTCGTCGTCCACCACGAGCCACGCGCGCCCGCCGTGGTGGAACAGCGCCCACTCGCCGAGCCGGCCGTAGTAGGTGTCCTCGTTGATGAAGCGCTGGCCCTGCGCGTTCACCAGCACGCCGCGCTTGAGGCCCCAGGGCTGGGTCACGGGCAGCGAGATCGAGGCGGCGTCCATGTGGATCACGGCGCCGCCGGCCGCCATCCCCAGCCGGATGCCGCTGCCGTCGTCGCCCTCGGCGCCGACGCGGAAGCTGCAGCGTCGCACCAGCGGCTGGTGCGCCTCGATCATCGCGTCGTCGTTGATGAAGCCGCCGGTGGTGAGCACCACGCCGCGCCGCGCGCGGATCGCGCGCTCGGCGCCGAAGCTCTCGGCGACGGCGCCGACCACGGTGCCGTCGGGCTCCTGGACGAGTGCCGTGCAGCGGTGACTCGGGGCAACCCGCGCCGGGCTCGCCTCGACGGCCGCCACCAGCGCCTGCATCAGGATCGGCCCGGCCTGGTGCTCCATGCGCGGCACGTGCCCGCGCGGGGCGGGTGCGGCGATCTCGCAGAACGGATGGGTCCGCTCCGAGCCCGACCAGACCAGTCCGTCGTCGGTGGGCGGCTCGCCACTCACGCCGTGGTAGAAGGTCGGCTTGAAGGGGACGCCCTGTGCGACCAGCCAGTCGTAGTGGGCCGGGCTGCCATCGCAGTAGAGCCGCAGCTTCGGCTCGTCGGGCCCGTCGCCACACGACGCCATCAGGTAGGCGAACATCGCGTCGGGCGAGTCGTCGAAGCCACACGCCTGCTGGAGCGCCGTGCCGCCGCCCAGGTAGAGGACGCCGCCCGACATCGCCGAGGTGCCGCCGCCGCCCGCGGCGCGTTCCAGCACCAGCGTCTCGACGCCGGCCCGCGACGCCTCGAGCGCCGCCGCGGCGCCCGCCGCGCCCAGTCCCACCACCAGCACGTCGACGGTCTCGTCCCAGCCCGAGAGCTCCGACGGATCGCGCACCCCGGTCGTCACGCCGCTCTGCCTCCGCGCCCGCCGCACCGGCGCCGGGCGCCCGGAGTATAGGAGCGGCGGCCGCGGGTCCCGAGGATCGCCCCCTAGCAGCGTGCGCAGCAGAAGCCCCATGCAAGCGCCCGAAGGGCGCGCGCAGTGAGGCGAAGCCGAACGAAGTCGAACAGCTAGGTGAGAGAGGAGGAGGGGGCGGGCGGCGCGGCGCTGCTTTGCTCGCTCGCGCGGCGCCGCAGCCAGAGGACGAAGCCACCGATCAGCGCCAGTGGCAGCACGGTGAGGATCGCCGTGGTCACGATGAAGGCAACCCGGCTGCCCTCGCGCCCGGAGAAGCAGACGGCACACGCCTCGGCGGCGCGCGGCGCCAGCGAGAGCGCCGCCACCAGGGTGAACGCCGCGAGGGCGCGGAGCCCGCTCACAGGTACACCCGCAGGTACAGCACCGGCCAGACGCCGACCACGAAGTACCAGAACACCTGTGCCGCCGCGAAGGTGCTCTGGTTCAGCATGCGGCGCTGCAGGCGCCGGTACACGTGGACCAGCGCCAGGATCGCGGCGACCGCGTGCAGCGCGTGCATCCCGACGATCAGGAAGAAGAAGCCGCCGTGGGTGCTCGAGGTGAGGGTGAGGCCATCGGCGATCAGGCGCACCCACTCGAAGCCCTGGAACAGCACGAAGAAGCCGCCCAGCCCGATCGCCGCGAGCAGCGGTCGCCGGGCGCTGGCGCGCTCCTGCGAGAAAGCGCGCTGGGCCCGGTAGAGCATCACCGCGCTCACCAGCAGCGCCGCGGTGCTGAAGGCAGTGGCCTCGAGCGGCAGCCGCGGCTGGCCCGGAGGGGGCCACACCACCGACCCGGAGCGCACGATCATGAAGGCGCTGATCAGGCCCGCGAACAGCATGATCTCCGTGAACACGAAGATCACCGTTCCCATCACCGCGCTCGGCAGCAGCGGCGGCGGCCGCGGATCGGTCATCACGCGCAGGGCGGCTCGGGACCTCGGCACGGGGGAGTGCCTCCTTTGGGGCGCTAGTGCGTCGCGGTGCCGTGCTCCCCGGCACCCGCGTCCGGCGTATCGAACACCTTGACCCACTGGTCGCCCTCGTGGCGCATCACGTCGGGCGCCACGCCGGCGAAGAACAGCACCATGAACACCAGCATCGTCGTGAGCAGGTAGATCGCGTACCTGGGCTGGATGTTCAGGTGCATGAAGTTCTTCGCCACCAGGTACGCCTTCACGATCGCGATGCCGAAGGCCGTGATCAGGGTGACGATCTGGATGCCCAGGAACGGGCCGAAGATGCTGATCACGAGCAGGACGAGCAGAATCGCCCAGATCCGCACGTAGTTCCCGTGATGAACGTGTTCGTCAGCGGACATGGTCTCCTCTCGGCCCTACTTGGCGATGTAGAGCAGCGGGAACAGGAAGATCCAGACGATGTCGACGAAGTGCCAGTAGATCCCGATCAGCTCTACCCGCTGGAGCTCCAGGTTCCGGCGGGCGTCGTAGGCGATGAAGCCCATCAGGACCACGCCGGCGATGACGTGCAGCGCGTGCAGGCCCGCGGCCGTGTAGTAGAACGACCAGAACGGATTCGACGTGATCGTGAAGCCGTGGCTGATCTCGTAGGTCCATTCGAAGCTCTTGATCGCGATGAAGATCAGGCCGCCCAGCATCGTGAGGCCGAGCAAGCGCGCGGCCTTCGGGCCGTCGCCCTCGTCGGCGGCCTGATGGGCGAGCACCGCGAACAGGCTCGAGGTGAGCAGCACGAAGGTGTTGATGCTGCCGGCCAGCAGGTTCGTGTGCGCCGCCTCCTCGGCCCACGAGTCGTGGGCGAGCCGGTGCATGATGTACGACGCCAGCAGGCCGCCGAAGATCACGATCTCGGAGGCGATCACCCACCAGATGGCCAGACGGCCGGTGGGGATGCCTGCGGCGGTACGGGTGGTGGCAACGGGTCTCATCGGGCTCCCCTACGCGGGCTCGTTCTGGGGCCAGTAGTCCTGCTCGCGCCCCGGCGTGCTGTACTCGTACGGGCCGCGATGCACGGTCGGAAGCGTCGCGAAGTTCCCGTGCGGCGGCGGCGAGTCCGCCGTCCACTCCAGCGTGTTCGCCTTCCACGGGTTCTTCTCGGCCTTCCGGCCGCGCGCGATGCTCACGAACACGTTGTAGATGAAGAGGACCTGGGCCACGAGCATCACGACCAGCGAGATCGTGGCGAGCTGGCGCAGGCTCATCATCCAGGGTGCCGAGAGCTGCTCGAAGTTCGTGAAGTCGTAGATGCGCCGGTGCTGGCCGGCGGCGCCCAGCACGAAGAGCGGCAGGAAGATCAGGTTGAACGGGATGATCGTGAGCCAGAAGTGGATCTTGCCCAGCGTCTCGTTCATGTGCTTCCCGAACATCTTCGGGAACCAGAACGTGAAGCCCGCAAAGGTCCCGATGATCGCGATCGGGAAGAACGTGTAGTGGAAGTGGGCGAGCACGAAGTAGGTGTCGTGGAAGTAGATGTCCGCCCCGCTCGCGCCCAGGAAGATGCCCGTGACGCCTCCGATCAGGAAGGTGGCGATGAAGGACAGCGCCCAGAGCATCGGCGTGCTGAACTGGATCGAGCCGCCGTAGAGCGTCGCGATGTACACGAACAGCATCTCGGCGATCGGGATCGAGATCAGCAGCGTGGTGATGGTGAAGACGTGGGCCATGCGCGGGTCGATGCCGGCGATGAACTGGTGGTGGGCCCAGACGGTGAAGCTCAGCACGCCGGTGCCGATCGCGGTGTAGAGCACGGTCTTGTAGGCGAAGAGCTTCTTGCGCGCGAAGACCGTGATGACGTCGGCGACGATGCCGATCGCCGGCAGCAGCACCACGTAGACCTCGGGGTGGCCGAAGAACCAGAACAGGTGCTGCCAGAGGATCGGGTCGCCGCCGGTCGAAGGGCTGAAGAAGCCGGTGCCGACCACCTGGTCCATGAAGAGCATCACGGCGCCCGCGATCAGCGGCCCCACCGAGGCCATGAACAGGATGCTCGCGATCACGATCATCCAGATCACGATGGGGATGTCGAACATCTTCATGCCCGGAGCGCGTGAGTTCATCACGGTGGTCACGAAGTTGATGCCGCCCAGCAGGAAGGCGGCGAACTCGAGCGCCACCGCCACCAGCCACAAGGTGGAGCCGAGTGGCGTGAGGTTGTACTCGGCGTTGGCCGAGAGCGGCGGGTACGCGGTCCAGGCGCCGCCGAAGCCGCCGCCGGGCACGACCAGCGAGATCAGCAGCACGATCGCGGAGAGCAGGAAGATCTGGTAGCTCAGGCGGTTGAGCTTCGGGAACACCATGTCGTCGCAGCCGATCATCAGCGGGATCAGGTAGTTCCCGAACGCCGCGATCAGCACCGGCATCGCGACCCAGAAGATCATGATCGTGCCGTGGTTGGTCACCAGCGAGTTGTACTCGTGGGGACCCACCAGCCCGAAGAGGGGCACCTCCATGCCGGGGTAGGCGAGCTGCATGCGGAACGCGTAGGCGAAGAAGCCGCCGATCAGCGCCATGAACATGCCCGTGAACATGTACTGCATGGCGATGACCTTGTGGTCGGTCGAGAAGACGTACTTCGACCAGAAGCTCTGCTCTTCGTGGTGGTGGTGGTCGTCGTGGGGGACCGGAGCGATGGTCTCGGCCATGTCTGTTCCTCGCCCTGCGCTACGGATTGACGGCCGCGACCTTCGTCGCAGCGGAGTTGGTGGCGGCCACGTTGGCAGCCGACTGCTCGGCGACCCAGGCGGCGTGGTCCTCCGGAGATTCGACGAAGACGCGCGCCCCCATCAGTCCGTGCCCGATGCCGCAGATCTCGGTGCACTGCACGTCCCAGGTGCCGGTCTTCTGGGCCTCGAACCAGCCGGTGATCACGCGGCCCGGGATCGCGTCCTGCTTGAGCCGGAACACGGGGATCGAGAAGCTGTGCAGCACGTCCTTCGACTCGAGCAGGAAGTGGTAGGTCGTGTTGGCCTGGATGTGCAGCTCGTCCACCGTCGCGATGTCGTCGGCGGTGTCGAGCACGCCGTCCGGGCCGGGGTGCGTGAAGGTCCAGGCCCATTGCTGGCCGGTCACCCGCACGGTCGCGGCCGGCGGCGGCAGCGTCTGCTTGATCTCCACCCAGACGCGGACCGCGCCCACGATGATGAACACGTCGCAGACGAGCACCAGCAGGTGCGGGATGGTGATCCAGCGCTTCTGGTGCTTCTCCTCGCCCGTGATGTACTCGGCCTTCGGCTGGGACTTCCTGCGGAAGCGCAGGATGAAGTAGAAGAAGACGACCTCCGACAGGATGAACCAGAAGCCCACCAGCACCAGGATCAACAGCACGAGATTGTCGAGCCCGGCCGCGTAGGTGGAGACCTGCTCGACGTAGCGTTCGATCATCGGGCCACCTCTAGAGAATGAACAGGAACACGATCGCGATGAAGGCGCTGACGCCGATCATCGAGATCGCAAAGGTGCGGGTCGCGAGCTCATCGGGCGTGTATGCCTTTGCCATGTCCGTTTCGGGTCCTACTCGAGAGTCAGGATGTAGGCGATCACGTCGCGCATGGCCTGCTCGTCGGTCAGCGCCATCGCCATCGGCCGCATCATGATGCCGGTCGTGTCCTGGGGATTGCCACCCCGGATGCCCGACTTGAACTTCTGCAGCTGGGTCAGCATGTACCAGTCCTGCTGCTTGTTGAGCGCGGGACCGAAGGTCTGCTGATTGCCCTCGCCGGCCTGGCCGTGGCAGGCGCCGCAGGTGGCGTAGAGCTTCTCGCCGCGGGTCGGGTCGCCGCCCGCGAGCGACATGGGCGGCTCGGCCTGGGGCAGGCTCGCGACGTACGCGGCAACGGCCTTGACGTCCTCGTCGCTGTCGAGGTAGCGGGACATGGGCCGCATCCGCAGGCCCTCGACGTCCTCGGGGTGCGCGCCGCGGATCCCGGTCCGGTACTTGTAGAGCTGCGACTCCACGTACCACTGGCCCAGCCCGGCGATCGACGGAGCGCGGAGCGACTCGTTGCCGAGCCCGTCGGCTCCGTGACACGACGAGCAGACCTGGAACAGCACTTCGCCTCGCGCCAGATCGTCGGCCGCGGCAGGTACCGCCGCGAGCAGGGCGAAACAGCCGACGAGGGCGACGCGGGCGGCGAGTCTTCGAAGTCGTCTCATGAGCCTCGCTCTCCTCCCTCCAAACGAATCCTGGACACGCGGGCGGCCGGTGGTGCGAGTCGTGCGAGAGGGGTGTCGCGCGGGGCGCGTCCTCCGGGTCGCTCGCGGGCCGTCTCGGGGGTGCAGGAAGTACCCAGGGTTTACGGGTTCTCCGAGTCGCCGTCAAGTGCGACAAACCATGGAAATTCGCTGGCTTGCGGGATTTTCCAGGATCCAGCTGGATGGCATCATCCGGCCGGATTGAACGGATAGAGCATCGCGTAGATCACCACACCCGTGACCGAGACATAGATCCACACCGGCCAGGCGACCCGCGCCAGCGGGCGGTGGCGCTCGATCTCGCCGCGCAGCCCCAGCCGGATCAGCAGGATCGCCAGCACCGGCACGGCCATCGCGAGCACGACGTGGCTGAACAGGATCACCAGATACAGCGCCTTCAACCCACCCTCGCCGCCGAAGGCGACGCTCTCGAAGCCCAGCAGGGCCTTGTGGAGCACGTAGAGCACCAGGAACAGACTCGAGACGGCAAAGGCCGCGAGCATCACGCGCCGGTGGGCGTCGCGCTCGCCGCGTCGCGCCAGCGCGCGGCCCCACACCAGCAGTCCGGTCGCCAGGGCGTTGAGCCCCGCGTTCACCGTGGGGAGCAGCGCCGGCTCGGGGCTCACGCTGGGACCCGCTCGGGCGGTGCCGGCTGCGGCATCCCGGAGACGACGCCGAGCATGCCCACCAGCAGCAGCCCGCCCAGCAGGAAGGGCGCGCCCGCGTAGCCGTCGTAGAGGATCCCGGCGGCGGCGGGGCCGAACACCCTCGCCAGGGCGGCTGCAGCGTTGAAGGTGCCGAGCACGGCGCCTCTCGTGCCCGGGGTGGCCTCGAGCGAGGCCAGGCTCATCAAGGCGGGCTGGCTCACGGCACGGCCCACGGCGGCCAGCAGCAGCGGCACCAGCAGCAGGGCCACCGTCCCCATCCAGGGCACCGCCATGAAGGCCAGCGCCAGCAGCGCGCCGCCGCCGCGCAGCAGCGTGCGCTCGCCGTAGCGGGCCGCGAGGGCGCGCATGCCGCCCCCCTGGATCAGCACCATGACGAACGCCATGGCGACCAGGATGAAGGCCACCTGGCGCGCGTCGTAGCCGAAGCGGTCCTTCATGAAGTAGGCGAACATGCTCTCGAGCTGGGTCACGGCGAGCGCGAACAGCAGGTTCGCGATCACCAGGCTGCGCAGCACCGGGCTGCGCAGCAGCGTCCGCGCGCCCGGCCCGCGGCCGGCCTCGCGGTGGACCGGCGGCTCGCGCAGGACGAAGAGCGCGTGGACGAGGTTGACGGCCGCCAGCCCGGAGGCCACCAATATCGGCACCGCGTGCCCGTAGGGGGCCAGCAGGCCCCCGATCGCCGGGCCCAGCAGGAAGCCCACCCCGAACGAGGCGCCCAGCATCCCCATCCAGCGAATGCGCTCGCTCTCGTCGGTGACGTCGGTGATGTAGGCAGTCGCGACGCTCACGTTCGCCGCGAACGCGCCGCCCAGGGTGCGCGCCGCGAACAGCGCCAGCAGCGAGTCCGCCAGCCCGACCAGCAGCAGCGCCACGGCGGTGCCGGCGATCGTCGCCAGCATCACCGGTCGGCGCCCGACCCGGTCCGAGAGCCGCCCCCAGAGCGGCTGGAACACGAACTGGGCGGCCGGATAGCAGGAGAGCAGCAGGCCCAGGGTGGTCCCGCTGGCGCCGAACTCGTCGGCGTAGAACGGCAGGATCGGCATCACGATGCCGAAGCCGACGAGGTCGATCACGACCACGCTGAACAGGACGCCGAGCGAGCGCTTGGGGGGAGGGGGCATCGCGCCGCGAACCTAGAAAATGGGGCCTAGCTGCGCTCGCAGACGAAGGCCAGCGTCTCGGCGGCGATGCGCTCGGCGTCGTGGTCGAGGGTCGCCACGTGATAGGAGTTCTCGAGCCAGACCAGGCGCTTGTCGGTCGAGCCGACGTGCTCGATCAGGTACTCCGCGTTGGCCCGGTGCACGACGTGGTCCTCGGGTGCCTGGAAGGCGAGCAGCGGACAGGCGACGCGCGGCAGCAGGTCGCGGGTGGCGCCGAGCAGCGCGTACAGGTGGCGCACCGTCGGCGTCGGGATCACGGGATAGGCAAGCTCGGTCACGCCGGGCTTCTTGATGTCCGAGCCGACGCCGGGCAGCGTGGCGGGCGCGTCGGCCGCGAAGGCCACGGCGCCCAGCTCGGGACCGGCACCGAGCACGGCCGCGTTGATCGGGATCGCTCCGGCGAAGACGTCGGGGCGGGTTCCGGCCAGGTAGAGGGTGAGCGTCCCGCCCATCGAGAGCCCCGTCACGAACAGGCGCCGACAGCGCTGGCGCAGCGCGTCGAGGGCGGCCTCGAGGTCCCGGATCCAGTCCTCGGCGCTGGTGCGCGCCATGTCCTCGGGTGAGGTGCCATGCCCGCGCAGGCGCGGGCAGCTCACGGTGAGCCCACCGTCGCGGGCGAGGGCTTCACCGAGCGGGCGCACGCTCTGCGGGCAGCCGGTGAAGCCGTGGGAGATCAGCACGCCCACGTCGCCGCCCTCGAAGAAGAACGGCTCGGCGCCCGGCAGGACGGTGGGCTCACCCGACATCGCCGCTCCCCGCTCCCGTCACGTCCGGACCCGTGCGTCCCAGATCCGTGCTGCGGATCCGTGGCTTCCGGATGCGTGACTTCCAGACACAGTCCGAATGACGATCCGAACGATAGTCCGAATGCGGCGCGATACCGCATTGACATCGGCACGCCTCCCGAATGTATCATGGGCCCGCAGTCGGGCTCAGCAGTGGCTTTGCTCGGCTGGGGAGGGGAGCATGGGGTCGCTTCTCGGTTCGAGCGTCATCCGACGCGGCTTCTTCGTCGGATGCCTCGGCGTCGTCTGTGTCGGTGTGCTCGCGGCACCGGCGCGCGCCTTCGAGTTCTTCGACGGGCGGCTCGCCGTCCATGGGTTCTACGAGACCCAGATCCGGGCGCTGGGCAACAACCTGAGCACCGACGACGGCATCGACCTGTCGCAGTGGTACCACGTCCTCAACATCGAGGCCGAGCTCTTCGCGATCGAGGACGGCTGGGGCCCGATCGACCTCGCCAGCCTCTTCGTCCGCGTCGAGGCGCGCTACGACTGCGCCTGGAACCGCGCCTGCTGGCTGTTCAAGTCGGCGAACCTGCTCGGCGACCGCCAGCGCAGCTTCCCCGAACGCATGAACGACGCCAAGCGCAGCGGCTTCCAGGGCTCGGTGTTCGTCGCCGACCAGGGGCCGTCGCCGCTGCTGGCCACCATACCGGCGCGGCCGCCCAAGCGCACCTACTCCGGCAGCATCGTCAATGTGGCGACCGATCCGCGCAATGGCAACGGGACCGCCGTATTCGCCCGCGAGAACGAGAACAAGCCGCTCAAGTTCCTGCAGATCCGGAACGTCGACACCCTGTTCACGATCGCGGGGCCCGACGGGAACTTCGAGGGGGGCGGTGACGACCCGGCCTTCTTCTACTTCGACCGGGTCCTGAAGCGCTGCAACTTCGCCAGCCGCGACTTCCGGCAGGGCGACGACGGCAAGGGCCTCCAGGTGCTCGGACCGACCAATCCCCGCTGCGCGCCCGACCGCAACGGGCGGCTGCGCAACAAGCCCAACCCCTTCCGCCGGGGCGACATCAGCCCGATCACCGAGACCGGCGGCAGGGGGGAGCTGCCGTTCCGCCCGGCCCCGTTGTTCGGCAACCTCGACAACGCGCCGGGCAGCGCGGCCCAGGGCGTCTACTACCCGAGCCGCAAGCAGCGGCAGCTGCTCGACAGCAGCGAGCTCAACAACCCGAACATCGACTTCACCCAGACCGACCTCGAGTGGAACCGCGGCGCCAGCCAGCAGGACGAGAAGGAGCTGCGCGAGGCCTACGCCGACCTGGAGTTCTTCGACAGCCGGCTGTGGCTGCGGCTCGGCAAGCAGAGCATCGTATGGGGCAAGACCGAGCTGTTCCGCACCACCGACCAGTTCAACCCGGTCGACCTGGCGCTGGCCACGCTCCCCGACCTCGAGGAGCAGCGCATCCCGCAGTGGGCGCTGCGCGGCGTCTGGTCGTTCTGGAGCGTCGGCCCCTTCCAGGACCTGCGGCTGGAGGTGGCGGCCAACTTCGACGACTTCGAGCCGAACGACATCGGGCGCTGCGGCGAGGCCTACACCGTCAACGTGGCCTGCAACAAGACCACCGGCCTGTTCTTCCACGGCCTCACCGGCTTCGGGCTGGTCGGCGAAGACCGGCCGGACGATCCGTGGGAGGACATCAAGGGCCTCGAGGTGGGCGCCCGCGTCGAGTTCCGGCTCGGACGCTTCAGCATGCAGATCTCGAACTTCTACGGCTACGAGGACACGCCCTACGCCGACCGCGTCTGGACCTACGAGCGCAACGTCGATCCCTTCACCGGCCGCCCGCGCAAGGGCGGGGCCCGCGCCTCCTGCGTGACCGGGACCGAGCCCGCCTGCCTGGGCATCTTCCCCTTCTCCAACATCACGCCCGACGGTTCGAACAACTCGCCCAGCCCACAGAACCAGCGTGCGGTGCTGGACGAGACGCCGATCAACATGCAGCTGTTCACCATGATCTGCGCCACCAGCATCGGGTTCAGCGATCTCGATACGAGCGCCTGCGGCCAGAGTATCTTCAACAGCCTCAACAACGTGATCACCGGCGACTCGATCCCCCGCGACCAGGCGAAGTCATTCGGAGGGCTCACGGTGTCGTCGCTGCTCTCGAACTCGCTGGCGGGCAACGCGACGGCCGAGTCCATCCTGCTGGCACTGACGGGCGGCGTGCGGGTCCCGCTGGTTCCTCTCAACGCGGATCCCTGCGACGGCTTCAGGACCAACGGCTGCCCCGCCAAGGGCGACGCGCCGATCCCGGACTTCGGCGGGCATCCGATCTACGCGCTGGGGGACACCCTGAACGAGACGCTGACCGACGAGCAGGAGGCGCTGCTGGGCTGCGGCGCCTTCTACGGCACCGACTGCGAGGTCGACGGCATCGACCTCGCCAACACCGAGGGCAGCGTGTTCCTGCAGTCGGTGGTGGGTGCCGACGGCATCGACCGCCCGTTCGGCTGGACTACGACCAACGGCCTGCCGCAGCCGGGCACCACCCTGTTCCAGGGCGGGCCGATCGCGACCCGCTTCCTCGGTAACCGCACGGTGGTCATGCTGCCGGGCTCGCGCGGCCCCGCCGACGACGCCTACGATCCGCTGGTGGACGGCTGCGCGCGCGACACGGGCGGCTTCTGCACCGGTGCCCGCACGCTCGAGATCCCCGCCACCGACCTGAGCGGCAACCCGCTCCAGGACGGCGGCTTCGGCGCCTCCACCGGCCAGGACTTCGCCAGCGAGATGGCCGCGCTCTCGTGGAACTTCCAGATCGTCGGGGCGGCGCTGTCGTCGGTGCCCGACGCGGACGGCAACGGGGCGCCCGACGGCCCGGCGCTGCCCGACGAGTTCGACACCACCGATCCCTACAGCACCGACCAGGGCCAGTGCTCGTGGGCGCAGCCGCAGTACTGCTCGACGATCCGGTCGTTCTTCAGCGTGGTCGGGGCACAGCGCAACTCGATCCGGGCCGCCGGCAACGGCACCTTCGGGCGCCGCGACTTCGTCTGGCACGGGGCCGGCCAGGCGGTGCTGAAGCACCGCAAGCGCAACGTGCTGGGCTTCTCGATGGACTTCGCCGAGGACGTCTCCAAGTCCAACTGGAGCTTCGAAGCCACCTGGATCGAGGGGCAGTACTTCAACAGCGTCGACAAGCGCGACGGGATCGACGAGTCCGACACCTACAACCTGACGATCTCGATCGACCGTCCGACCTTCATCAACTTCCTGAACGACAACCGCACCTTCTTCTTCAACACGCAGATCTTCATCCAGTACGTGTCCGACTACCAGAAGGGCTTCACCTCCAACGGGCCGTGGAACTTCCTGGCGACCTTCGCGGTCAACACGGGCTACTTCCGCGACCGGCTGCAGCCGTCGCTGACCTTCGTGTACGATCACCAGTCGGTCTCGGCCGCCGGCCTCCCGCGCATCACCTACCGCTTCACCTCGAACTTCGCGGCCACGATCGGCTTCAACTTCTTCTGGGGGCAGTTCCAGAACCGCGCGATGCCGGTCTCGCAGCTCGGCCGCATCGACAACCAGACGGGCCGGCGCGCCTACCGGCAGGGCGTCGAGAACGGCCTGGCCCTGGTGCGCGAGCGCGACGAGATGTTCCTGCGCATCCGCTACACGTTCTAGTCAGTGGGCCTCGCCGCACCGCGGACGCTGCTCGACGGCCTGCGCTTCCCCGAAGGACCGCGCTGGCACGACGGGCGGCTGTGGTTCTCGGACATGCACGCGGGCCGGGTGCTGGCGGTCGACCTCGACGGGCGCGCCGAGACGATGGCCGAGGTGGCGGGCGAGCCCTCGGGCCTGGGCTGGCTCCCGGACGGCCGGCTGCTGGTGGTGTCGATGCGCGACCGCCGGCTGCTGCGCCAGGACCCGGACGGGCTCCACGAGCTCGCCGACCTGTCCGACGTGGCGACCTGTTTCTGCAACGACATGGTGGTGGACGCCCGGGGCCGCGCCTACGTGGGCAACTTCGGCTTCGACCTGCACGGCGGCGCGGCGCCGTGCACCGCCGACCTGGCGCTGGTCCACCCGGACGGCCGCGTCGAGGTGGCCGCGCGGGAGCTGTCGTTCCCCAACGGCAGCGTGATCACACCCGACGGGCGCACCCTGATCGTGGGCGAGTCGTTCGCCGCGCGGCTCACCGCCTTCGACGTCGCCGACGACGGCGGCCTGTCGAACCGGCGCGTCTGGGCCCGGCTCGAGGGCGCATTGCCCGACGGCATCTGCCTCGACGCCGACGGTGCCGTCTGGCTGGCGTCCCCGATCAGCGCCGAGGTGCTGCGCGTGCGCGAGGGCGGCGAGGTCACCCACCGCGTTCCCGTCGCGACGCAGGCCTTCGCCTGCATGCTCGGCGGCCCCGAGCGCCGCACCCTCTTCATCTGCACCGCCGCCGAGTCCGACCCCGCCAAGACCACCGACCGTCAGGGCCGCATCGAGCTCCTCGAAGTCGAAACCCCCGGCGCCGGCCTCCCCTGAAAAAGGGGGCGTTGGTCGAGGAAGTCAAGTTGTTCCCCGCTGGGAGTTTCTTGACTTGCTCAACGAACGTCGTCCGCCTTCTGCGGCCCGGTTGACGGGGTGGGGGGGTGTGCTTTCGTCTGGCGATGCTGGATGCGCGGGGGCTCGCCGAGCGGCGCGAGGAGATCGAGGAGAGCTGTCGGCGGCGCGGTGTGAAGGCCGACGTCGGGGCGGCGGTGGCCGCGTACGAGCGCGCGGCGGCGCTGCGCACCGAGCTGGGCGAGGCGAACCGGCTGCGCAACGAGCACCAGAAGGGCGGCAAGCGCAAGCTCGAGCCGGCCGAGCGCGAGGCCCATACCGCCGAGGGGCGGCGGCTCAAGGAGGAGGTCGGGCGGCTCGAACAGGAGCTGGACGCGGCCGAGCGGGCGCTCGCCGAGGCGATGGCGCCGCTCCCGAACTTCATCCATCCGGAGGTGCCCAGCGGCGGCGAGGAGGACGGGGTCGAGATCCGCCGTGTCGGGGAGCCCACCCCGTTCGACTTCCCCCCGCTCGACCACGTCGAGCTGGGCGAGCGGCTCGACCTGATCGACTTCGACGCCGGAACGCGCGTCGCCGGCCCCAAGTTCTACTACCTGAAGAACGAGGCGGTGCTGCTCGAGCTCGCGCTCCAGCGCCTCGCGCTCGACATGGTGCTCGAGGACGGCTTCACGCTGTTCTCGACACCCGACCTCGCCAAGCCCGAGATCGTCGACGGCCTCGGCTACAGCCCGCGCGGCGTCGAGACCCAGATCTACTCGATCGGCAACGCCGAGCTGTGCCTGATCGGCACCGCCGAGATCACCCTCGGCGGCTTCTACGCCGACCAGATCCTCGGCGAGGCCGACCTGCCGCTCAAGCTGTGCGGCGTGTCGCACTGCTTCCGCACCGAGGCCGGCTCCTACGGACGCGAGAGCAAGGGCCTGTACCGGGTGCACCAGTTCTCCAAGGTGGAGATGTTCGTGATCACCCGCCCGGAGGACTCGGAGGCGATGCACGCGGAGCTGCTCGCCCTGGAGGAGCGCTACTTCCAGGCGCTCGAGCTGCCCTACCGCGTGATCGACATCGCCGCGGGCGACCTGGGCGCGCCCGCCTACCGCAAGTTCGACATCGAGGCCTGGATGCCGGGACGCGGCGAGGGCGGCAGCTGGGGCGAGGTCACCAGCGCCTCGAACTGCACCGACTACCAGGCGCGGCGGCTGGCCGTGCGCTTCCGCCGCGAGGGCGCGAAGCGCACCGAGTTCGTGCACATGCTGAACGGCACCGCCGTCGCGGTGTCGCGCACCCTGCTGGCGCTGCTCGAGAACCACCAGCAGGCGGACGCCAGCGTCCGCATCCCGAAGGCCTTGCAGCCCTACCTGGGTCGGGACGTCGTCCGGCGCGCCGGAGCAGCCCGTTGAGAGGTCCGGGTTCTTCGACGGGCTGCTAGAGCCGTGGCCCGCGAGCGCCCCGCGCACCTGATCCTCGGAACCGCCGGCCACATCGACCACGGCAAGACCGCGCTGGTACGCGCGCTCACCGGCGTCGACACCGACCGGCTGCCCGAGGAGAAGACGCGCGGCATCACGATCGACCTGGGCTTTGCGCCGCTCGACCTGCCCGACGGCGCGCGCCTGTCGGTGGTGGACGTCCCGGGTCACGAGCGCCTGGTGCGCAACATGGTGGCGGGTGCCACCGGCATCGACCTGCTGCTGCTGGTGGTGGCGGCGGACGAGGGCGTGATGCCGCAGACGCGCGAGCACCTGGCGATCTGCGAGCTGCTCGGCCTGTCGCGCGGCGTGGTCGCGCTCACCAAGACCGACCTAGTCGACGACGACGTGGCCGGCCTCGCGGAGGAGGAGGTGCGCGAGCTGCTGGCCGCGGGTCCGCTGCGCGACGCGCCGATCCTGCGCGTCTCGTCGCAGACCGGCGCGGGCGTCGAAGCGCTGCGCACGGCGCTGGCCGAGCTGGCCGCCGGCTCGCCGGCCCGCACGCCGCGCGCCGGCGTGGCGCGTCTGGCCGTCGATCGCGCCTTCACCGTGCGCGGCTTCGGCAGCGTCGTGACGGGCACCCTGGTGGGCGGCGCGTTCGAGCTGGGTCAGGGCGTCGAGATCCATCCCGGCGGCCGCCGCGCCCGGGTGCGCGGCCTCCAGAGCCACGGCGTCGCGGTCGAG
Source organism: Myxococcota bacterium (assembly GCA_030066475.1). The sequence goes on from JASJBO010000021.1 coordinate 19,646, forward strand.
CGCGCCGAGCCCGGCGTGCGCACCGCCGTCAACCTCCAGGGGATCGAGCTGGCCGACGTCGGTCGCGGCGCGCTCGTCGCGGCGGCCGACGCGATCGAGCCCACCCGTGCGATCGACGCGGAGGTGCACTGGCTGCCGGCCGCCGCCGAGGCCGGCGACCGCGCCTCGGTCGAGTTCCTGGCCGGCACCTCGGAGCGCCGCGCGCGGGTGGCGCCGATCGGCGAGGCGACGCTCGCGCCGGGCGCGACGCTGTTCGCGCGCATCCACCTCGAGGGCGAGCCGCTGCCGCTGCTGCCCGGCGATCGCTTCGTGCTGCAGGGCTTCGCGCGCACCGAGTCGGGCGGCATCACGGTGGGCGGAGGCACCGTGCTCGACGTCGCGCCGCCGCGGCGGCGCCGCAGCGATCCGACCCTGGGCCGCGACCTCGGGCGGCTGCGCGACGCCCACCCCGCTGACGGCCTGCGCGTTCGCGTCGAGCGCGCCGGCCTGTCGGGCGTGCGGCGCGACGCGCTCCGGCGCGAGACCGGGATGCCGGAGGCGTCGCTGTCCGACGAGCTCGCCGCGCTGGAGCAGCGCGGCGAGATCGTCACCGCCGACGCCGAGCTGTGCCTGTCGCGAGCCGCGCTCTCCGCCCTCTGCGAGCGCGCCGACGCCGCGCTGGCCGCGTTCCACGCGCGCGAGCCGCTGCGCCCCGGCCTGGCCAAGGCCGCGCTCGCGGGCGCACTCCCCGACAACACCGCCCCCGCCGCCGTGAGTCGCGCCCTCGAGCAGCTCGTCGCCGACGGCCGCGCGGTGGTCGAGGACGACCTGGTGCGGCTGGCGTCACACCGGGCGGAGCTCGGCGAGGCCGAGCGCGAGCTGGCCGAGCGCGTGCGTGCCGACGCGCGGGCCGCCGCGCTCGAGCCCCCCACACTGCGCGAGTGGTCGGAGCGCCTGGGCGTCGCACCCGATCGGCTGCGCGAGCTGCTCGCCCACCTGGAGCGCGAGGGCGCGCTGCGCCAGGCGCCGGGCGAGCTGTGGTTCGACCGCGCGGCCGTCGACGCCCTGCGCGAGCGGGTGGTCGCCCACCTGCACGAGCACGAGGCGCTCGAGACGCCCGCCTACAAGGCGCTGATCGGCACCAGCCGCAAGCACGCCGTCCCGCTGATGGAGCTGTTCGACTCCGAGCGCCTCACCCTGCGCGTCGACAACCGCCGCGTGCTGCGCGGCGGGCTCGCCGCCCGTGGCTCGCGAGGAGAGCGAGGGCGAGCCCGCTCGCCCCGCTCGTAGCCGCCGGGCCCGGCTCCGGGATCGTGACCACCGCGGCGTCGGACGCGGCGGCCGAGAGCACGGGGTCCACCGAGTCCCGCGCGACCCAGAGCGCGTCGTTCACCACGTTCGTGGCCACTGGGACGGTCTGCGTGAGGAAGACCGAGCCGCCGGGCTCCAGCGAGAAGGCGAAGTCGTCCAGGATCGGCCCGCTCGCCTCGTCCGCGAGGTCGTGCCGGTCGAGGCGCACCTCCCCGGAGTTGGTCACCGCGTAGCAGAACACCACGTCGCTGCCGGCCGGAACCGTGATCCATTCCTCGGTGCCACAGAGCACGCTGTCGATGTCGGGATCGCCGCTGCTCGGCGCCACCGTCACGTCCAGATCGAGCCCGGGCGTCCCGATCGAGACCGTCACCGAGTCGCTGTCCTGCGGCGAGACGCGGAGGGAGTCCTGCCTCCCGCAGACCTCCCCCATGCCCTCGTCGAGGGCCACGGTCAGCTCGAAGTCGATCGCCTCGGTCTTGTCGACGCGCGCCCACAGCTTGACGCCGCCGGCCCCCACGGGTGCCTCGAAGCTCTCCTCGATGAAGTCGCCGTTCTGGAGCAGGTTGGCGGCCCCCGCGCCTCGCCCGAGGAGCACGACCGCCCCTGCGCGCGCACGGGGTGCGAGTCCGGCGGGCGACAGGCGGGCGCCCTCGACGCCATGCCCGAGCGGCGCTACGTCCTCGACGAAGGAGGGGAGCCGAGCCATTGGCCGCACCCCACGGCGTGAAGCAGGTCGACGCCGCGACCTTCCAGCTGGGGCCCGACTTCCGGCCCGGCATGCGGGTGCCGGTGCGGCTGTTCGCTACCGAGCCGCTGCTGCACGACATGGACGACCACGTCTTCGTCCAGGCGGCGAACGTGGCGAGGCTCCCGGGCATCGTGGGCGCCAGCCTGTGCATGCCCGACGCGCACTGGGGCTACGGCTTCCCGATCGGCGGGGTGGCCGCGTTCGACCTCGACCAGGGCGTGATCTCGCCGGGCGGGATCGGCTTCGACATCAACTGCGGCATGCGGCTGGTGCGCACCGACCTCACCTGGCCGGAGGTGGAGCCGCGGCTGCCGGCCCTGGTCGACGCGCTCGCCGAGCGCGTTCCGGCCGGCGCGGGCCGCAGCGGCTTGGTCCGGCTCGACGACGACGAGTTCCGCCGCGTGCTCGTGCAGGGCTCGGCCTGGGCGGTGGAGCACGGCTACGGAACGCCCGAGGACATCGCATACACCGAGGCGCGCGGCTGCTTCCCCGACGCCGATCCCGACTGCGTGAGCGAGCGCGCCATCGAGCGCGGGCGCAAGCAGCTCGGAACGCTCGGCTCGGGCAACCACTACCTCGAGATCCAGGTGCTCCACGAGGCGGGCGTCGACGACCCCGAGCGGGCGCGCGCCTTCGGGCTCGACCGCCCCGAGCAGGTGGTGGTGATGTTCCACTGCGGCAGCCGCGGCTTCGGACACCAGGTCGCGAGCGACCACCTCCAGGTCATGCTGCGCGCCATGCCGGGCTTCGGCCTCGAGGTGATCGACCGCGAGCTGGCCTGTGCGCCGATCGGCTCGCGCGAGGGGCGCGACTACTACGCCGCGATGTGCTGCGCCGCGAACATGTCGTTCGCCAACCGCCAGGTGATCCTGCACCGGGTCCGCGAGGTGTTCGCCGAGACCTTCGGGCGCGACGCCGAGGCGCTCGGCATCCGCACCGTCTACGACGTGGCGCACAACACTGCCAAGCGCGAGCGCCACGTCGTGTCGGGCGAGACCCGCGAGCTGCTGGTGCACCGCAAGGGCGCCACCCGCGCCTTCCCGCCGGGCCACCCCGAGCTGCCCGACGCCTACCGCGAGACCGGCCAGCCGGTGGTGATCGGAGGGAGCATGGAGACCGGCTCCTACCTGCTCGCGGGCGTCGAGAGCGGGGCGCGCAGCTACTACAGCACCGCGCACGGCAGCGGGCGCACGATGAGCCGCACCCAGGCGCGCAAGCGCGTACGCGGCAGGGAGGTGCGCCGGCGCATGGCCGAGCGCGGCATCCTGGTGCGCGGCGCCTCGATGCGCGGCCTCGCCGAGGAGGCCGGCTTCGCCTACAAGAGCGTCGAGCAGGTGGCGGAGGCGACCGAGCGCGCCGGCCTGTCGCGCCGCATCGCACACCTGGTGCCGGTCGGGAACGTCAAGGGTTGAGCCGGCGCCCCCCGTACGCGTTCGTCGACGACGTCACGAGCGACCTGAGCTTCGTCGCGCACGGCGCCACGCTCGAGGCGCTGTTCGCGGCCGCCGCCGAGGCGCTGCTGGCCGCCACCGTCGTCGACCCGCGCCGCGTCGAGCCGCGCGTGGAGCGCGCGATCGAGCTGGCCGAGCCGGACCTCGAGCTGCTGCTGCTGCGCTTCCTCGGCGAGCTGGTCTACCTGCGCGACGCCGAGCACCTGCTGCTGCGCGCCGGCGCGCTGCGCCTGGAGGCGGACGGCGAGGCGCGTCTCGCGGGCGCGCTGGTCGGCGAGCCGCTCGACCGCGCCCGCCACGAGCTCGACACCGACGTGAAGGCGGTCACCGCCTACGGCCTGCGCGTCGCGCGCGACGCCGAGGGCTGGACGGCCCGCGTGACCCTCGACGTCTGAGTGCGCGGTGTAGAATCGCTCCCGGAGGAGAGCCTTCGTGCCCCACGCCCTCGGCGCGCAGCGCCCGCTCGGTCTCGGCTACTGGCCCCTGCCCGAGGACGACCCCGGGGTCGCCGTGGGCCGCGAGCCGGTGCGCCTGGTCGCTCCCGACGGCGCGCTGGTGCGCGGCGTGCTGTGGACGCCGCCGGCCGGCACGCCGTGGAAGACGGCCGTCGTCCTGACCCACCCGCGCGGCGACTTCTCCGTACACTACGCCTGCCCGCTGCTCGCCGCGGCCGGCTACGCCGCGTTCGGCTTCTCGACCCGCTATCTCAACAACGACACCGACTGCCTGCACGAGGCGTGCGTGGTGGACGTCAAGACCGCGGTGGACGAGATGCGCCGGCGCGGTGCCGAGGCCGTGGTGCTGCTCGGCAACAGCGGCGGCGGCTCGCTGATGGCGCTCACCCAGCAGGAGACCGGCTGCGGCGACGGCTGGATCGGCATCGCGGCGCACCCGGGCGAGGGCGTCTTCATGCTCCAGGTGATCGACCCCTCGGTCGCCGACGAGGACGACCCGCACAGCGTCGTGCCCGAGCTCGACATGTACGACCCCGACAACGGCTGGCGCCCCTGGC
>JASJBO010000133.1 GCA_030066475.1 Myxococcota bacterium
CACACCGCGATGCAGTCCTCCACCTCGCCGAAGAGGCGCTGCATCTTGCCGTAGGTCCGGAGGTGATCGACGGTGATCTTGCGGTCGATCCCGTAGAGGTCGTTCGAGGCCTGGACGTCGATCACGCCGCGCGGCGAAGTCCGGAGCACGCAGCTGAAGGCGTAGCGCTGCTGGATGAAGTCCGAGTCGAAGATCGCCCTCGGAATGATGCTGCTGCTGCGGTTGCCGAAGTGGGCGTGATAGACGGAGCGGGTCTCGAGGCGCGCGTACGACATGGTGAACGACTTCAGCGACTTGTAGAGCAGACGGTTGAAGTACATCTCACGGGGGTCGTCGTAATAGGCGTGCACGAAGTGCTTGGCGTCGTAGGCACGCGCCACGCCGTAGAGCGTGCCGACGCGCGTCTCGATCGCCACGCCCTTGTCGAACGGCAGCAGACCCTTGACCTGGCCCTTGAAATAGTCGCCGAGCTCGAAGTGGTGCTCGACCTCCTCCGCCTCCTTGTGGCCCCGGTACATCGCGAGGCGGAGCCGGGGCTTGCAGCCCGTCCGCTCGACGAGGAGGTCCCGGATCGTCTTGATCATCTCGACGTAGGGGCGGCCGCCCATGATCCCGAAGCCGTGCTCGCTCGCACAGACGTTGACGCTGTCGCCGGGCTGGATCTTCGACATGTCGACCCGCGCCAGACTGGCCTCGGCCCTGCTTCGGACGGCGCCTACGTCGTCCGCGTCGTCGGTGTAGATCGGCTGGGGGAACTCCGGGAAGAGCTCGTCCACGCCGAGCGAGACGAAGCCGGGCAGCGACGCGACCCGCGGCCGAGGCGCCGGGGCGTAGGCGGAGGGCATGAAGTCGGGGGGCTGGATGGCCGTGGCGCTCATGACTGGCTCCCTTCGGGCTGGGTGTCCTTGCGAACCTGGAAGTAGTCGAGGTCCTCCTCGAGCCAGGACCCCGCTTCGCCGTCGAGCTGGCTGCCCTCGAGGTCGAGCATGGACAGCGTGAGGTCGTACCAGCGGAACCCCTTGGGCGGCGTCAGGTCGCGACCGGCCGCCTTCAGGAGACGGAGTGCGGGGGCGACGCAGTAGATCTTGCAGCCCCCGCGGATGCCGGTCATCGCCGAGACGTCCTCGAGGTGCTGCGCGCCCATCACGATCGCCGCGGCGACGGGGAGCGTGGTCATGGGCGCGCAGGGGCACATGGGAGACATCAGCGGGACCCCCGCCTTCTCGGCGAGCGCGGCGGCCTTCTCCCGCGTCTCCTCGTCGATGGCCAGCCCCACCGGCAGCTCGAGCGGCGTCTCGCGCCGCGTCATCCACATGACGTCCTCGGGGCAGCGATCGACGCAATACCCACAGCCGATGCAGCGCTGGTCGTCGATGTACGCCTTGCGCTCGCTCATCGTGATCGCGCCGCTCGGGCACGCGATGTCGCACCAGTTGCAGCCGGTGCAGCCCTCGAGGTCGAGCTCGGCCTTGTAGTTCAGCTGGGCCAATTGGGGTCTCCTTTCGGTGCGCCGGGGCGGAAGCCGTCGACGACGGACCGGACCGCGGCGGCGACCTCTTCGAGGGTCTTCCCGTGGTGGAGCTTGTCCGCGAGCTCGAGCGAGGCGAGGCCGTGCAGGGCGCACCAGACCACGTGCGCGATCAGCTCGGGGTCGCCCTCGAGCTCGCCGGCGGCCACGGCCGCGTGAAACGGCCGGGCGCAGATCTCCCAGGCGCGCGCCTCGGCCTCGCGGGTCTCCGGCGAGGTGTAGTCCTGGCGCAGCTCGAACATGATCCGGAACGCCTCGCGGTTCTCGAACGCGAAGCGCAGGTAGGTCTCGGCGGTGAGCGCTCCGGAGGCGGCGGCCTCGGTCACGTACTCGGCCAGGCGGTCGAAGGCGCGCCCGCGCACGGCGTCGACGAGCTGCTCCTTGTCGCGGTAGTAGCTGTAGGGCTTGGCGTAGCTGCAGCCGAGGCGCTTGGCGAGACGGCGCAGCGTCAGGCTCGACACGCCCTCCTCGGCCACCATCTCGAAGGCGGCCTCCGCCACGCTGTCGCGAAAGCGCTCGACCTCGACGGCGGTGAGCTGGGGGCGGGCCATGGGCGGATTATCACTGTTAATTTAATAATGTCAAGATTTACGCCTCCCGCGCTCGAGGAGCGACACGAACGCAGCGATCGCCGCGTCGCCCTCCGCGAGGTCCTCCGGGAAGAGCACCACTTGCCCGTCGACCGCCGCCATCATGAGGGTGGCGAGTGCCGCCCGCTCCCGCGGCGGCGTGTCGAGGATCGCCGAGAGGCGCTCCATCCAGTCCTGGCGGATCCGCGTCACCACCGAGCGGTAGAAGGGGTCGCCTCGGCACGCCGCGCTGGAGAGATCCAGCCACAGACGGAGCTGATCGGCATTCGCGTCGAGCTTGAGCGCGGCCCACATCAGCTGGAGCGCGCGCGCGGGGGGCATGCGCCCGCCTGCGGCCAGCGCCTCCAGCGACTCGGCGAGGTCGGAGGTGATGCGCTCGAGCACCGCCGAGAGCAGCTCTTCCTTGTTCTCGAAGTAGTAGAGGAGCATCCGGTCGCTGGTGCCGGCCACCTCGGCGAGCCGGCGCAGCCCGGTGTCGCCAAGGCCCGCACTCAGCACGTGGCCGGCGAGCTTCTCGACCACCTCGGCCCGCTTGTCGCTCTTTCGCGCCACGGCTCCTCGCTCCGACGCCATGTGTAGCATGCGCTACGTCCGTGATATAGAGTTGTAGCAGGCGCTACGCAAGCGCTGGCACAGGAGGAGTGAACGTGAGTGCATTTCGAGCCCTGCTGGGCGTGATCTTCCTCTCGATCGTCGCCTACACGGTCGTCGTGATCGCCAACCACGGCATGACCCTGTTCCAGGTCTTCTTCGGCGACGTGGCCAAGATGGGATGGGCCGGCCAGTTCAACCTCGACTTCATGGGGTTCCTCGTGCTCTCCGGCTTCTGGCTCGCCTGGCGCCACCAGTTCTCGCCGGGCGGCCTGGCGCTCGGGGTGCTGGGCTTGTTCGGAGGCGCGCCGGTGCTGACGGCGTACCTGTTCGTCGCCAGCCTGCGGGCGAACGGCGACCCGGCGGTGCTCCTGCTCGGGCCCGGGCGCGCCCACCGCGCGTAGGCGCGACTCGAAGAGCGCTGCCACTCCTACTCCCGGCCGACCAGCACGGCCCGGCAGCAGCATCGCGCGCAGCAGCCTGCGCAGCTCCTCCTCGCTGCGGGCCGCGGGGCCCGGCACCGCCAGATACGACATCAGGATGCGCAGCACCCACTCGATCAGCGCGTCGAGCTCGAGCTCGGGGTGGAGCAGGCCCTCGCGACGAGCGGGCTCGAACATCGGACGCAGGATCTCGGCGCCGATCGCCAGCATGCGCTCGGAGGTGAGCACCAGACGGCTGGCGGTCCCCAGCTCCTGGGGCGAGAGGAGCTGGGCGAGCAGCGGGCGCTCGGGGATCTCGCGCAGGACGAGCGGAAGCTGATCGTCGCCGGCGGCGTGATCGGCGCCGCGATGGGCGCCCTCCAGGTGGTGCTCCTGTTCGGGGGCTTCTAGCCCAGCGGCCCGCCCGCCCGAACCGATGTACGCTGGCGCGATGAGCAGCGCCCCCCTGCCCGGCACCCTCGACGTCATCGGCCCCGATACCTTCGCGCAGCATGGCTACCCGCACGCCGCCTGGAAGCGGCTGCGCGCCGAGGCGCCGATCCACTGGTTCGACCTGCCCGGCGGGGTGGGCTTCTGGGCGGTGACCAAGCGCGAGGACATCGTCTGGATCTCGAAGCAGCCGCAGCGCTTCCTGAACGCGCCGCGGCTGGCGATCTTCGAGGAAGGCGCCCCCGTCGAGGGCGAGCGCACGCTGGCGCGGCACCTGCTCAACATGGATCCGCCCGAGCACGCCGAGTTCCGCAAGGCGGCGAGCCACTGGTTCACCCCGGCCGCGATCCGGCGCCGCGACGCCGAGGTGACCCGCATCACGCGCGACCTGCTCGCCGAGATGGCGGGCGACGGCGACGAGCGCACCGGCGACTTCGTCGGCGACCTGACCGCGCCGCTCACCCTCCACGTCCTGGCCGACATGCTGGGCGTGCCGCGTTCGGACTGGAAGCTGATGTTCCGCTGGACCAACCAGATCGCGGGCGCCAGCGACCCCGAGTATCAGACCACGGCCGAGCCGCAGGGAAGCGTCGAAGATGCGCGCCACGGCATGTTCGCCTACTTCGCCGACCTCGCCGCCGAGCGGCGCAAGGCGCCGCGCGACGACATGGTGAGCGTGCTCTCCAACGCCACGGTCGACGGCGCGCCGATGCCGGCCTTCGAGCTGATGTCGTACTTCCTGCTGCTGGTGGTCGCCGGCAACGAGACCACCCGCAACGCGGCGAGCGGCGGTCTGCTCGCGCTGATCGAGAACCCAGACCAGATGCAGAAGCTGCGGGCGAGCCCCGAGCTGGTGGAGGCGGCCGTCGAGGAGATCGTGCGCTGGACCTCGCCGGTGATCCAGTTCTGCCGGACGCCGATCGAAGACGTCGAGATCCGCGGCCAGAAGATCCGCGCGAACGACTCGATGTGTCTGCTCTACCCCTCGGCCAACCGCGACGAGGACGTGTTCGAGGACGGCGACGCCTTCCGGGTCGACCGCAAGCCCAACCCGCACCTGGGCTTCGGCATCGGCGAGCACTTCTGCCTGGGCGCGAACCTGGCGCGCCTCGAGCTGCAGGTGATCTTCCGCGAGCTGGCGCAACGGCTCGACGCCGTCGAGCTGGCCGGACCCGTCGAGCGCATGCGCTCGAGCTTCCTCGGCGGCGTCAAGCGCATGCCGATCCGCTACGCGCTGCAGCCGGCGTAGGGCAGACGCGGGCGGCGCTAGCCCTGCAGCTCCGCCCCGTGCTGCGCCATCCACTCGCCCATCCGCTTCTGCGCCTCGGGGTCGAACTCGTCGCGCAGCCGCGCGATGCGGTCGCCGTCGAAGGTCGCGATCTCCTTGCCCGAGATGGCGAGGTCCGGGCAACCCGCCTTCGTGTAGGTGACGGTCCACTGCATGGTGAGCGTGTCGCCGTCCACGGTCGGGGTCTGGAAGTCGGGCGTGCGGCGGTCCATGCGCCGGTCGAAGGCGTCGACACCGCCCTTGAGCTTCGCCAGCACCGCCGCGCGCCCGCTCGCGTCCTCGGGCTCGCCCTCGTAGACGGCGTCCTCGGTGAAGTACTGCTCGATCCGCGTCCAGTCATCGTCCTCGTAGCTCCGCTCGAAGGCCTCGGCGTAGGCCTGATACCGCTCCAGGATGCCCATCTGCACCTCCTTCTCACCCCGAACGGCCAGGATACGGCAGTCCCGCAGGGGGACTCAATCCCGGGGCCGCGCCGGCCGAAGCGAAGGGAATGGACCGCTGGGAGGAGACCGCCGCAGCGCCGGCTGCCGCGGCGGTGGAGCCGATCGCCGGGCGCGTGGCGGACGTGGCCGCCCGCCTGCAGGAGCGCCGCGCGATCGGGCTGCTGCTGTTCGACGCCGCCTTCCTGGAACGGGTCGAGGAGAGCTACGGGCTCGACGAGCAGCGCACCACGCTCGAGCGGCTGGCGGGCTGGCTGCGCGACCAGGTCGCGCCGCTGCTCGGCGCCGAAGATCTCCTGATCGGCGGCGAGCTCGGGCGCCACGAGGTCCTCGTCCTGTTCTTCCGCAGCGACGACGACGCCGGCTTCCTCGAGGGGGAGCTGCCCGCGCTGCGCCGGCGCGTGGCAGAGGCCTTCGGACGGCACGGCCGGCGCGTCGCGCACCCGTACCTGAGCGGCGGCGTCGGCGCGCGGCTCGGCACCAGCGTTCTGCTGCGCAACCCCACCGTGGCGCTGGCCTCACAGCTGCGGCAAACGCTGGCCCGGGCGCGCGAGGACGCCGACCTGCACGAGCGCATCGCCTGCGACCGCGAGCGCCGGGAGCTGCTGGACGTGCTGCTGCGCGGCCGCATCCGCTCGGTGTACGAGCCGATCGTCGAGGTGAAGACCCGCACGGTGTTCGGCTACGAGGCCCTGGCGCGTGGCCCGCGCGACAGCCTGCTGCACTCGCCGCTCAAGCTGTTCGGCGTCGCCGAGCGCGAGGGCCTGCTGTTCCAGCTCGACTGCCTGTGCCGCCGCAGCGGACTGATCGGTGCGCACGGCCTGCCGGACGGGACGAAGCTCTTCTTGAACGTGCGACCCACGGCGATCCACGACCCCGACTTCCGCGAGGACACGCTGCGCAACACGCTCGAGTCGTGCGGCCTCGCGCCCGGCGACGTGGTGCTCGAGATCTCGGAGCAGGAGTCGATCGAGAACTTCGAGATCTTCCGCGAGGCCCGCGACCGCTACCGCAAGCTCGGCTTCCAGATCGCCCTCGACGACACCGGCGCGGGCTACGCGAATCTGGAGGCGCTGGTCGAGCTGGCGCCCGAGTTCATCAAGGTCGACCGCGCGTTCGTACGGGGCATCGACGAGGATCCCGCGCGCCAGCAGCTGCTGGGCGCGCTGCGGCAGCTCTCCGACGACACGGGCTCGCAGATCATCGGCGAGGGCCTCGACACCTGGGAGGAGCTCGAGACGCTCGGGCGTCTCGGCATCCGCTACGGCCAGGGCTGGCTGTTCGGCCAGCCGAACCCCCTGCGGGAGGATCTCGCCGAGCCCTGATTCGGTGCTGGACTTCGCGCGCGGCTCACGGGTATGCTGCCCGGCGAGAGGCTGGCCCGTCCTCGGAGGCCCCGCGCATGCAGCGACGGAGCTCCTCCGCCCTTTCGCTCGCAGTCCTCGCCATCGTCGCCTGGCCGATGCTGGCGCCGGGCCAAGAGCTCCCGCCGGGCACGATCGTGTTCGCCAACGGCGTGGACGGCGTGAAGGCGCTGCCGCCCGGAGGCGGCGCGGGCGACGAGTACGAGCTCGCGCCAGCGCTCGGGAGCGCCATCGACCTGGCGGTGGAGGTCCAGGGCGGAACGCGGCTCTACCGGATCGTCTTCGACCCCACCGGGTCGGGGGGCGGCTCGCTCGCCCTCACCGACCTCGACGCCGGCACCACGGACACGGTCGGGATCACCTCGAGCTTCCTCCCGGTCCTCACGGGCATCGCCGCGGGCGCCGACGTGGCGAGCATCGCGGTGTTCGATCCGCTGCTCGACCAGTCGGAGGTCCGCCGCTTCGCGCCGGACCTCACCCCCCTGCCGACCTCCGCGCCGATCGCCGGCGAGCTCAACTCCATCGACAGCGGCGACTGCGAGAAGGAGTTCCTGCTGGGCGGCCTCGGCGACACGAGCGCCTTGCTCCTGGCCGCCAGCCAGGACGACCTGCTCGTCGAGAACGGGCCCGTGCCGATCCAGCTCGACGGCTTCACCGACCTCGTGGCAGCCGCGCTCGGGCCGCCGCCCGCGGAGGGCACCTGCGAGGCGCAGATCATCGGGAACACCGACGCGGGGATGCGCGCCGGCTTCATCCACTACGACCCTGCCACGGGCGCCGTGCTCTCGAGCGAGACCGCGCTCATCCAGCCCGAAGGCGCCTTCCGGATCCCGCTCAACAACGCAGCCGTCGGGGCCGGCTCGACCATCTACTTCTTCCAGTCGGGGGGCGCGGGTGGGATCACGCTCGTCGAGCGCGGCGCGCCCTCTCGGGACATCGTCGACACCGCCGCCGGCAGCTTCTCGTACATCCAGGAAGGAGACGTCGTGGCCGGCGGCGAAGTCGGCGGCCCCGAGTGCGGCAACGGCGAGGTCGAGGCGGGCGAGGCCTGCGAGGAGGGGGTCCCGCTGGCCGAGACCTGCGCCAGCCTCGGCTTCGGTGGCGGCGCGCTCGCCTGCGTGGATTGCGCGCTCGACACGAGCGGCTGCGCCCCGTTCGACGCCGTCTTCCTGGTCACCGTGCTCGAAGACGGTCCGGACTCGCAGGTGGGCGACGGCGTCTGCTCGAGCGACCTCGCGGGCGGCTGCTCGCTGCGGGCCGCCGTCCAGGAGGCCAACGCCGCCGGCGCGCCGGTCCTGATCCTGCTGCCCGGCGGCACCTTCCTGCTGACCGTCGTGGGAGCCGGCGAGGACGCCTCCGCCAGCGGCGACCTCGACCTCTCCGGCGACATCGTGCTGGCCGGTGCGGGGCCGGGCCTGACCCGGATCGATGCGAACGGGTCCGACCGCGTGCTGGACGTCCAACCGGGCGCGGAGGTGCTGATCGAGGGCGTGACCCTGGCCGGCGGACTGACCTCGGGCGCGGGCGGCTGCCTGCGCAACCAGGGCGAGGCGCGCCTGGTCGACGTCGCGTTCGAAGACTGCGATGCCGACTTCGGCGGGTGCCTGTCCAACAGCGGCACCCTCGTCTGCGAGCGCTGCGAAGCCGCGCTCTGCGAGGCGATCGAGGGCGGCGGCTTCCTCCACGGCGGCGACTCGAATCTGGTGCTGGTGCAGACGACGGTCACCGATTCGTCGGCGAGCCAGCGGGGCGGGGCCGGCGTCTGCGCCGGCCCCTGCAGCCTGCTCGACTCCGTCTTCTCGGGCAACCAGGGCGCCGACGGCGCCGGTCTGTTCTGCGACGGAGCGCTGCAGGCCGAGAGCTCGACCGTCAGCGGGAACCAGGGCGGCGGGATCTTCGCCGCCCCGGGCTGCGAGCTCGACGGCCGCAACGTCACCATCAGCGGCAACCAGTTCGAGGGCCTGCTCCTCGACCCGGGCGCGAACGGGAGCTGCAACAACTGCACGATCGCGCGCAACGGCACCGACGTGGTGAACGACGGCGATCTCGACCTCACGAACAGCATCGTCGGCGACTGCCTGGGCAGTCTCGACCTGGGCGGCGGCAACTTCCTCGAGAACGGCGACGGCTGCTCGGTCACGGCCACGCCCGACGACCAGGTCGGCACCGCGGCCGAGCCGCTCGACGCCGGGCTCGGGCCGCTGGGCGACAACGGCGGGAGCGTTCCCACCCACGCCGTTCCCGAGGACAGCCCCGCCGCCGCGACCGGAGGATCGGGCGGGACCTCGTGCGAGCCGAGGGGCGCCAACGGTGTCGCGCCGGCCTCTGGCTGCACGCCGGGCGCGTACCAGCTGCCCACTTCGACGTGCAACAACGGCATCGACGACGATGGCGACGCGCTCATCGACTTCCCCCAGGATCGCGGCTGCGCCGACGTCGTCGACGACTCCGAGCTGGATCCGTCGGCCCCCTGCGACGACGGCGAGGACAACGACCTCGACGGTCGGACCGATGGCGACGATCCCGGCTGCACCGATCCAGCCGACCCGTCGGAGCTGGGCGACAACGAGTGCGACAACGGCCTGGACGACGACGGCGACGAGGAGATCGACGTGAACGACGGGGGCTGCAGCGGCCCGGGCGACCCGAGCGAGTCCGTCGTGGGCGAGAGCGAGGCTTGTGGCGGCTGCGGCGTCGGCGGCGAGGTCATCCTGCTGCTCACGCCGCTCTGGCTGCTGGCGCGCCGCCGCGCACGGAAGCGCGGCGCCACTTCCGGGTAGCCACCGACACCCGGAAGCGTATGACCCGCAGGGTACGGCTACGGGTTCGCGGGCGGGATGAACGCGACCTCGAGCTTGACGCCGTCGGGATCCTCGACGAAGACGGCATAGTAGCCGTCCGCGTAGGCGGGATCTCCCGTGTAGTCCGCCGGTGGATCGAGCACCGTCGCGCCGATGGCGACCATCGCCTCGTGCACACGGTCCACGGCGGCTCGATCGGCCGCGTGGAAGGCGAGATGATGGGGCCCGGGCTCGTAGCGGTCGTAGCGGCGATCGCGGCTCTCGGGCCGCGCCGGACGCACCTCGATCTCGAAGCGGGCTCCGCCGGGGTAGCGAATTCCCCAGGTCGCCCGACGCGGCTCGGGCTCCTGCCACTCGGGACCCGCGACGTTCCCGCGCCGATAGCCCAGCGCTTCGAGCAGGGCGGCATAGAACGGGATGGAGCGCTCGGGGTGGCCCACCGAGATGTCGATGTGCGCGAGGGGGCCGGTGATCGGCATCCCGGTGCTCCTGGCGGTCCGCTAGCAGGTGACTCAGCGGATCCGGCTGTCCTCCACCACGAGCCGGCGAACGCCGGCGTGCTTCAACCCGACCGCAGATCGACTCCGGTGTCGGTGAGTACGCGCTGGAAGTAGTCGGCGTCGTCCGCGCCTCCCAGACCGACCCAGTCCTCGTCACCCAGGGAGGAGCGCCAGCCCAGGAAGGGCAGCGCGTCGGGGCCGACGGGGTAGGTCCCGATCGCGACCGGCCCGCTCCCGATCGATGCTCCGGCGCTACGGCGCTCGCGCTCTCGCGTCTCCAGAGCCTCCCGCATTCGAGACGAACAGCCCGCTGATCAGCGGCCAGGTCACCCTCTCCAGCCGCTTGCCGGTGAGCTCCACGTCGATCGGGCCGAAGATCGGGTTCTGGCCGGTCCCCCGATTCAAGGTCGGCGTGTCCTGGATGTGCAGGTGCACGTGCGGGAAGTCCGAGTTTCCCGAGTTCCCACAGAGACCCAGCAGCTGGCCGCGCTCCACCCGGTCGCCCGCCTCGACGGTGACGCTGTCCTGCTTCAGGTGGCCGAGGAACAGGAACCGGCCCGCCCCGAGCTGGAGGACGACGTGGTTGCCGGCCGGGTTGGCCGGGTCCTTGGAGCCCAGGGCGTTGTCGGGCAGGTCCTCTACAGCGGCGACCACGGTGCCCGCCGCGGGCGCGAGCACCTCGGCCTCCCAGGAGTAGAAGTCCGAGATCCGAGTCGGCGTCCCGCGCGCCAGCTCGCGGCCGCTGGCGCCGCCCACCTTTGCGAAGTCGACCCCGTAGGCCTGGGCCCGGAGACTCATGTGGTGGTTCACGTTCAGGCTGTCCCCGGCCTGCGCGACGAACCAGCGCCCCGCGAAGGGGAGACCCAGGCCCTCTGCGGCCGCCGATCCGGCGGCGAGGACGAGCAGGGGAGCGAGCCACAGCCGCATCGCGCGAAGACTACCAGCGAATCCCGCAGCGAGCCGCAGACGAGCCAGCGCGCGCTAGACGGGTGATCCCGGCTCCTCGACCGCCTCGACGCCGAGCCACGCCAACGCCTCCTCGAGCTTGCGGAACACGCGCACCTCCTCCGGCGCCTCGTCGTGGAGGGACTGGAACATCCGGGCCATGCCGTAGACGACGTCGGTGCCGGCCACCACGGCGCGGCGAGCATCGGCATCGAAGGAACGGGCGCTGGCCAGTCGGCGCAGTCCCTCGGCGGACACCTCGAGAACCTCGACCTCGCGGCAGTCCCAGATCTGGTCGAAGGTGCGGTCGAAGCTCGGATCCGCCACCAGCGCCGCCTGGTGGCTCGACATGTCGTCGTCCGTGACGACGCCGGTCGCGGTGGTGTAGATCAGGCGTTGCTCGGCATCGATGCGATAGGTCGCGGGCATGAGTCCTCATCGGCACGCCGCGCGAGGTTAGCGGCCTCCCGCCGGGGAGGGACTGACTGACCGGTCAACGGCGCTCGGGCGCGGCAAGGTCCGGCCCTCGGCCCGTGCAGCGCGACGCCCAGCGATCGTAGGCGGCGATCAGCGCATCGGGCCGCTCGACGTGCACCCAGTGCCCGCAGTCGGGGATCTGCTCGAGCTGCGCGTCGGGCAGCGCGTCGGCGATGATGGCCGACGCTCGCGCTCCCATCGGGTCGTTCTCGCCCACCAGCAGCAGCACCGGGCAGCGGATCTCGCCCAGGCGCTCCGTCAGGGGATCGTCGTACAGGCTCTTCAGCATGCGCGTGACGTGCGCGATGCCCTGCGCGTCGCCGACGATCGTGCGCGGCTTCGGGCCGTATATCGCACGGCCGAGGCCGTCGATCCCGTCGCGCTCGCCGGCCCGTGCGATCCGCTCGTACCAGCCGGCGGTCTTCTCGTTGCAGCGGCTGGCCGTGCCGATCAGCACGAGTCCGGCCACGCGATCGGGCTGCGCGAGCGCGGTCGCCATCGAGACGATGCCACCCATCGAGTGTCCCACCAGGACGGCGCGTCCACCCGCCAGGCGGTCGATCACGGTGACGACGTCGCCAGCGAGATCGGCGCGCACGTACGGACCCGGCGGCGCCTCGGACTCGCCATGCCCGCGCTGGTCGAGTCGGATCACGCGCGCGCGCTGCGCCAGGGGAGCGGCCACCGGGTCCCAGATCTCGAGCCGGTCGACCAGCCCGTGCAGACAGATCAGGTCCGGGGGACCGCTCCCGCTCACCTCCACGCGCAGCGCGTGGCCCCCGACGTCGAGCTGCGTCATGGCGCGAGGGTATCGGAGCCAGCCGGACCTCCGCACAGTGCCGGACGCCCCTCGCGATGACACGCTGGTGTGACGACTCGGCGACCCGACCGGGCGAGGCGAGCGCAACCTCGTTGGCGGTCGACGCCTCGTCCCGCCCCCACGGGAGGCGGTCGTGCGGCAGAGACTCCCCCCCGCGTACGAGACGTTGTGTTCGATCCGGGCGCCGTCCACATCGACTGGGACACCCGTCCGCTGCTCGACTGGCTGCCCCAGTTCGAGCGCGACCTGGCCGACGTCGAGGCGGCGCTGGCCGGCACCCGCTGGGCCTGGATGCTCGACGTCTGAGCGGCGGACGCGCCGCCGGCGCCGAGCTGTGCGAACGTGGCAGCCGTGAGCACGCGCATCCTCGCCCTGGTGTTCGCGAGCGGCGCGGCCGCGCTGGCCTGCGAGCTGTCCGCGAGCCGCCTGCTGGCGCCCGCGTTCGGCACCTCGCTGCCGGTCTGGGCCGCCATCATCGGCATGACGCTCCTGTGTCTGAGCCTGGGCTACGCGCTGGGCGGACGCCTGGCCGACCGGCGCGCGGACGCCGGCCTGCTCTACCGGATCGTCGGCGTCGCGGCGCTCTGGATCGGGATCGTGCCGTTTGCCGCGCGCCCGGTGCTGGCGGCCGCATCGCGCGCCATGGGCGCCTACGACGCCGGTCTGGTCGTGGGCTCGTTCCTGGGCCTGGCCCTGCTGATCGCGGTGCCGGTGATCCTGCTCGGCATGGTGACGCCGTTTGCGGCGCGGCTCCTGATCCGCGACGTGGAGAGCGCCGGCCGCACCACCGGACGCATCTTCGCGGTCTCCACGGTCGGCAGCCTGGTGGGCACCTTCGTGCCGGTGCTGTGGCTGATCCCGGCGATCGGAACGCGTCTGACGTTCGTGTCGTTCGGACTGGCGCTGCTCGCCGTGGTGGCCTGGGGACCCGGCGTCAGGGCGCGCGCGACGCAGGTGGCCGCGGGCCTGGGCGCGCTGGCGCTCGCGCTGCTGGCGGTCTGGGTGGATCCCGCGCACGCCGCCCGGCGGGGCGAGCGGGTGCTGTTCGAGACCGAGTCGGCACACAACTACATCCGCGTGGTCGACGAGGACGGCGTCACGGTGCTGCGGCTGAACGAGGGGCTCGCCGACGACTCGGTCCATCGCCGCGACGGCGGCCTCCCGAGTGGCCTGTGGCGACGCTTCGCCCTGGCGCCGCTGCTCCGCCCCGGCTTCGACGCGGACGCGCCGCTGCGCGTCGCCGTCCTCGGCGGCGCTGCCGGCACCGTCGGCGGCGTCTACGCCCGGCTCTTTCCGAACGCGCGGATCGAGCAGGCGGAGATCGATGCCCGCATCCTCGAGGTGGGCAGGCGCTTCTTCGGCCTCGGCGAGAGCGGCATCGAGGCGACGGCGCTCGACGCGCGCGTCTTCCTGGAGCGCCGCGACGGTCCCTTCGACGTCTTCGTGCTCGACGCCTTCCGGGTCCCCTACGTCCCGTTCCATCTGGCCACGCGCGAGTTCTTCGCGCTGCTGCGCGAGCGGCTGGCGCCCGAGGGCGTGGTGGTGGCGAACGTGCTCGGCACGAGCCACGACCGCGCGCTGGTCGATGCGATCGGCGTCACGATGCAGAGCGCGTTTCCCCGGGTCTACGCGCTCGACGCGCCGCACTACGCGCACTCGGCGTACCCGGTCCCGGGCAACACCCTGCTGTTCGCGACCGCTGCAGGGGACGCCCTGGCGGCGTTCCGCGCCAACGCGGCGCGCCTCGGGAGCTCCCCGCTCGCGCGGACGGCGCGGGCCGCGGGGCCGGCGCTGCGCCGCTTCGAGCCGAGCGGGCCAGCGCCGCTGCTCACCGACGACCACGCGCCGGTCGAGGACATCCTGCACCGCATGATCTGGCGCTTCGTGCGCGAGCAGGCGAACTGAGCCGGGGCCGTCCACCGCGAGCTGGGCGAGGGCGGCTGCTGTCCGGATTCGTCAGCAGCCCCTCGCTCCCCAAGCAGGCGGTGAGGCTGCGGCCGCAAGCGCCGCCCTCCGATTCCCGCGCGACGGAGACGGTTCCGAGCGGCGCGCGCAGCGAGCCGCAGGCGAGCGAAGTCCACAGCTAGCGGATCCCGGTCATCGAGTGCCCCTCCGCGAACGGGGCCCGACCCTCCGGATCGATGCCGGAGGCGGGCTCGTTCACCCGCCACAGCGGCTCCCAGCAGCCGTGCCGCTCGAGC
>JASJBO010000134.1 GCA_030066475.1 Myxococcota bacterium
AACCAACGTTTCCACGCGCGAGCCCCGCGCGATAGAGCGCCACTGCCGCTCCCGCCGACACCTCCCCGGCGCGCGCCGGTGCGGGAGCAGCGAGCACCAGCAACAGCACGGCGACGATCCCGATCCGGTTGGCGAATCGTCCCATCCGCGGCTCCCCGAGCCGCATCGTCCGTCGCGCCCGAGGAGTTGAGCCGGGCCGTCTCCTCGACGCGCGCGGTCGCCCCGTTGTAGATTCGGCGCCGTCATGAGTGCGCCGACCTCCCCCCAGTCGCCGTGGCTGTTCGGAGCTGCCCCCGACCTGCTGCTCGGCTGCGGCCTCGGCTACGCGGGCGTGTTCGTGCTGCTCGCCACGCTCGGCCCCGAGATGCGCAGCCTGATCCCGTTCGCGCTCGGACCGCTGGTGCTGCTCGTGAGCGGCACGCCCCACTACGGCGCCACCCTGCTGCGCGTGTACGAGCAGCGCGAGGACCGCCGCGCCTACGCCGTCTTCGCGGTCTGGGCCTCGGCGGTGATCGCGGCCTGCTTCGTCGCCGCCCTGTTCGAGCCGCTGGTCGGCTCGCTGATGCTCACCGTCATGCTGACCTGGAGCCCCTGGCACTACACGGGGCAGAACTACGGCGTCGCGCTGATGTTCCTGCGCCGCGCCGGGGTCCCGATCTCGCCGGGCCTGAAGCGCGCCATCTATGCCTCGTTCTTCCTGTCCTTCGTGCTCACCTTCCTCGCCGTGCACGGCGTGCGCCCCAGCGGCCAGTACGCGCCCACCGGCTTCGGCGGCTCGGTGTACGGCTTCCTGACGCTCGGCATCCCCGAGCTGTGGCGCAACGCGAGCTTCGTGGTGGTGGGCATCGGCTACCTGCTCTCCACCGCGGTCGCGGCCGTGGGCCTGCTGCGCGTGGCGCGCCCGGGCCAGCTCGGGCCGGCCGCCGCGATCACCGCCAGCCAGGCGCTGTGGTTCGTGGCGCCGACGGTCGCCCGACACTACGCGGTGCTGCAGGGCGTCGATCCCCTGGGCGTCGAGCACGCCGCCTACGCCTTCCTGTGGGTCGCGGTCGGGCACTCGGTGCAGTACCTGTGGATCACCACCTACTACGCGCGCCGCGCCAGCGGCGCCCCGCGCACCGGCACCTACCTGGGCAAGTGCCTGCTGGCCGGCGCGGCGATCTGGACGCTGCCGGCGCTGCTGCTCGCGCCCGGCGCCCTGGGCGCCGTGCCCTACGGCCTGGGCCTCTCGGCGCTGATCTCGTCGGCCGTGAACCTGCACCACTTCGTGCTGGACGGCGCGATCTGGAAGCTGCGCGACGGCCGCGTGGCCCGCGTGCTGCTGCGCGCGCGCGAGCAGGCGGCGGCGGGGGCGCCCCTGGGCCCCACCGGCGGCCTGCGGCTGGCGCCGCTGGTCTGGATCGCGGGCGCCGTGTGCGTCGCCGTGATCGTCGGGGCCACGCTCGACAGCGAGTACGGCTTCCGGCGCGCGCTCGCCGCCGGCGACACCGCCGCGGCGGAGCGCTCGATGGCGCGCCTCGCGTGGATGGGCCGCGATGGCCCGGAGCTGCGCCAGAACCTCGCCTTCCTGCGCGGGGCGCACGGCGACCTCGACGGCGCGCTGCGCGAGGCCGAGCGGGCCATCGAGCTGTACCCGACGGCCGAGAGCTGGCGCGTGAAGGGCTGGATCCACGCGCGCCGCGGCGAGCTGGCCGAGTCGATCGCCGCCTATGAGCAGGCGCTCGCGATGCGGCCGGGCTGGGCCGAGGTCTCCAACAACCTCGCCTGGCTGCGCGCCACCAGCCCCGACCCGTTCCTGCGCGACCCGCAGCAGGCGCTCGCGCTGGCGCGGGCGAGCGCGCAGGCCACGGGCTTCGGGCAGGCCTGGGCGCTCGACACGCTCGCGGCCGCCCACGCCGCCGCGCTCCAGTTCCCGGCAGCGGTGCGCGTCGGCGAGCGGGCCGTCACGCTCGCCCGCGCCGACGGAGACGAGGCGCTCGCCGAAGAGATCGCCTCGCGCGTGGCGCTCTACCGCAGCGGCTCCGACTACAGCGAGTCGTGGGACCAGCTGGCGCCGCCGGTGGACCCCGAGTCCATCGAGTTCCGCCGCCGCCTCGAGCTGCGCTGAGAGGGCTCAACCACCCCCCCGGACAGGCCGATGAGGCCGCTGGCGTGATGTGCCCGAAGCGACCGGCAGCCCTGCTCGCAACCCTGCTCGTGGCCTGGATTCTCGGGGCCCCGGCCCCGGCCTGCGCCGAGGCCGACCCGCTGGCCTGGGCCAGCCGGGCGCGCGACCTGCTCTCCAGCCAGCTCGAGCTGCAGCTCGAGCAGCTCCCGCCCGAGGTGCGCGAGCCGCTCGAGCGGACCCTGGCCTCGCCCGAGGGCCGGCTGGCAGTCGGGGGCGGCGTGCTGGGGCTGCTCGTCCTGGTCGCGATCTGGCGCCGCTCCGGGCGCGCCGACCTGGTGGTGGCGATCGAGTACCCGGCCGAGCTGCGCGGCACCTTCAGCGTGCGGCTGGCCACGGCGCGCGGCCGCTACAAGCGCGCCTCGCGCCGCGAGCTGACCGCGGTGCTGCGCCGCGGCGCCTCGACCGCGACCGAGCACCACCTGGTGGGGCGCGAGACCCAGTTCCAGGGCCTGCTGCCGCGCGTCTGGTACGTGACGGTGGACGGCATCCTGCAGGACCGCGCGGGCGAGGGCATCGTCGCCGACCACTTCGAAGAGCGCGCGGTGCGCGTGCGGCGCCGGCAGCGCCTGCGGCTCGAGTTCGACTTCCGCCCCGACGAGTGCCCGGTGTCGGTCAAGGTGCTGTGGGACGGACAGCCGGTGCGCGAGGCCGGGGTGGCGCTGCGCGGCCGGCCCTACTCGGCGCGCTTCTCGAAGGGCGCGCCGGCCCAGCTCCAGCTGGCGCCCGGCTCCCATGTGCTGGTGGCCGGCGCGGACGATCGCGTGGCCGAGCGCGAGATCGAGGTGGAGGGCGGCCAGCCGGTCTCGATCGACATCGACCTGGGCCTGGCCGAGCACCTGCTGTTCAAGGGCTGCCCGCCGGCCGTGACGCCGTATCTCCAGGCGGACCTGAACGGCGCCGCGCGCGCCCTGGATCGCGACGGACAGCGCGACGTGGCCGAGCTGCTGCTGGGCCGGCTCCACCGCGAGGCCGGCCAGCTCGAGCGCGCGGCCCGCCACTTCGAGGGCGCGGGCCGTCCGCTCGAGGCGGCGCAGATGTGGGCCGGACTCACCGAGTACCGGCGCGCGGCCGAGCTGTACGAGCAGGGCGGCGACGCGGCGCGCGCCGCCGAGATGTTCCGCTCGGCCGGCGACGACTCGCGCGCGGGCGCGGCGTTCGAGGCGGTGGGCGACCTCGACGCGGCAATCGCCTGCTACCGCGAGTCCGGCGAGGTGACGCGCTGGACGGCGGCGCTGGCGCTGCGCGGCAAGCCCTTCGAGGCGGCCCACGTGGCGCTCGAGCACGAGCAGCGCCCGCGCGCGCTGGACCTCTTCCAGCAGGTCCCGCGCGAGGACCCGAACTACGGCTCGGCCTGCGTCGAGCTGGCCAAGCTGCTGGCCGCCGAGGGGCACTTCGACCTGGCCGCAGAGAAGCTGGGCGAGCGCATCCAGGCGGGCTGCGCCGACGAGGACCTGCCCGAGCTGCTCTCGCAGCAGGCGCAGCTGTGGGAGCGCGCCGACGCGCTCGACCGCGCCCTCGACGCCGTCGAGGCGCTGCGCCGGCGCGCCCCGACCTGGCCGAACGTGGCGAGCCGCATCGAGACGATCCGCAAGAAGATCTCCGCCCAGCGAGTGGCCGAGACGGCCGGCAGCACCGGCCGCCAGACGCAGCCCGCGCCGGCCCTGGTGCGCGAGGGCCGCTACGAGGTGCTCGAGCGCATCGGCGCCGGCGGCATGAGCGTGGTCTACAAGGCGCGCGACCGCCGCCTCGGCCGCGTGGTCGCGCTCAAGCGCATGCCCGACAGCCTGCGCGACCACCCCGAGGCCGTGAAGCTCTTCCTGCGCGAGGCGCAGGCCGTGGCGTCGCTCAACCACCGCAACATCGTGACGGTGCACGACGTCGACGAGGAGGACGGCACCTTCTTCATCACCATGGAGCTGCTCGAGGGCCAGCCGCTGCACGAGATCGTGCGGCGCCACCGCCAGCTCGGCGCGCGCGACGTGGCGCGCCTCGGGCAGCAGGCCGCCGCCGGCCTGCAGTACGCGCACGAGAACCGCATCGTCCACCGCGACGTGAAGACGGCGAACCTGTTCGTGACCAACGAGCGGGTGGTGAAGATCATGGACTTCGGGCTCGCCAAGACGATGGAGCGCGTGCGCCAGGTCGCCTCGGTGATCGGCGGCACGCCCTTCTACATGGCGCCCGAGCAGTCGGCCGGCGAGTCGGTCGACCACCGCGCCGACGTCTACGGGCTGGGCGCCACGCTCTACGAGCTGGTGACCGGCGCGCCGCCCTTCACCGAGGGCGACGTCGCCTACCAGCACCGCCACACGCCGCCGCCCGATCCGCGCACGCGCGCCGAGGGCGTGCCCGACGCGCTCGCCGAGCTGATCCTGCACATGCTCGCCAAGCGCCCCGACGAGCGCTGCGCCAGCGCCGCCGAGGTGGCGGCGCGGCTCGACCCGCTGGCGCGGAGCTGAACCAAGAGCTATCCACCTCGCATCGAGCGGGCCATCTGCCCGCCCAGCGGCGAACAACAGGACCCACTCCCAGGTCTCGCCGCCCAGAACCTCTTCTCACCCTTGCTGTTGTTCGGGTTTGAACTCGCGGCCGCGCGCTGACAGCGGAGCTGTACGCGCGGCGGAGAAACACGAGTTTCCATGACTGCATCTGCACCTGCCTCTTCCCGCGGGCCCGGCGGCTTCGACCGCTTCGAGCTCGACCCCGCGCTCGAGCGCGGCATCCGCGCCGCCGGCTTCGAGCAGCCGCGGCCCATCCAGGACGAGACGATTCCCGCCGCCCTGGACGGCCAGGACGTGCTGGGCCTGGCCCAGACCGGCACCGGCAAGACGGCGGCCTTCGCGCTGCCGCTGCTCGACCTGCTGCTCGAGGAGCCGGGAGCCGGCCCCCGCGCCCTGGTCGTGGCGCCCACCCGCGAGCTGGCCACCCAGATCGACGCCGAGATCCGCACGCTGGCGCGCTTCACCAAGCTGCGCAGCGTGACGATCTACGGCGGCGTCCCGGCGCGCACCCAGATCGACGCCCTGCGCCGGCGCCCCGACGTCGTGGTCGGCTGCCCGGGCCGGCTGCTCGACCTGCTCGGGCAGGGCGTCCTGCGGCTCGACCGGGTCGAGGCGCTCGTCCTCGACGAGGCCGACCACATGTTCGACATGGGCTTCCTGCCGGACATCCGGCGCCTGCTGGCGGCGCTGCCCGACGATCGCCAGAACCTGCTGTTCTCGGCGACGATGCCGCCCGAGATCCGCCGCCTGGCCGACGAGCTGCTGGTGGAGCCGCACGTCGTGGAGCTGGCGCACTCGGCGCCGGCCAGCACGATCGACCACGCGCTCTACCCGGTGGCCGAGCGCCGCAAGCGCGAGCTGCTGCTGAAGCTGCTGGGCGACGACGACTGCGCGACTGCGATCGTCTTCACCCGCACCAAGCACCGCGCCCGGCGCCTGGCCGAGCAGCTCGACCGGGCCGGCCACCGCGCCGTCGGCCTGCAGGGCAACATGTCCCAGAACCAGCGCGACCGCGCCATGCGCGGCTTCCGCAGCGGCCAGTTCGACGTGCTGGTGGCCACCGACATCGCGGCGCGCGGCATCGACGTGAGCGGCGTGTCGCACGTGATCAACTTCGACGTCCCCAACACGCCCGAGGCCTACACGCACCGGATCGGCCGCACCGGCCGCTCGGAGAACGAGGGCCGCGCCTGCACGTTCGTCACGGCGGACGACCGCGGCTGGGTGCGCGCCACCGAGCACATGATCGGCGCCGAGATCCCGCGCCGCCGGGTGCCGGGCTTCGAGGGCGAGGCCCTCGACTCGGACGCGCGCGGCGGCGGGACGCGCAAGCCGGCCCCGGGCGGCGCCGGCCGCCGCCAGCCCTCGCGTCGCCGCGGCGGGCGTCGGCGGCGCTAGCGAGACGCCGGACTAGGAGCAGGAGAGCCACGGCGTGGCGACCGTGCGCATCGAAGCGCTCCTCCTGGTGGCGTGCCTCGGCGGCGTTGCACCGGCGCCGGCTCTCGGCGCCGAGCCCTCCCGCGAGTCGCTCGTCGTGTTCGGCACGAGCTGCGCCCGCTGCCACGAGGCCGAGTGCAGTGGTCGGCTCTCCTTCGACCAGGGTGCCGACGCGGCCGCCGTGCACGTGCGCCGTCACGCAGGCCCGGTTTCGGACGCCTCGGTCCAGGAGCTCTTCGCCCTCCTCGAGAAGATGAAGAGCGAATGCGCCTACCCGCAGGTCCAGGCGCCGCTCCCGACGGCAGCGGGCTGGTCCGCGGATCTCCTGGACCGCTTCCGCAACCCCTCGGGACGCAGCTACTTCCTCCCGCTCGGCGCTCTCGAGCCTGGGCGGTACGCGCTCGGGCTCGGGCTCGCAGGGGAGCCCCACGTGCACCTGGAGCTCGTGACCCGCGACTTCGAGCTCCTGCTCGACGAGCCGCTCGAGATCCGGGAGGGCAGAGCGACGGCCGTCTTCGAGGCGCCGAAACCGGCGGATGCGTTCCTGCGACTTCGGGCGCAGGAAGAGATCCGCTGGGAGCGGCTGTCGCTGCGGAAAGCCGCCAGCGACCCGTAGCGCCGGCGCCGATCATGGTACTTTGGGACGCGAGGGAGGTCGGAGCATGGCCAAACGAGTCGACTGGTACTACCACCGCAACGGCTGAACGAGCTGCACCCGAGCGTCCAAGTTCCTGGACGCCAGAGGCATCGCACCGAAGGAGAAGGCCTCCGCCAGCCAGAAGCTGGGCCGCAAGGACGCGGCCGAGCTGGCGCGGGCGGCGGCCGTGGTGATCGTCGCGAAGGGCAAGAAGCGCAGCGACTTCGCGGGCGGCAGCGCCGGCAAGGAGGTCGTCGACGCCATGCTGGGCCCGACCGGCAATCTGCGCGCCCCGACCCTGCGGGTCGGCAAGACCGTCGTGGTCGGCTTCCACGAGGAGGCCTACCAGGAGGTGCTGGGCAAGTAGAGGCGCCGCGAAGCTCCTATGCTCTGCCCGCCATGTGGCGGGCCGTCCTGCTCTCCGTCCTGCTCGCGTCCGCGGCAGCCCTTGCGGACCCGGAGGCTCCGGTGGTCGCGCGGGGGCACCTGCGCGGCGCCGGCAGCACCGGCTCGGTGTTCTTCGTGCCGGTCGCGGTCGAGCCGGGCGTGGCGGCGGTGGGCGCCGCGCACTCCTTCGACCGCACGCGGCTGGCCGAGTCGGGCGAGCTGGAGCTGCGCCTGCCGAGCGGGCCGCGCATCGCCAGCTCGCGCCGCTACTTCACGAAGCCGGGCCGGCCCTTCCACCGCCCGGGCGCCACCCTGCGCGACGACTTCGTGATCTTCGCGCTCGCCGCGCCGCCCGAGGAGGTACGGATCCTCGAGCTGGCGCCCGAGCTGCCCGCCGTCGGCGACCGCGTCCGGCTGCTGGGCATCCCGGCGAACGGCCAGCGGCAGGCCGAGCTGGCGGCCCGGGTCGTGCGCAGCGAGCCGAGCTCGATCGAGATCGAGCTGCCCGGCCGGCCCGACCTGCGCGGCTGGGGGGGCGCGCCGCTGCTCGACGCGGACGGCCGGGTGCTGGGCCTGCTGCAGTCGGCCTGGCCCGCCGAGCAGTTCCTGCGCGCCGGCGTGGGCCCGATCGGCGGGGTCGCGGAGGCGCTCGCCGAGCCGTTCGAGGGCGGGCTGGGGCGGCTGTTCTCGACCCTCGCGCCGCCCGCGAGCGCGGCCAACAGCCCGGTGTCGAGGCGGCGCGCCGTCACCGGCGATCCGTTCGGGGCGCAGGACCCGGCCCGCACGGCCCGGATCGTCGCCGCCGCCACCCGC
The DNA here is from genome assembly GCA_030066475.1 of Myxococcota bacterium. Next base: position 7,943 of record JASJBO010000134.1, read on the forward strand.
GACGGGGTCGCCGCGCGCCCCCCCGCCGCGCGGGCGCTGCGGGTCGAGATCGAGTACCCGCTGCCGGACGCGCAGGTCGGCGACGCGGCGGGTGTCTTCGTCGCCGGGCGCGCCGTGGCGCTGCACCCCGAGGCGAAGCGCTTCGACATCGTCGTGGTGATCGACACCTCGATCTCCACGGTGCGTCCGTCGGGCGTCGACGTCAACGGGGACGGGTACGTGGGCGTGCCCGACAAGCGGCGCGCGAGCACCGACCCGGGCGACTCGATCCTGGCCGCCGAGGTCGCCGCGGCGGGGCGGCTGCTCGACGACCTCGACCCGCGCAGCACCCGCGTCGGAATCGTGAGCTTCGCGGGACATCCGGTGGGCCGCATGGGTCTGCTCGGCGTGCGCCTCGCCGCGCTGACCGAGGAGCCGCTGACCTCGGACTACGTGCGGCTGCGGCGCGGCCTCGAGCGCGTGCTCGAGCGCAGCGCGGACGGCATGACGCACATGGCGGCCGGCATCGACCAGGCCACGCTCGAGCTGCTCGGGCTCGACGGCTCGATCTCGTCGGCCGACCCCGAGAGCGAGAAGATCGTGCTGTTCTTCACGGACGGGGCGCCGACCCTGCCGCACCCCGATTCCGAGTCCGGCAACGTGCGGGCCGTGCTCGAGTCGGCGCTGCGGGCGCGCCGCGCGGGCGTGCGGATCCACTCGTTCGCGATCGGCCCCGAGGCGCTGGCCGGCCCGATCTCGACGGTCGAGATGGCGGCGATCACCGAGGGGATCTTCACGCCGATCCGCCATCCCGGCGACCTGGTGCGCTTCATCGAGGGCGTGAGCCTGGCCAACCTCGAGTCGGTCGCGGTGCGCAACGCGACCGCCGGAGAGGCGGCCTACCAGGTGCGCGTCCAGGCCGACGGCTCCTGGGACGCGCTGGTGCCGCTGCGGCCGGGCGAGAACCGCATCGAGGCGCACGCGGTCGCCAGCGACGGCACGAAGGCCCTGGCCGCCACCACGGTGTTCCACACCCCCGGCACCAGCGCCTTCATCCCCGCCGAGCTGGCGCCCCGCCACAACGCGCTGCTCGCCGCGCGCCTCACCGAGCTGCGCCGCGAGCGGATCGAGAAGACCCGGCGCGAGCTGGTGATCGAGATCGAGCGCGAGCGCGAGGCCGCGCTCGAGCGCGCCGCCCGCCAGCGCAAGGAGCTCGAGCTCGAGATCGACTGGCCCGAGAGCCCGTAGCCCCGGCGCGCCGGGGGCGGCATCCTATCGGGCGATGGCTGCCCGCAAGACGACCCGATCCAAGAAGAAGAGCACCGCGCGCAAGCCGTCCGGCGGCGCGAGCCAGCGGGGCTCGGGCCGGAAGAAGCGCGCCCGCCGCAAGGCGCAGCCGCGCCCGCCCGCGTCCCGGCCGGCCCGCAAGCGCAGCACCGGCCCGGTCGCCTTCCTGGCCGACTGGGTCACGTCGCGCATCGAGCACGCCACCGCGGGGGCGCTGCGCACCGCCGTCGAGGTGGGCGGTGCCGGCCTCGCCGGCTGGCTGCCCGACGCGGGCGAGGCGCGCCGCGCGGCGGGCAACTACGTGCGCGAGCTGCGCGAGCTGGCGGGGCTCACGCGCGAGGAGCTGGCCGAGGCGCTCGAGCTGTCCGACCGATCCGTGCTCGGCGCGGTCGAGGCCGGCACGGCGACGCTGTCGTTCGAGCTGATCCTGCGCCTGGCGGCGATCCTGGCCCGACACGACCCGGTCCCGGTCGTCACGCGCCTGGTGCGCACCTACAACCCGGTGCTGTGGGAGATGCTCGAGGACTGGGGCGTGGGCGGCCTGCCGCTCCAGTTCGAGCGCGAGCGCGAGTTCCTGAACGTGCTGCGCAGCCGCGACGAGGCGCGCGCGCTCGACGACGAGGACTTCGCCCGGGTGCTCGCGTTCACCCGCGAGGCGTTCCACACCGCGCTCCACTTCACCGCCAAGCACCACGAAGGCGAGCACGGCGCCGAGGAGTAGGACGCCTCAGCAGTCGCGATACAGCTTGGGGCGCTCGCGCACCGGGTCGAGCAGCGAGAGGTCGTCGGGCGGCTGCTCGTAGCCCAGCGGAAACGGCGGGCGCGGCTCCATGCCCAGCGCCTCGACCACCCGGGCGTGGGTGTAGTAGCCGACGTAGCCGTGGAAGATCAGGCTCGGCAGGAAGGCCTCGTCCGCGGCGGCGAACTCGTTCAGCACCTCGCGCCGCTCCGGCACGGCCAGCGCCGCGAAGCCCGCGGCGCCGCGGGCCCCGGCCAGCTCGTCGAGCTTCGCCAGCCCCTGCTCGATCAGGGGCCGGAAGCCGGGCGTCTTCTCCAGCTCCCGCTCGACGTGCTCGCTCAGGCCGAGCGCGCCGGCGCCGGGCAGCCGGCCGTCGTCGCCCGGCGGAATGATCTCGTCCAGCACGGCCGCCAGCGTCTGGCTCTGGTCCGGAGAGAAGCGGTCGTCGCTCATCGGCGCTCCTTCGCGCGCGTCAGTCGAACAGGTTCTCGAGGTTCTGCTTGATCCTGTCGGCCACGTACAGGGCCAGCGCCTGGATCGTGTTGGTCGGGTTCACGCCACCCGACGTGACGAACAGGCTGCCGTCGATCACGAACAGGTTGCGCACGTCGTGGCTGCGCCCCCACTCGTTCACCACCGAGGTGGCGGGATCGGTGCCCATCCGGGCCGTCCCCATCAGGTGCCAGCCCGCCGGCTGGAGCGGCGCCTCGGCGACCGTGTCCTTCGCGCCCGACGCCTCGAGCACCTCGCGCCCGCGCGCCACGCAGTGCTCGAGCATCCGCTCGCTGTTCTCGCCGAGGCGGTAGTGGATCTTCGGGGCCGGGATGCCGTTGCCGTCGACCAGGTCGGGATCGAGGGTCACGCGGTTCTCGGGCTCGGGCAGGTCCTCGCAGATCACCACCATCCCGGCGGTGCGGTCGTAGAGGTCGGCGTACGCCTGGTGGTGGCCGGGCCCCCACGGGATCCGTCCCTGCGACATGCCCCAGAGCGCGGTGGACATCGGGCCCATGCCGCGCAGGATCTCGAACGAGTAGCCGCGCACGAAGCCGCGCGACCGGTCGGTCTCGTAGAACTCCTGGCTCACGATGCAGCAGCCGGTGGGGCCCTTGTAGCCGTCGAGCGGCTCGTCGAAGATGCCGGTCACCATCGCGTAGGGGTGGAACATCAGGTTGCGGCCGACCAGGCCACTGCGGTTGGCGAGTCCGTCCGGGAACTGCGGCGACTTCGAGTTGAGCAGCAGGCGCGGCGTGCCGACGCCGTTGCAGGCCAGCACCACCACCTCGGCGCGCTGACGCCGCTCGACGCCGTCGGCGTCGTAGTAGATCACGCCGGTGGCCATGCCGTCGTCGCCGACGGTGATCTCGCGCACGCGGCAGCGCGTCTGGAGGCGGACCCCGCGGCGGATCGCCGCCGGCCAGTAGGTGACGTCGGTGCTCGCCTTGGCGCCCTGGGCGCAGCCCACGATGCAGGGTCCCAGGTTGATGCACGGCGCGCGCCCCTCGTGCTCGCGCGTGGCGATCGCGCTGTCCGACGGCCACCAGTGCCAGCCGAGGCGGTTGAAGCCGCGGCCCAGCGTCTCGCCCACCTTGCCGAGCGGGACGGGCGGCAGCGGGGGCTGCTTGGGCGGATAGGCGGGATCGCCCGCGAGCCCCGCGACGCCCATCATGCGGGCGTTCTCGTCGTACCAGGGCTCGAGCGTGGCGTAGTCGAGCGGCCAGTCGTCGGCGACGCCGTCGAGCGTGCGGACGCGGAAGTCGGAGGGGTGCATGCGCGGGAAGTGCGCCGCGTACAGGATCGTGCTGCCGCCCACCGCGTTGAAGTTCGAGATGCCGATCGGCGACTCGCTGTCGTTGACCGGGTAGTCCTCGGGGCGCCCGCGGCCGTTGGGGCTGAGTCCGAACTCGCCGAAGCGCTTCACCTCCCAGTCGAGCGAGGCGGTGGGGTACTGGCTGGGGTCCATCCAGTCGCCCTGCTCGAGGCACAGGATGTTCATGCGCGTGTCGGCGAGGCTCCAGGCGAACGCCGCCCCGGCCGCACCCGCGCCGATGATCAGGACGTCTACGGTCTCCTCGGCCACCGGCTCCTCCTCGGAATGCGTCCGAGCGGAGTCTAGCGGGGCTGGCGGGGACTCGGGTGGAGCACAGGGAGCGCCTCGTCGGAGAAGTCCTCTTCGGCCGCCGGCTGCTCCGCGGCCCTCAGCTCCTCGATCGACGGCGGCGACCAGCTCTCGGGCCGCGCGATCGGCAGCCGCCAGGACGCCTCGGGCGCGGTGACGTGGGACTCGAACTCGCCCTTCGGGATCGGCTTGCTCAGCAGATAGCCCTGCATGCGATGGCAGCCCAGCTGCTGGAGCCGGTCCATCTCCTCGAGCGTCTCGACGCCCTCGGCGAGCGCGTCGAGGCCGAGCCCGCTGGCCATGCGGACGATCGCGTCCAGGATGACCGTGCCGGGCCCCTTCTCGAGCGACTCGCGCACGAAGGACTGGTCGATCTTGAGCATGTCGGCGGGCAGCCGCTTGAGCAGCGTGAGCGACGAGTAGCCGGTTCCGAAGTCGTCGATCGCCACGCGCACGCCGAGCTCGCGCAGGCTCGTGAGGGCGCGCACCGCCGAGGCGGTCGTCGCCAGCGACTCGGTGAGCTCGAGCTCGAGGCGCCCGGCGGGCAGGCCGGTCTCGCCGAGGATGGCCGCAACCCGCTCGGGGAAGTTCTCCTGCTCGAGCTGGCGGCCGGAGATGTTGACGGCCACGCGCAGCCCGGTGAGCGACTTCCAGCTCGCGGCCGCGTCGCAGGCGGTTCGGAGGATCCACTCGCCGAGCGGCACCATCATGCCGGTATCCTCGGCGACGCTGATGAACTCCCCCGGCGCGACCACGCCGCGGGTCGGGTGCCTCCAGCGCACCAGCGTCTCGGCGCCGATCAGCTCCTCGGTGGCGACGTCCACCTGGGGCTGGAACTCGAGCACCAGGTCGCCGCCGTGGATCGCCTCGCGCAGGCCGTTGACCAGGTTGAAGCGCTCGGTGGCGGCGTCGTTCATCTCGGGCTCGAAGAACGAGACGTGGTTCCGGCCGGCCGACTTGGCGTGGTACATGGCGGTGTCGGCGTGGCGGATCAGGAGGTCGGCGTCGTCGCCGTCGTCCGGGAACATCGAGACCCCGATGCTGGCGCTCACCCAGCACTCGATGCCGCCCACGTAGTAGGTCTTCTCCAGCTCCTCGCGGAACTGCTCGGCGATGCGGGCGGGCATCTCGCGGTCGGGAACGTCGCGCAGGGCGGCCACGAACTCGTCGCCGCCGAGCCGGGCGACGACGTCGCCGCGGCGGGCCACGCGGCCGAGCCGCGACGCGACGTCGGTCAGCAGCTCGTCGCCCACGGCGTGGCCCAGGTTGTCGTTGATCGCCTTGAAGCCGTCCAGGTCGAAGAACAGGACCGCCAGGCGCGACCCGGTGCGGTGCGAATCGGTGATGGCGCCGCTGAGCGCGTCGAGGAACGAGTAGCGGTTGGGCAGGCGGGTGAGGGGGTCGTGGTGGGCCAGGAACTGCTGGCGCTGCTGCGCGTCGCGCAGCTCTCGCAGCATGCGGTGGCGCTCCACCGCGTGCACCAGGGTGCGCGTGATCAGCGCCGGCGTGACCTCGCCCTTGATCAGGTAGTCCTGCGCCCCGGCGCGCGCGGCCTTGAGCGCGAGGATGTGGTCGTTCTGGTACGTCAGCACCACGATCGGAACGCTGCTGGCGGCGACCCGCGCCCGGTAGAGCGAGTCGAGGCCGTAGCCCTCGTGGATCGACAGGTCGAGCAGCACCACGTCGTGACCGCCGTGCTGGAGGCGTTCGAGGGCCTCCTCCACGCGACGGACGTGGGTGATCTCGAAGTGCAGACCGGGGACCCGGAGCACTTCGAACAATCGCTCGGCCGCGAGCTGGTCCTCCTCGACCAGGAGGACCGCGATCGACGGCTCCGCCGGCTGCGCGGGGTTCGACGACTCGCTCAAACTGGAGCTCCCGGTTCCCTATCGGATCGTGCGGCCCGTCGGATGAACGACGGAATGCCTCGCGGGGGGGCGACCGGGTGCGGATGCGCAAGACACCGGTAGCCCGCCGGCAGCTCCGGGCGCCCGGCGAGGCGTGGTAGCCTGATCCGCATGGGCCCTCGGAACCCGCGCGTCGTCCCGCTGGTGGCGCTGCTTGCGGTGCTGGCGCTGGGTCCGGCCGCGGCGGCGGCGTTCCGGGAAGGCGAGCCGCCCGGATTCAGCCAGCGGCTCTCGGAGGCGGCGCGCGAGCGCCTGCGACACCGGGTCCGCTACGACGGAAGCTATCGCCGCATCCCCTACCCGGACGGGGACGTCCCCTCCGACATCGGCGTCTGCACGGACGTCGTGGTGCGCGCCTACCGCAAGTAGCGAGGAGAGGGGGACGTTGGTTAAGAAGTTCAGTA
>JASJBO010000135.1 GCA_030066475.1 Myxococcota bacterium
CGACCTGCGCTTCGAGCTGGGCGTGCGGCACGGGCGGCCGCCGCTCGCGAGCTACGTCGGCGAGCGCGTCAGCCCTCCGGCAAACAGGACCCGGGGCGCTCGCCCGGAGAACACCGGGAGGTAGGAGCGGCTTCATCTCGAGCGGTCAGGCGGGCCTGCCGAGGAAGCGCGGCACGCGTCTCGCGTAGTCTCGGTACGCCTGCCCGAAGCGCTCGCGCAGCCACGGCTCCTCGGCGAACGGCGACAGGCCGAGCTCGACGCTCAGCAGCACTGCCGTCACGAACGCCAGCAGCGAGCTGCAGAGCAGGGCGAACCCGAGGTAGCCGGCGATGAAGCCCACGCACTGCGGGTTGCGCGAGTAGCGGTAGAGCCCGCTCGTCAGCAGGCGCCCCTGCATGCCGAAGCTCGCTGCGACCGTCAGCTGCCGCATGGCGGCGAGGCCGACGCCGAAGCCGGCCGGCACCAGGATCCCGCCCGCGACGGCGCGGAGCCCGGTCGGAACCACCCAGCCGTTCCAGTCCAGGATTCCGAGCAGCAGGGGTCCGAGCATCGTCACTTCGATGAAGAGCCAGCTCGCCAGGGCTTGCCACGAGCCTCCGCGCGGGGGTGGCCAGATGCGCGCGGCCGGACGCCCCCAGGAGAGCAGCACGCCCGCGATCGCGACGACGGCGCTCCCGACCACGATCCAGAAGACGAGCTGGGTCATGGCGGATCTCCCCGTCCGACGATCGCTTGCAGGGTCCGAATCGTCAACGAGACCCGAGCCGCACCCGCTGCTCGCGGCCGGTGCTAGGCTGACCGTGGAGGCAGCCGGGCGATGTCGTCTCAGTGCTTCCGCCGCGGTCATTTCCGTCGCGTTCTGGTCGGGCTCGCGCTGCTGCTCGGCCTCGAGGCCCCGGCCGGGGACGGCCCGGCCGCGACCCGCGCGGGCGGCCTGGGCCCGGTCGAGAACTTCGCGCTGCTCGACCAGCTCGGCCGCTTCCACGAGCTCGCCGCCCACGGCGATCGCGCCGCGCTGGTGCTGATGGTGCACGGCAACGGCTGCCCGATCGCGCGCGGCTCACTGCCGGCGCTGCGGGCCCTGCGCGAGGAGTTCGCGACGCGGGGCGTCGTGTTCCTGCTGCTCAACGCGAACCTTCAGGACGACCGCGCCTCGGTGGCAGCCGAGGCGGAGGGCTTCGGGATCGACTTCCCGATCCTGATCGACGAGACGCAGCTCGTGGCCGAGGCGCTCGGCGTGACGCGCACCGCCGAGGTGCTGCTGATCGACCCGAGGCGCTGGCGCGTGGTCTACCGCGGACCGGTGGACGACCGCCTGCACTACCAGACGCAGCGACCCGCCCGCGCGCACCACCTGCGCGAGGCACTGCTCGCCCACCTCGAGGGGCGGGCGATCGAGGAGCCTCTGCGCGAGGCGCCCGGCTGCCTGGTGAACCTCCCCGCCGTCGGCTCCGGTCCGGGCCCGCCGATCTCGTACGCGGAGGAGATCGCGCCGCTGCTCGCGCGCCGCTGCCGCCAGTGCCACCGCGACGGGGGCGTGGCGCCCTGGGCGATGCGCGACTACCGGATGGTGCGCGGCTGGGCCCCGATGATGCGCGAGATGGTGCGCACGCGGCGCATGCCGCCCTGGCACGCCGACCGCCACGTCGGCCGGTTCGCCGACGACCTCTCGCTCTCGGTCGAGGAGCAGCAGCTCCTGGTGCACTGGATCGAGGCCGGCGCGCCGCGCGGCGAGGGGCCCGACCCGCTGGCCGAGAGCCCGCCGCCCCCGCTCGACGAGTGGCCGCTGGGCCCCCCAGACCACGTGATCACGGTGCCGAGACAGAAGATCCCGGCGCGCGGCGTGGTGCCCTACCGCTACGAGACGGTCGACGTGGATCTCGACCAGGACGTCTGGATCCGCGCGGCGCACCTGCAGCCCTCCAATCCGCTGGTGATGCACCACGGGCTCGCCTGGATCCGCTATCCCCGGGGCCACGCGGCGCCCGCGGCGCAGGGCCCCCGCTTCACCGAGGGCATGTTCGCCGCCTACGTGCCGGGGCGGGAGCCGCGGCCGCTGCCCGACGGCACCGGGGTCTTCCTGCCCGCCGGCTCACGCATCCGCTTCCAGCTCCACTACACCGCGACGGGTCGCCGCGAGCGCGACCGCCCGCGCCTGGGGCTCTACTGGTCGCGCGACCCGGCCCCGAGCGAGCTCAAGACCGGGGCCGTCGCGCGCTTCGACTTCGTGATCCCGGCGGGTGCGCGCGACCACGAGGAGCGCGCCTCGCTGCGGCTCGATCGCGACATCCTGCTCTACCGCCTCTCCCCGCACATGCACTACCGCGGCAAGTGGATGACGATCGAGGCGGCGCTGCCCGACGGGCGCGTCGAGCCGCTGCTCTCGGTGCCGCGCTACGACTTCAACTGGCAGCGGCAGTACGCGCTGGCCGAGCCGCGCCGGCTTCCCGCCGGGACCCGGCTGCTGGTGCGCGCCGGCTTCGACAACTCCGACCGCAACCCGGCCAATCCCGACCCCACCGTGGCCGTCCGCTACGGCGAGCAGTCCTTCGAGGAAATGCTGTTCGGCTACTTCCTGTATCGCGACCTGGAGCCGACGCTCGCCTCCGGGCGCCGGCCCGACTAGCCCCCGAGCCGCTCCGCGCGGCACAGCAAGAAAGGAGCACCCGATGGCGACCTCACTCGAGCGATCCCAGCCGGCGTCCGCGGCCGCTCGGATCGGATTCGGCGACATCCTGGGAGACGGCTTCTACTCGGGCGCGGTTGGCGCCGCCGTGGTGGCCCTGTTCTTCCTGGTGCTGGACACCGTCCGACACGAGCCGTTCTACACGCCGTCGCTGATGGCCGGCGCGCTGCTGGGGGGTACGGCGCCAGCCGCCGGCGCCCCGGTGAACCTCGGGCTGGTGGCGCTGTTCACCTTGGCTCACGGCGGCGCATTCATCGCGTTCGGAATCGCCTGTGCCTGGGTGCTCGCGCGGCTGCCCCGTCCCCCCGAGCCGCCGCTGGTCGCGCTGGCGTGCTTCCTCGGGCTGGAGCTCTCGTTCCTGGCCGCCGCCCGGATCCTGGTGCCGGGCGTGGGCGGTGCGATCGGTCACGGCGCCATCGCCGGCGCCAACGCGCTGGCGGCGGTGGGCATGGCGGTGTGGCTGAGCCGCTTTGCCCGGCATCCCGAGGCGCCCGCGGAGAGCTGAGCGCCCCCGGGCGCGCGGCCGCGGGCCGGCCGCGGCCCGGGCGCGCGCCTCAGGAGGCCTTGATGGGCAGGCCGTTCGAGTCCTTGAAGCTGCCGGTCACGATCATGATCAGATCGACCAGCGCCCAGATCCCGAGGCCGCCCAGGGTGAGCAGCTGCAGGATGCCGGTGCCGATCTTGCCGGTGTAGAAGCGGTGCACGCCGAAGCCGCCCAGGAACAGGCAGAGCAGGATGGCGGGCACGAAGCCCTTGTCGCTGGTGGCGCTCGCGGCGCCTTCGTTCATCACGGCGTCCATCGTCATGACGCATTCCTCCAGGAGTCGAGTTTCTGTCCGGGATACGGGACGAGTCGGCCCTGGCCGTCGCGGAAGTTGCCGGTGAGGAGCATGATCGTGACGACGGTCGAGTGACCCCAGTCCGCGACGAAGAAGAGCGCGCCGGGCAGCCAGTACCCCGAGAGGAAGCAGGCCATCCAGCCGATCGAGAGCGACAGATCCAGCAGGCCCTCGCCGATCCGGCCCAGGTAGAAGTGCTGCAGTCCCAGGAACCCGAACACCGACGAGATCGCCACCGCGGTGGCGTAGCTCTTGTCGGAGACCAGGGTCTCCGCACGGGTTTCGGGCGCCTGGGTGGGCGCTTCGAGCGAGATCGGTCCGGGCGCGCTGGGGCTGCGCATCGTCTCCTCCGTCCTCGGTCGGGGTGGTTCGACCGGGCGGAGGGCGGACTTGAGGGTGGAACCGGGCCTGCCGCCCGGCTCAGATCGGCAGCTCTCCGGCAGCCAGGCGCGCGGTGCCGTCCTTGGCGTAGGCCTCGATCGCGCGCTGCGCGATGCGCCACTGGTGCACTTCGTCGGCGCCGTCGGCGAAGCGCGCCCAGCGCGCCTGCTGGGCCATGTGGGCCAGCGGCGTGTCGGTGGAGTAGCCGAGCGCGCCGTGCACCTGGATGGCGCGGTCGATGATGCGGTTGAGTGCGTTCGCGACGAAGTGCTTCGCCATCGACACCTCGCTCTTGAACTCCTTGCCCTGATCGATCTTGTAGGCCGAGTGCAGCACCATCAGCTTGCACTGATAGAGCTCCATGGTGGAGTCGGCGATCATCCACTGGATGCCCTGCTTCTCGGCCAGCAGGGATCCGTGCGCGTAGCGCTTCATGGCGCGGTCGATGGTCATGTCGAGCGCGATCTCGGCCTGCCCGATCCAGCGCATGCAGTGCGCCAGCCGCGCCGGGCCGAGCCGGTACTGCCCGAGCAGGTGGCCCTGCCCCGGCCCGCCCAGCATGTTGGCGTCGGGCACGCGCAGGTTCTCGATGCGGATCTCGCAGTGGTTGTGGCTGCCGCTCATGGTGTGGACGTCGCGCACCACCTCCCAGCCGGCGGAGGGGATGTCGACCAGGAAGGCCGAGTTGGCCGCCTGCGGCACCTCGGGGTCGTCCTCGGTGCGCGCGATCAGGATCGCGAACTGCGCGCCGCGCGCGCCCGAGATGAACCACTTGTGGCCGTCGATCACCCAGTCGTCGCCGTCGCGCACGGCGCGCGTCTGGATCAGCGTGGGGTCCGAGCCGGCCACCTCGGGCTCGGTCATGGCGAAGCACGAGCGCGCACGGCCGTTGCAGAGCGGCTTCAGGTACTTCTGCTTCTGCTCGTCGGTGCCCCAGTGCAGCAGCGTGTGCATGTTGCCCTCGTCGGGCGCCTGGCAGTTCATCGCGAACGGGCCGAAGCGCGTCTTGCCCGCCTCGGCCGACACCGCCGCCATCGCCACGTGGCCGAGCCCCATGCCGCCCCACTCCTCGGGCATGTGCGGCAGCCACAGGCCCCACTCGGCGGCGGTCTTGCGCATCTGGATCACCTGCTCGACGAGCACCTGGCGGTTCTCCTCGTCGGCCGCGATCACGGTCTCGGCGGGGCGCACCACCTCGTCGCAGTACTGGCGCACCTTGTGGATCAGGTGGTCGAGCTCGGGGGGAAAGCTGAAGTCGATGGCCATGGGGTCTCCTGCTCGGTCGGCGAAGCGCCCTGCGCGGGCTACTTCCCGACCACCGACACGAACGACACGCAGCGGCCGGGCGCGCCGCCCAGGTTGTGGGTGAGGCCGAGCTTCGGGTCGGCGATCTGGCGCTCGCCGGCCTCGCCGCGCAGCTGGAGCCACATCTCGTACATCATGCGCAGGCCACTGGCGCCGATCGGGTGGCCGAAGCTCTTGAGCCCGCCGTCGGGGTTCACCGGCTGCGGCCCTTCCAGGTCGAAGCGCCCGTCGAGCACGTCCTTCCAGGCCTGGCCGCGCGGCGAGAAGCCCAGGTCCTCCATCAGCACCAGCTCGGTGGGCGTGAAGCAGTCGTGCACCTCGGCCATCGAGATCTCTTCGCGCGGGTTGGTCACGCCCGCCTGCTTGTAGGCGTCCTCGGCGCTGGCCACGACCTCGCTGAAGCTGGTGAAGTCGTAGTCCTGCTTCATGTAGCCCTCGGCGGGGCCGGCCACGAACGAGAGCGCCTTCACGAAGATCGGCGTGTCGGTGTAGCGGTGGGCGTCCTCGGCGCGACACACGATCGCGGCGGCCGAGCCGTCGGCCACGCCCGAGCAGTCGAACACGCCGAGCATGCCCGCCACGCGCGGCGACGCCTTGATCGCCTCGATCGGCACCTCCTTGCGGAACTGGGCCTTGGGGTTCTTGGCGCCGTTGGCGTGGTTCTTCCAGGCGATGCGCGCCAGCACGTCCTTCAGCTGGTCCTCGTCCACCCCGTACTTCTTGGCGTAGGCGGGCACCAGCAGCGAGAACACCGCGGGCGGGGTCAGCTCGGGGCGCGTGCCGTCGTCGGCGGGGGAGCCGACCACGAGGCCCGAGAAGCCCGAGTCCTTGAGCTTCTCGACGCCGATCGCCATCACCAGGTCGTAGGCGCCGCTGGCCACCGCGTAGCAGGCGTTGCGCAGCGCCTCGCTGCCGGTGGCGCAGAAGTTCTCGACGTGGGTGACCGGCTTGTACGGGATCTTGAGCGCCTCGGAGAGCACCAGGCCCGAGAGGCCGCTGCCCATGGTGCCGAGCCAGTAGGCGTCGACCTGGTCGGGCTCGACCTGGGCCTGGCCGTAGGCGCCGTGGGCCGCCTCCACCAGCATGTCGGCGGTGCTCTTGTCCCAGTGCTCCCCGAAGTTCGTGCAGCCCATCCCGACGATGGCCACGCGGTCGCAGATGCCTCGGCTTGCCATGACGCTCCTCCTCGGGCCCGGTCGCCTAGCGGCGGGGGCGCGCCTTCCAGAAGTAGTTGTGGACCCCGTCGGCGGTGAACAGCCGCCGGAAGCTCATCTCGAGCTCGTCGCCGATCGCCACCCGGGCGGGGTCGACGTCGGTCAGCTCGCACTGGAAGCGGCCGTCGGGCTCGACGTCGACCACCGCCGCCACGACCGGCGGGTGGAGCGAGTAGGCCAGGTGGTCGATCGCGAAGGTGGCGATGCGCAGCCGCGCGTCGGCGAACGACTCCTCGCGCATCCGGTCCACCGCGCCGCAGGCCACGCACACCCGCTGCGGCGGCAGGTTGGCGGCGCCGCAGGCCTCGCAGCGGGTGCCGACGAAGCCGAACTTCCAGGGCTCGCTTCGGTGCATGGGCGGCGCCGCGGGGCGGTCGGGGTCGGGGCGACGCGGCGGCTCGAAGGGCAGCACGCCGCGCCACTTGAGGTAGCTCGGATAGGCGAGCTCGCGCCGCGAGGCGATCCAGGCGTCCACGGCGTGCGCGGGGCGCGCCTCGGCCACGCGCTCGGTCACCTCGAGCACCAGCGCGTCGGCGCCGTCGGCAGCCGTGAGGACCGCGATGCGGTCGCCCGGCCGGGCCGCGTCGAGCGCGCGGGCCAGCAGCAGCGGCGCGTGGGCCGCACCGGCGCGGCCGACCGAGTCGGCGAGCGGGTCGGCGACCTGCTCGGGCTTGAGGCCGAGGGCGCGGGGCAGCGCGCGCGGCACGCGGGCGTTGGTGCTGTCCACGATCACGGTGGCGAGGTCGGCGGGCTGGAGCCCCGCGCCCGCCAGCGCCTCGCGGGCGACGTCCACCAGCAGCGGGGTCAGCACCTCGGCGCCGAAGCGCTCCTCCCACTGGCGGGGGAAGCGCGCCTCGGGGGTGCGCCAGACGTCGAGCAGCTCCTCGGTGCGCGAGGCGCGCGCCAGCGGGCGCGCGATCGCCTCGTCGTCCGGACCCAGCACGAAGGCCGCAGCCGCGTCGCCCCCGGCGCGCTCGCGCACGCCCTCGGGCGCGCCGAGCACGACCTCGCTCGCGACCACCAGCGGCCGCCGGCCCGCCGCCGCGAGATCCAGCCCGGCGAGCAGGGCGGTGAGGCCGGCGCGGGTCGACCCGCCGACGTCGAGCGCGGTCGTGGCGGGCGCGAGACCGCTGGCCGCGTGCAGGATCGCGGCGTCGAGCTTCTCGGCGTAGGCCGGCGCGGTCGTCGCGTAGACCAGCGTATCGAGAGCGGCGCAGTCCGCGCCGCGCAGCGCCTCGCGCGCCGCCTCGACGCCCATCGAGAGCGCGTCCTCGTCGTAGCTGGCGGCGGCCCGCTCGCCGCGGCCGCCTCCCATCGCAGCGCGCGACACGCGGTGGAACGGGACGTAGGAGCCATAGCGGACGATGCCGGGCAAGGGAGGGCCTCCGGGAGAGCCCCGAGCATATCCCAGGCAGAGCCCGGGGGTCGGGGCGGCAAAACCCGGGCTGCGCCAAGGCAGCGGCTGTGGCACGATCCGGCCACCCCCCACAACCAGGCCTGGCCCGCTTCACCTTCGTGGGGGATTCCTTTCGTGCACCACCAGTCCGTCCGGCTCGCCGCGCTCGCGGCCGGCTGCTTCGCCCTCGTGCTCGTCGCCACCGGCTCCGCTCGCGCCCAGACGATCGACCTCGAGACGCCGGCCCAGTACTGCAGTGGCCAGCAGTTCTGCTCGTCGGACACCGACGAGTGGTACGTGCACTTCGTCGACGCCAACCTGAGCGGCGGGCGCGGCATCATGTTCGATGCCACCGAGGCGTTCGAGCTGATCTCGGTCGGCGTGGCCTACGACCTGAGCGGCAGCACCACGCTCAGCTTCGAGCTGTGGACCGTCGACGAGTCGAACGACGCCGACATGATGGTCGACGACACGAGCATGCTGTTCAGCGACGTGGGCGAGGCGTTCTACGACGCCGAGTTCGACCCCCCGATCATGCTGAGCATGGGCGAGCGCTACCTGATCTGGGTGTCGGACAGCACGACGCCGAATGCGGCGCGGCTGTCCAGCTACGAGGGCCGCGGCGACCTGGGCATCGGCACCGAGGGGCCCTACCAGGTGGGGCCGGTATCCGTCTTCGACGGCACCGGGCCGCCCGCCGTGGACGGCATGAACGTCGCGCTCGGCCACTTCCGGCTCAACGCGCTGCCGGAGCCCGACGCGGCCGCCGCGGCCGTGTCCGCGCTGGCGACCCTGCTCCTGGTGCGGCGGAGGAGCCGCAGCTAGCGCGGCGCTCCGCTAGATTCCGCGGCGTGCAAGCGTGCCTCCGCGGGAATCGGCCGATGTCGAGCCACGGCGCTGCCGGCGGCGCGCGCTGATGCCGCGGCCGCCGCGCGCCGTGCCGGCCGTCGCCGCCATGCCCGGCGCGGTCTACTCGCCGGTGGCGCACCGCATCGCCGAGCGCGAGGGGCCGGTCTACCCGCTGCACGTGGGCGACACCTGGCGCGACCCGTTCGTGGGCGGGCGCATGCAGGACCTGGTGCAGGCCGAGCTGCCCGGTCTCAACCGCTACACGCCCACCCGCGGGCGACCCGAGCTGCTCGACGCGCTGGTCGAGAAGCTGCGCAGCCAGAACGGCCTGGCCTGCGAGCGCGACCAGGTGCTCGCGACCGGCGGCGCCACCGCGGGGCTGGCCGCGGCGGTGGGCATGCTGGCGGCGCCCGACGAGGAGGTGCTGATCCTGGCGCCCTTCTGGCCGCTGATCCGCGGCATCGTGCAGATGTGGCGGGCGCGGCCGGTGGAGGTGCCCTTCTTCGACCGCGTCGACTCGGCCGAGGCCGCGGTCGAGGCGGTGCGCGAGCGCTGCACCGGGCGCACCGTCGCGCTCTACGTCTCGACGCCCTCGAACCCGAGCGGGAAGCTGATCCCCGAGGACTGGCTGGCGGCGCTGGCCGACTGGGCGCGCCGCGAGGACCTGTGGCTGCTCTCGGACGAGGTGTACGAGGGGCTGGTGTACCGGGGCGCGCACGCGTCGCTGGGCCGCTTCGCGCCGGAGCGCACCCTCTCGGTGTACTCGTTCTCGAAGACCTACGGCATGGCGGGCTACCGGGCCGGCTATCTGACCGGGCCGCGCGAGGCGGTCGCCGAGATCGACAAGCTCGGCACCCACACCTACTACAACTGCCCGACGCCGGGACAGATCGCGGGCCTGCGTGCGCTCGAATCGGGCGGGGCGTGGCTCGCCGAGACGCGCGAGCTGTATCGGCGAGCGGGGATCGACGCCGCGCGCCAGCTCGGCGTGGAGGAGCCGGCGGGCTCGACCTTCCTGTTCCTCGACGTGCGCGAGCGGCTCGACGAGCGCGGCATGACGGGCTTCCTCGAGGACTGCTTCGAGGACGGCGTGCTGCTCGCGCCCGGCGCCTCGAGCGGCAGCGACTACGCCAGCTGGGTCCGACTCTGCTACACCGCGGCGCCGCCCGCGGAGACGGCCGAGGCGGTGCGCCTGCTCGCCAAGCGGCTCGGAGCGCGCGCGTGAGCGAGGCGCCGACCCGCGTCGCCGCGCTGCTGCGCCGCGAGTCCGCCGGCGGCAGCGCCACCGTGCAGGGCTGGCTCAAGACCGCGCGCCACGCCAAGGGCGTCTCGTTCCTGGAGGTCTCGGACGGCTCCTCGATGGACGGCATCCAGGTGGTCGCCGACCCCGAGCTCGCGAACTACGAGGACGAGATCCGCGCGCTGCGCACCGGCTGCGCCGTCGAGGCCAGCGGCGAGGTGGTCGAGTCGCCGGGCAAGGGCCAGCGCTTCGAGCTGCACGCGAGCGCGGTGCGCGTGGTGGGCGGCGTGGGCGAGGACTACCCGCTCCAGAAGAAGCGCCACTCGTTCGAGTTCCTGCGCGACATCGCCCACCTGCGCCTGCGCACCAACACGCTGGGCGCCGTGATGCGCGTGCGCGACGAGGCGGCCCGGGCGATCCGGCGCTTCTTCCAGGCGCGCGACTTCGTCGAGCTGCACGCGCCGGTGATCACCGCGTCGGACGCGGAGGGCGCCGGCGAGCTGTTCCGCGTCACCACGCTCGACCCGACCGCGTCCGGATCCTCCCCGTCCGGGTCCACCGGCTGGGAGCGCGACTTCTTCGAGCGGCCGGCGTTCCTCACCGTCTCGGGCCAGCTCGAGGCCGAGATCGGCGCGCTGGCGCTGTCGCGCGTCTACACCTTCGGCCCGACCTTCCGCGCCGAGAACTCCAACACGAGCCGCCACCTCGCCGAGTTCTGGATGGTGGAGCCGGAGGTCGCGTTCCTCGACCTCGAGGGCAACGCCGCGCTGGCCGAGGAGTTCCTGAAGGCGGTGCTGGGCGACGTCCTCGAGCGCTGCGCCGACGACATGCGCTTCTTCGCGCAGCGCATCGAGAAGGACGCGATCGAGACGCTCGAGCACGTGGTGAACGAGCCCTTCGAGCGCATCCCCTACTCCGAGGCGATCGCGATCCTCGAGCGCAGCGGGCGCGCCTTCGAGTTCCCGGTGGCCTGGGGCAAGGACCTGCAGAGCGAGCACGAGCGCTACCTCACCGAGGAGCACGTGCGCCGCCCGGTCGTCGTGACCGACTACCCCGCCGCCGTGAAGGCGTTCTACATGTACGCCAACGACGACGGCCGCACCGTGCGCGCCCTGGACGTGCTGGTGCCGCGCATCGGCGAGATCGTGGGCGGCTCGCAGCGCGAGCACCGCCTCGACGTGCTCGAGCAGCGCCTGCGCGCCAGCGACCTCGACCCCGCCGACTACTGGTGGTACCTCGACCTGCGCCGCCACGGCTCGGTCCCCCACAGCGGCTTCGGCCTGGGCTTCGAGCGGCTGATCCAGTTCGCGACGGGGATGGCGAACATCCGGGACGTGATTCCGTTTCCGCGAACGCCCGGCTCCGCCGAGTTCTAGCTGCGGTAGGCGATGACGGCGAGGTCGCGGGGGCCGTGGGCGCCCTGGACGAGGGTCTGCTCGATGTCGGCGGTCTTGGAGGGGCCGCTGATCCAGGTCAGGTGGTGGTGGGCGAGGGCGTCCTCGGGCAGGGCGCGGAAGCCGGTGTGGAGGTCGGCCTCGATGCGCGCGGCGTCGAGCAGCAGGACGACGCGCTCGGCCAGGAAGAGCAGCGAGCGGTGGGGCGCGTCGCGGCCGGCGACCGCGACGGCGCCCGCCTCCGCCACCCCGACGCACCCGCAGGCGATCGCGACGTCGACGTCGGCGAAGCCGTCGGGCGTTGCGTCGGGGGCCGCCAGCTCGAACTCGCCGTCGCCCAGCAGTGCGGCGGCGCTCGGCTCGGCCACCACGCGGCCCTCGTGCGCCCAGCCCCGCACCAGGTGCGTGAGCTCGGTGCCGAGGGCGCGTTGCGGCACGGGTCCGCGCAGCGACCCGCCCGCCGCCTGCAGGCTGGTCGAGAAGGCGGCGACGCTCGCGTCGAGCGGCGGCGCGGGGTGCGCGCCGGGGTGCGGCACCTGGTGGCGCGCGGCGCGGCGCACGGCGTCCAGCACCCGGTCCCGCGCGCTCATCGCCGGGCCCGCTCCGCCCAGCGCTCGCGGAAGCTCGGGCCCGGGTGCGGCGGCAGCTCGCGCGCGCGCAGCCACGGCGCCGCCGGGTTGCCGGGCGCTCGGCGCGCGAGCAGCGGCCACAGCCGGCGCAGCGCGCGCCCGGCGAGTCGGTAGAGCGGAGGGCGCGCCAGCACGGCGGCGGCGACGCGCGCCGCGGTGCGCAGCGGGCCGGACAGCGCCGGCTTCTCGTGGCGCCAGGACAGCAGCTGCGCGTGCAGGTCGATGCCCACCGGGCACACGGCCGTGCAGCTCCCGCACAGCGACGAGGCCAGCGGCAGGGCGGCCGACGCCGCGTCGCCCCCGAGTGCGGGTCCCAGCACGGCGCCGATCGGCCCGCCCACCGGCGCGGCGTAGGCGTGCCCGCCGGCGCGGCGGTAGACCGGACAGGTGTTGAGGCAGGCGCCGCAGCGGATGCAGCGCAGCGCGCTTCGGTGGCGGGCGCTCGCGAGCAGCCGCGAGCGCCCGTTGTCGACCAGCACCACGTGCAGCTCACCGCCCGGCCGCGGTCCGGTGAGCACGCTGGTATAGACGCTGAGCGGCTGGCCGGTGGCGCTGCGCGCCAGCAGACGCAGGAACACCGCCGCGTCGTCGAGCGCGGGGATCACCTTCTCGATCCCGATGCACGCGATGTGGAGCGGCGGCAGGCTGGTGCCGAGGTCGGCGTTGCCCTCGTTGGTCACGATCACCAGCGAGCCGGTCTCGGCGATCGCGAAGTTGGCGCCGCTCACGCCGGCCTCCGCCGCGAGAAAGCGCGCGCGCAGGTCGCGCCGCGCGTGCCCCATCAGGCGCTCGGGGTCCGACTCGCCGGCGGGCGTGCCCATGCGCCGGTGGAACAGCTCGCCCACCTCCTCGCGGGTCCTGTGGATGGCGGGCACGATGATGTGGGCGGGCGGCTCGGGGCGGAGCTGCACGATGCGCTCACCGAGGTCGGTGTCGACCACCTCGAGGCCGCGGGCCTCGAGGAACGGGTTGAGCCCGCACTCCTCGGTCAGCATCGACTTGCTCTTCACCACGCGCCGCACGCCGCGCGCCTCGAGCAGCTCGGCGACCCGGCTGCGCAGCGCGGCGGCGTCCTCCGCGAAGTGCACCTGGGCCCCGGCCGCTCGGGCGCGCTCCTCGAAGCGTTCGAGCAGCAGGTCGAGGTGGTCGAGCGCGTGGTCCTTGATCGCGGCGGCCCGCTCGCGCAGCGCCTCGAAGTCCGGCACGGCGGCCGCCGCCGCGTCGCGCCGGGCGCGCAGCAGGAAGACGCTCGCGTCGTGCCGCCCCACGGCCGCGTCGTCGCGCAGCGTCTCGGCGGCGCGCCGGTCGAACGCGCTGCTCACGCCGGCGCCCGCGACGCGAGGATCTCGGCGAGGTGGATCGGCCGTGGCCCCTCTCCGGCGCGGCGGCGCACACCGTCGAGGTGCAGCAGGCAGCTCGCGTCGGTGCCGGCGACGTACTCGGCGCCGGTCGCGGCCAGGTCGCGCAGCCGGCCGCGCCCCATGCGCCCCGAGACCTCGGGCAGCTCCACGCTGAACGCACCGCCGAAGCCGCAGCACTCGTCGCGCTCGGGGAGCAGCAGCTCGAGGCCCTCGACCGCGCGCAGCAGCCGCTCGGTGGCTCCCATCGCGCGCTCGCCCACGCGCTCGCTCGGGTGGCCCAGGCCCAGCTCGCGCAGCCCGTGGCAGCTCGCGAAGAGCGCCACCCGGTGCGGGAAGCGCGCGCCCAGCGCCGGCATCGCGAGCGGACCCACCAGGAACTCGCCCAGCTCGAAGGTGCGCTCGCGCAGGCGCCGCGCCGATCCGTCGCTGCCGACGCCCAGCTCGTCGTAGTGCTGCCGAACGGTGGCCACGCAGCTCGCCGAGGGACACACCACCGCGTCGTAGCGGGCGAAGCGCTCGAGGTGCAGCCGCGCCAGGCGCGACGCCTCGCGCCCGAGGCCCAGGTTCAGGAAGGGCTGGCCGCAGCAGGTCTGATCGGGGTCGTAGTCGACCCGACAGCCCGCGCGCTCGAGCACCTCGGCCGTCGCGATCCCGACGCCCGGCGCGAGCTGATCGACGAAGCAGGGGATGAACAGGCCCACGTCCACACGGCGAGCTTAGCCCGGAAAGCGCGCCGCCCACGGCTCCAGGTCGACCCGGGTGGCGTTCGCGGTGAACGAGACGAAGTGGTAGAAGCCGACCACGAGCACCAGCTCGAGCAGCTCCACCTCATCCCACTCGGCGGCGAGCCGGGCCCACAGCGCGTCGGAGACCCGCGCCGTGTCGTGCAGCTCGTCGGCCAGGCGGACGAGCAGCGCCTCGCGCTCGGTCCAGACCGGATCCGAGGGCGTGGCGCTCGCGGTCGCCTGAACGGTCTCGGGCGACATGCCGAGCCGGGGCGGGAAGCTCACCGCGTGGACGCCCCACTCGTACTCGGCTTCGCAGCGGGCGCAGGTGCGCAGGATCAGGATCTCGCGGT
>JASJBO010000136.1 GCA_030066475.1 Myxococcota bacterium
CTTCGCGGCGACGGCGTCGATCGCCACCTGGTCCGCGCTCGCGAGCGAGACGTTCTTCACGTGCGGCAGCATGCAGCGCGGGCCCGGGCCGTCGCCCGCGAAGGTGCCGTCCATCACCGCGAACACCCCGCTGTGGATCTTCTGCTGGATCATCAGCAGGTCGACGAGCGTGTCGTGGATGACGGGGTGGGTCCAGTGGCGGCGCTCGTTCAGCAGGCCGCCGAAGGCGTTCTTCATCGCACCCGTCGTGTGGGTGAAGACGTGGGTCTTCACGGTGGGCAGGTGGATGATGTTCTCGCCGATGAAGCGCTTCGGGATCGAGAAGCCGTCGGGGTAGACCTCGTTCAGCACCAGGAAGCGATCCGCCAGGTCGCCCACGGCGTCGCGCACGTGGACCCACTCCTCGCCGCCTTCGTACAGGTGGACGTTGCGCAGGCCGTGGGCCTCGACCACCGGCAGGTGCTTGTTCTCGCGCTCGCCGAGGTGGGCGTCGATCACGACCGTGCGGTTGTGACAGGCGTGGATGCGCTCGTTGGCGTAGCCGTCGCGCTCGAGCGTGCGGATCACGCCCTCGAGCTGCCAGGGGGTGGTCGAGCTGCCCGGATAGAAGAAGTGCCAGGAGATATTGACCTTGAGCGCGGTGTCGGCGCCCGGATCGAGCACCTCCCGGCAGCCGGCCAGGCCGAGCAGGCGATGGTAGTCCTCCAGCACCGTGCGGGGAGTGGTCTTCAGGATGGCAACGCGGCCTCGGGACATCGTTGACCTCGGCATCGGACGGGAGGGCCGGCGTACGCGCCCGGCTACCGTCGAGCACCATTCTCCTTCTCTTCGCCCGACGCTGCCACCGGGCTCGCCGTGCTCGCGCGGCATCGGCCGAGGCCGTAAGCTCGCGCGCATGGATCCGCTCCGGGTGATCGTCTACTCCGACTTCCTGTGTCCCTGGTGCCTGAACGCCGCGACCCGGCTCGAGTCGGTGGAGCAGACCCTCGGCCCGGAGGTCGCGCTCGAGTGGCGCAGCTACCTGCTGCGGCCCCAGGCCCGCCCCGGCCGCGATCTCGAGCGCTTTCGCGCCTACACGAAGAGCTGGCAGCGGGTGGCCGAGGACGAGCCGCGCGCCGTGCTCCGCGAATGGGCCAGCGACGAGGGCCCGCCCACGCACAGCGTCCCGGCGCACCTGGCCGCCAAGGCCGCTGCCGCGCTCGGCCCCGATGCCGAGCGCCGCATGCGGCAGCGCCTGTTCGGCGCCTACTTCGCCGAGAGCCGCGACATCTCGTCGCCGACCACGCTGCTCGCGCTGTGGCGCGAGCTGGGGCTTCCGGAAGAGGCCTTCGACCGCTGCGACGACGCCGACATCAAGCGCCGCGTGGCGCAGGAGCACCAGGAGGCCCTGGACCTCGGTGCCAGCGGGGTTCCGGCGGCGCGCCTCGCCGACCAGGACTTCGTGCTGATGGGCGCGCAGCCCGAGGAGACCTACCTGCGCTGGCTGCGTCGCGCCCTGGACGCGCGGAACGCCGCAGGCGCCTGAACGCCGCGCGTGACCGTTGCGCTGCGCGCCGCCGGGCTGGCGCCGGCCGCCCTCGGGCTGGTCGCCCTCGCCTGCCAGCCGGCGGGCGAGCCGGGGCCGAGCGTCACCTGTCGCAACCTCGACACCGGCTACGAGGCGGTCCACGCCGGCGACGACGCGCTGGTCGCCTGCGTGCGCGACCCGGCGATGCAGGCGCCGGGCCAGCGACGCGAGGCTCGGCTCGGGCCCGGGCGCTTCGACTTCGGCGACGGCGAGCGGATCGACCTGGACGGCGGCTGGACCGTGCGCGGCGCCGGCGCGGACCACACCCACCTGTACGCGACGCGCCGCACCCGGTCGGTCTATCGCGAGGGCATCTTCTCGGCGCTCTTCGTGAAGGGGCCCGGCGTCGCGCTCGTCGACTTCACGTTCCACGGCGACTGCCGCGCGGGACCGAGCCCCGAGCCGGGCTGCGCGCCCGAGGACCGCGACACGCTGGTGGCGATCGTGGTGGCCTGCGGCTGGGGCTGGGAGCGCGGGCCCGACTGCGACGTGGACGGCCTGCGGGTCGAGAACGTGCGCGTGCTCGCCGTGAAGACGCCGTTCGTGGCGACGTCGGGGCTGCCCAACCGCGACGCCGGCCGGCGCGGCCTGTTCGCGAACTTCCTCGACTTCAACTGGACGATCCGCAACTTCCAGGTCTCCGGCACCGAGGACGAGTTCCGCTACGCGCGGGTCGTCGAGCTCGGCAATGCCGCGACCCCCGAGCGCTCGCAGGGTCCCGGCGTGGGCGTCTCGGCGCCGCGGCGCTACGTGCTGGACATCGAGGACACCCGGATCGACACGCACATCGGCAAGAAGGCGGGGGCATGGGCAGGCGTCCTGACGATGTCCGTCACGGACGACCGGGTCTCGCTCACCGTGAACGTGCGCCGCTCGCGGCTGCGGGGAACGGAGCGCGTGGTGGGAGTCGCCGCGGGATCGCTGTCCGGCGCGGGGCGCGACGGCGGCCGCGCCACCTTCCGCTGCGAGGACTCGGAGCTCGTCGCCAACCACGCCGCCTGGGGCGTCCGCCTCGCGAGCGGCGAGCAGGGTGCCCTCTGCCCGCCCTTCGAAGCCGCCGTCTCCGTGGGCGAGTTCGACGAGCCGGGCGGCACCCACCACGCGCGCGCCGAGCTGATCCGCTGCACCGTGCGGGTCGACGGCTGGCTCGAGATCTGCCCGAAGCCCGCCTCGGTCGAGCTCCCGAGCGGCGCATCGACCCCCCACACCAGCCTGTGCCTGGAGGACGCAACGCTCGAGCCCCCTCCGCGCGGCGAGGCCGTGATCGAACGCGGCCCGTGCGATGCGGACTAGCCCTACCGGCGAACCCCGACCCGCAGCAGCGCGCGCAGGAAGGCCTCGCGCTCGGCGGCGGGGATCTCGTCCGCGTAGTCGAGGCGCTCGGCCAGCACCTGCACTGCGCGCGCCAGCGCCGCCTCGGCCCGCGCCGAGTCGAGGGCGTCGAGACGCCGCAGCGTCTGGCGCGCCAGCGCGCGCTCGTTGCGCCCGAGCCGGGCGAGCTGTCCGCGGTCGAAGCGGAACGCCTCGTCGCCGCCGGTCGGCTCGAGCGCCAGCGGCGGCGCCGGCAGCGGACGGTCCTGGCGCACCACGATCGAGCCCGCCGCGAGGTCGCCGAGCCGCTTGCCGTCGCGGCTCACCAGCATGGCGATCAGACCGGTGAGGTAGTTCGCCGGCAGCACGTCGGCGAGGCGCAGCAGGTTGCGGATCAGCGACGCGCGCAGGTCGATCGGAAGGCCGCCGTCGCGCATCACGCGCAGCCCGAACAGCGCCTTGCCCGGAGAACGCCCCCCTCCCACCAGGTCCCAGAACAGGAAGTACGCGATCTCGGCGACGGCGCCGAGCACCACGATCAGGAGCACGCCCAGCAGGAAGGTCCCCTCGAAGGCCTCCGGGTCCGTGCTCTCGCCGACGCGGCGCAGCCAGTCGCCGACGGCTTCGCCCAGCTCGTTGACCAGTGCCGTTCCGGCGAACAGTCCGAGCAGCACGATGCCGAGCGCGACCCAGATCAGCACCAGGTCCAGGGCGTAGGCGAGGATGCGGCTGGAGGGACCGGCGATCGGCAGATGCAGCGCGACCTGGTCGGACGAGCGCACCACTTGACGCGGCTCGCCGCCGGTGCTGTGGTCCGGCGGGACGGGCTCGGGGCCGCTGCTCACCGAAGGCCCCCGCGGAGGCAGCCGGCGTGACGGCCCACGACGAGCGGAGCGAGCTGGAGCACTTCGAGACGCTGCTCGAGCGCGCCGAGCGGCTGCGCGTGCGCAACCTGCCGTTCCGCGACCTGCGCGAGCTCGCGCGGCTCTACCGCCGCCAGACCGCGCGGCTGGCGCGGCTGCGCCAGCGGGGCGACGATCCCGAGGCGCTCCGCTACCTGAACGCGCTCTGCGTCCGAGCCTACGCTCATCTCGGTGTCGCTCCTCCCGAGCCCGCGCGCAGCGGCTCCCTGCTCGGCGAGATCGCCCGCGCCCTGGCGCGCACGGGCTGGGCCCAGGCGCTCGCCTGGCTGCTGCTCGCCGTGGGAGTGTACGTCGGCGCCACCTTGTCCGCCGCGGACCCGCGCGCCGTGCAGGCCCTGGTGCCGGCCTCGCTGGGCTACGGCCCCGGCCACCTCGACCGGCTGCTCGATTCGCCCGAAGCCCGCGCCGAGTTCCTGGCGCGCGACGAGACGCCCTTCGTCTCGAACTTCCTCTTCGGCTCGCAGCTGTTCGTACACAACACCCGAGTCGGCCTGCTGGCCTTCGCCGCCGGCATCCTGGCCGGGTTGCCGACCGTGCTGCTGGGGGTCTACAACGGCCTGATGCTGGGCGCGTTCGGCGCGATCTTCCTGAGACCCCCCCTGCAGATCGAGTTCCTGGCCTGGATCCTGCCCCACGGCGTGCCCGAGCTGACCGCCATTGCGCTGTGCGTGGCGGCCGGGCTCGTGCTCGGGCGGGCCGTGGCCGCCCCGGGCCGGCGCGAGCGCCGCGTCGCGCTGCGCGAGGCGGCCGAGTCCGCGCTGCTGCTGTTCGGCGCCGCGATCCCGCTGTTCTTCGCGGCGGCGTGGATCGAGAGCTTCGTGCGCGAGTCGGCACTGGGCACGGGCGTTCGCCTCGCGGTCGCCGGCGCCATGCTCGCGCTGGTGCTCGCGCTGCTCGCGGCGACCCGCCGCGCGATGCGCCGGCATCCGGGCGACGCCGCCTGGCTGCGCGAGATCAGCTAGGTGGACTTCGCTCGCCTGCGGCTCGCTGCGCGCGCCGGCTGCGCCGGCGCTTGCGCGGGTGCCGTCCAGGGCGGGGTCAGGTCGCTGCGCCGTAGCGCAGGGCCAGGTAGCGGTTCAGGACCGGGGCGGTGATGCGATCGGGCGGGAGATCGAGCGTCTGCAGGCCGCGACGGCGCAGCGTGGCGAGCGCCACCTCGCGGTCGCGCAGCAGGTCGTCGAGCACGATGCGGCGGTAGAGCCCGTCGACCGGACCGCGGCGCCGGGGGTCGAGCTCGGCGTAGAGCGGATCGCGCACCGCCACCAGCAGCACGCGGTGGTGGCGCGCCAGCACGCTCAGGATGCCGACGGCGAACGCGGCGTCCGCCTCGACGAAGTCGGTGAGCACCACCAGCAGCGCCCGCTGGCGCTGGCGCAGCGCCACCTCGCGCGCGAACGCCTCGAAGTCCGCCTCCACCAGCCGGGGCTCGATCGGCCGCAGGAACTCGACGAACCGGCCCAGCTCGCGGCGGCCGGCGCGCGGCGCCAGGAAGCCGCGCAGCCCCTGGTCGAACACCGTCATCGCGACGCGGTCGCCGCTGCCGAGCGCGGCGTAGCCGAGCGCCAGGGCGGCATCGACCGCGAAGTCGAGCTTGCTGCGTCCGCCGAGCCGGGCGGCCATCAGGCGGCTGCCGTCGAGCGCGATCAGCACGTTGTGGTTGCGTTCGTGGCGGTGCTGGCGCACCACCGGACGCCCGCGCCGGGCGCTCGCCGCCCAGTCGAGCCGGCGCGGATCATCGCCCGCCACGTAGTCGCGCAGCGACTCGAACTCCATGCCCTCGCCGCGCTGGCGCGCTGGCCGCACGCCGAGCAGCGCGAGCACGCGCTTCGGATCGAGCGCCTCGGGTCGCAGCAGGTGGGTGGTGTCCGGGTAGACGCGCAACACGTCGTCGGGAGCACCCAGGACGCGCCGGCGCAGCAGGCCGAGCGGCGAGCGCACCAGGGCCAGCGGAGCGCCGAGCGGGCGATCGCCGCGCCGCGTCGGCTGCACCTCGAAGCGAGCGCGCGCCGTACCGGCGCGGGGCACCCGCAAGCGCCCGAAACGGGGCGGCGCGGCCCGCAGGTCGGGCGGGACCGCCTCGTGCAGGTCGACCTCGAGTGGCCGCGCGGGGATGCCTCCGAGCTCGAGCCGGAGCTCGTGCTCGCGGCCCACGAAGGCGCGCTCGGGAAGCGCTCGCACCAGCGTCGGCACGGGCTCGCGCCGCAGCAGCCAGGCGTCTGCGATCGCGAGCGCCAGCAGCACGCCGGCCGCGCCCGCAGCCGCCGGCGCCAGCGCGGGCCAGGCCACCACGAGCAGCGTCCCGACCGCCCAGAGCGCCGCCAGTGCGAGCGCGCGGCCACTCGGGGTCACGCTCAACGCGGCACCGCCACGCTGCGCAGCGTGCGCTCGAGCGCCTCGTCGGGCGCCAGCCCCTCCACCTCGGCCGCGGGGTCGAGCACCACGCGGTGGCGCAGGGCCGCCGCGAACAGCTCCTGGACGTCCTCCGGAATGACGAAGTCGCGCCCCTCGAGCGCCGCCTGCGCCTTCGCCGCCCGCAGCAGCAGCAGGCCGGCGCGGGGCGAGGCGCCGAGCGCGTAGTTCAGGTCGGCGCGCGTGGCGCGCACCAGCGAAGCCACGTAGGCGACGATCTCGTCGCGCACGATGATGCGCTCCACGGTGTCGCGCACCCGCTCGAGCTGCTCGGGCTCGAGCACGCGGGGCACCGTCGAGGGCGTGCGCCGGCCCGCGTGGTGCAGGGTCAGCACGTCGCGCTCCTCGCTCTCGTCGGGGTAGTCCATCACGATCTTGAACAGGAAGCGGTCGAGCTCGGCCTCGGGCAGCGGGTAGGTGCCCTCCTGCTCCACCGGGTTCTGGGTCGCGAACACCGCGAAGTGGGGCCCCAGCTCGTGGCGCACGCCGTCGACGGTGACGGTGCGCTCCTGCATCGCCTCGAGCAGCGCCGCCTGCGTCTTCGCCGAGGCGCGGTTGATCTCGTCGGCGAGCAGCAGGTCGGTGAAGATCGGCCCCTCGCGGAAGCGGACCTCGCCCCGCGCGGGCTCGAGGACGGTAGTTCCGAGCACGTCGCTCGGCATCAGGTCGGGCGTGAACTGCACGCGCCCGAAGCGCACCCCGAGCGCCGCCGCGAGGCTCCGCACCAGCAGCGTCTTGCCCACGCCGGGCACGCCTTCGACCAGGCTGTGTCCGCGGCAGAGCAGCGTGACGTAGACCTGGCGCAGGGCGGCCTCCTGGCCGACCACCACCCGGCCGATGGCGTCGCGCAGCGCGCCGAAGTGCTCGGCGATCGGCGCCGCGTCCACTCGCTCCTCGCTCACCCGCAGACCTCCTCGACGATCTCGTCCAGCTC
This sequence comes from Myxococcota bacterium, assembly GCA_030066475.1. Next base: position 7,145 of record JASJBO010000136.1, read on the forward strand.
GCGCGCGCGCGCGCGCAGCTCCCCCCGGCTGCCCACCGCGACGCGTCCCGCCAGCCGCGCGACCTGCTCGCGGCGCAGCGTCCCGCGCTGCCGCAGCCGCTCCGCGAGCCGGGACGCCGGAGTCTCGGGGGGGAGCCCGAAGTGGCGCCGCAGCCGCGCGAGGGCGACCTCGCGGTAGCGCTCCGCCACGGTCCCCACGTCGCGCGTGCGCGCGTAGAGGCCGGCCAGCGCCCCCACGAAGTCCCCGAGCGCCGGCGCCGGCGGCTCGGGCTCGCGCGGCGCGCCGCCCGCGAGGGCGCTGCCCCACCACACCACGAGCACGCCCAGCACGGTGAGTGCCGCGAACGGCCACACGGCCGGCGAGCCGGCCAGGAAGCGCAGCGTCCCGGTCTCGAGGCGCAGGCCGTGCTGGTACTCGTCGATGCGCGGCGCGCCGTGCCGTGCCACCAGGTCGAGCAGCAACGGCGCGGCGTCGGCGCGGTCGAGCCAGCGGTTGTGCAGGAAGAACGCGTCGGCCAGCACCACGAGGCGGCCGTCGCCGAGCCGCCGCTCGAGCGCGAAGGGCTCGTCGTCGAGGCGCGCCACGACCCGCCACTCGTCGGACTCCGCGCGGAAGGAGGCGGCGCCCGTGGACTCGACCCGCCGCGCGCTCCGCACCAGCTCGCCCTCGACGCGGCGCACGATCGGCTCGGGGAAGGCGGCCTCGATCGGATCGCTGGCCTCGGCGGCACCGCCCTCGGGCGCGTCGCTCTCGCCCGACACCTCGGCGGCGTCTCCCTGCTCGGCTCCGGGGTCGAGGCCGGGAAGCGCCGGAATCCGGCGCGGGGGGAGCGCCACGCCGGCCAGCGCGTCGCAGGTCGCGGGTCCGAGCAGGACGACGGCCGAGCCGCCGCGCGCGACGAACGCGTCGAGCGCCACGCGCTCCTCGAATGCGGGCTGCGCCGCGCGAGCGGCGTCTCCCCGCTCCGCGGGCGGGTCGGGCGCGTCGCCGCCGCCCTCCCCGGCCGGCGGCGCGTGGCACAGGCCGCGCGGCTCGATCCACCAGACCGTGACCCCGTCGGGCAGCGCGTCCACCGGCTCGAAGCTGCGCTCCACCGGCAGCCCGAATGCGACCAGCAGGTCGTACGCCGCACCGTGTCCGCCGGGCAGGCGGCCGAAGCTCGTGGCCTGGTACGCACGGTCGCCCTCCTGGGTGACCAGGCCGATCACGGCCAGCACCACGAAGGCGGCGATCGCGGAGCGGGCGGCGCGCGTCACCGCACCGACTCGCCGGACTCGAGCCGCGCGTGCAGCGACAGCCAGTCGCGGTACAGGGCGTGGTCGTCGGCGTGGTCGCGGAAGAGCCGCGCCTCGAGCCGGTCGACCAGGGCGACCAGCTCGCGCTGGAGCGCGCCCGGGAGCGCCGAGGCGCCGACCCGCCGACGCAGGGTGCGGTTCGCGTCCGCGCGTTGCAGCTCGAGCGCGCCGCTCTCGATCAAGCGCTCGAGGCAAGCCAGCTGGATGCGCCGCGCCGCCTCCAGGAAGCGACCCTCGGACGCCAGCCGCCGTCCCTCGGCGGCGAAGTCGCGCACACCGGGCAGCCGCCGCCCGTCGACCTCGGGCGCCTGGGCGAGCAGCGCCGCACGCACCGAGTAGACCACGTGGGCGAGCAGCAGCACGGCGACCCCCAGCAGGCCGCCGAGCACGAGCCAGTACACCAGCGGGGCCGTCTGGTGGAGCGCCGACATCCAGACCTGGAACGCCTCGAAGGCGTCCGCGATGCGGCCGAAGAACGCGCGCCAGGCGGCCTCGTCGACGCGGTAGCGGGCGTACTCGTCGCGGGCCAGGATCTCCGCGGCGAGCGCGCGCGCCGACTCGTCGCCCGGCAGCGTCCCCGCCTGCATCGCGCGGCGCTACGCCCCGACCGGCGCGCCGCCGTCGGCCTGCTCCACCACGCGCGACAGGTGCTCGAGGTCGAACGCCTCCTTGCGGCAGCGCACGTCGAAGTAGAGCAGCACCAGCACCGCCGTCAGGAACGCCAGGCCCACGGCCTGCGCCAGGCCGGAGGCGACCGGGCCCACCCACGGCAGCCAGCCCAGCCCCAGGTCGGCGGCGAAGCTCAGCACGTTGGTCAGGACCGCGCTCAGCAGGAACAGGCCGAACACGCGCAGCCGATGGCCCTGCATCAGCTCGTGGCTGCGCCGCAGCGCGGCGATGCCGAAGCGGCGCTCGATCACCATGACCTGCGTGAGGACCATGAAGCCGAGGAACAGGTAGATGCCCGGCACGACCAGCAGGAGCAGGCCCACCAGACCGAGCAGCACCGCCAGCAGCTGCGTGCCGACCAGCGGGAACAGCAGGGACAGGCCGAGTCGCAGGGAGCTACCCACACTCGCCGTGCGGCCGAGATAGGCCTCGCCCAGCAGGTGGGTGATCGCCGCCCCCACGATCGGACTCAGCACCGCGTAGAACACCATGACCCCGACCAGGGCGAGCAGCGCCGAGCCCGGATCGGTCGCCATCACCGGCTCCAGGTACGCGGTGCCGGCTGCGAGAGGCACCATCAGCACGGCGCCGATCGCGATCAGTGCGCCGAACTGGTCGCGCACGATCCGGAAGCCCGTGTCGAGAATCTCACCGAGCGACATCGCGCGGATCTCGTACTGCATGGCGCCCGAGCATAGCCCGGAGCGAGCGCGCTCGTGACCCGATGTGCGACCCTCGCGCATCGGAGGATCCCCGATGAGCACCGTTCGCACCGACACCGACGGCCCCGTCGCCATCGTGACCATCGACCGGCCCGAGGTCCGCAACGCCGTCGACCAGCCCACGGCCGCCGCGTTGGCCGACGCCTTCCGCCAGTTCGACGACGACGACGCCCTCGCCGTGGCCGTGCTCACCGGCGCCGGCGGCACCTTCTGCGCGGGCGCCGACCTGAAGGCGGTGTCGTCGGGACGGGGCAATCGGCTGCGCTTCTCCGAGACGGTGGCGCAGGACACACGCCACCATCGGGACGGTCCGATGGGCCCCAGCCGCATGCTGCTCTCGAAGCCGGTGCTGGCTGCGGTCGAGGGCTACGCCGTGGCGGGCGGGCTCGAGCTGGCGCTGTGGTGCGACCTGCGCGTGGCGGCGCGCGACGCGGTGTTCGGCGTGTACTGCCGGCGCTGGGGCGTGCCGCTCGTCGACGGCGGCACCGTGCGCCTGCCCCGGCTGGTGGGACACAGCCACGCGCTGGACATGATCCTGACCGGGCGCGGCGTCTCGGGCGAGGAGGCCCAGCGCATCGGGCTCGCCAACCGCCTGGTGGAGCCCGGCGAGGCGCTCGAGCAGGCGGTGCGCCTGGCACAGCGCCTGGCGCGCTTCCCGCAGCGCTGCCTGCGCGGCGACCGCCTGTCGTCCTACCAGCAGTGGAGCCTGGACCTCGACGCCGCCCTCGACAACGAGCTCGAGATCGGCGCCGGCGTGATCGCCTCGGGCGAGACCGTCGACGGCGCCACCCGCTTCGCGCAGGGCGCCGGCCGCCACGGCTCCTTCGAGTAGCTCTGCCTCGAACGCCGCCCGCAGCTCCCCGCAAGCGCCGAAGGCGCGCGCAGCGAGCCGCAGGCGAGCGAAGTCCATCAGACTCGCAAGCGCCGAAGGCGCGCGCAGCGAGCCGCAGGCGAGCGAAGTCCATCAGACTTGCACGGCGTCCTCGCAGAGCAGGACGCCGTCGCGCTCGAGCTCGGCCAGGCGCGCCGGATCGAGTCCGAGCCAGTCGCGCAGCACCTCGCGGTTGTGCTCGCCGCGCAGCGGCGCGGGACGCTCCCGCTGCAGCGCGGAGCGCGAGAAGCGGTACGGCAGGCGCACCAGGGGGCGCGTGCCGCCGCGCCGGTCGTCGATCGGCTCGAGCAGCCCGCGCTCGCGCCCGAACTCGCCCTCGAGCGCCTCGCGCAGGCTGCGCACCGGGGCGCACGAGATCTTGTTGCGCTCGAGCGCCGCGAGCAGCGCCTCGCGGCCGGGCTGCGCCGCCATCCACGCCTCGATCGCCGCGTGGCGCAGGCGCGCCTTGGTCGGGACGTCGGCGTCGGGGGGCGCCGGGTCGTCGAGCCCGAACACCTCGGCGAGCTTCGCCCAGACGAACTGCGGGGGCCCGGCGACGACCACGTGGCCGTTGGGTCCGGCGTCGTAGGGCGGCGGCTCCTCGCGCAGCTCGGGGGGGTCCAGCAGCTCGAAGGGCGTCTCGGGATAGGTGCCGAGCACGGCGTCGTACATCGCCAGGTCCACGTGCTCGCCCTCGCCGCTGCGCTCGGCGCCGCGCAGTGCGGCGAGCAGCGCGATCATGCCGTGCAGCGCGGTCACCAGGTCGGCGCGCGCGTCGGGCAGGTTCACCATGGCCTGGCCGCTCTTGCGCGCCTGATACTCGATCAGGCCGGTGGCTGCGTGCATGGTGGGCGCGAAGGCGCCGGCGTCGCGCAGCGACGACTCGCGACCGAAGCCCGAGATCGAGACCATCACGGCGCGCGGGTTGACGGCGTGCACCGCCTCCCAGCCGATCCCGAGCCGGTCCGCCACGCCCGGGCGGAAGTTCTCGAGCACCGCATCGCTCTGCCGCACCAGATCCAACGCCAGCTTGCGCCCACCGTCGCTGCGCAGGTCGATGCAGACGTTGCGCTTGCCGGCGTTCGCCCAGGTGTAGAGCCCCGACTGGCCGCGGTCGCGCTTCGGAGCGATCATGCGGGCGAGATCGCCGTCCGGCGCCTCGACCTTCACGACGTCCGCGCCCAGCTCGGCCAGCATCCGGCCCGCGTACGGCCCCGCGAGCACCTGGGAGAAGTCCAGCACGCGCAGGTCGGCGCAGAGAGCGCGCGGGGGCGGCGGCATCCGGGCATGCTAGCCGATCGGTCGCTCGCGGTTGGGCTCGGTTATTCTGGCGCCCTCTGCCCGACCCGCCGCCCGAGTGAGGCCTCGTGAGCATCGACCCGAGCCGACACTTCCGACCCGACTACGCCTCGGCGCGCGAGCTCTTCCTGGGCGCGGCCGAGGCCCGCGGCGCGCGGGTCGCGTCGGCGGCGCTCGCCGCGCGCGGCCGGCGCGGCGAGGAGCTGTCGATCGACAGCGCCTGGATCGGCCCCGCGGCGCCGGCCCGGGTCCTGGTCGTGAGCTCGGGCATCCACGGCGCCGAGGGCTTCGCCGGCAGCGCCATCCAGCACCGGCTGCTCGCCGAGCAGCTCGACGACCTCGCGCTGCCGCCCGACGCGGGCCTGCTGCTGCTGCACGCGATCAACCCCTACGGCTTCTCGCACGTGCGCCGCGTGAACGAGAGCAATGTCGACCTGAACCGCAACTTCCTGCGCCATCCCGACGAGCACGTGGCCAATCCCGACTACGACGCGCTCTACGACGCGATCAACCCCAGCGATCTCGAACCGGAGGCCGAGCAGGCGCGGCGCGCACGGCTGCTGGCCTTCGGACGCGAGCACGGCGCGGCGCGCCTCCAGGAGGTGCTGTCGCGCGGCCAGTACAGCCACCCGCGCGGCGTCCAGTTCGGGGGCGTGCGCGAGGAGGAGTCGACCCGCGCGCTCAAGCGCCTGGCACGCGAGGAGCTGCGCGGCGCCCGCCAGGTCGCCTGGATCGACGTCCACACCGGGCTGGGCCCCTGGGGCGAGGTGGAGATGATCCTCGAGCTGGCCCCGGGCACGCCCGGGTACGAGCGCGCGCGCACCTGGTACGGCGATCGGGCGCGCTCGACGGCGAACGGCGAGTCGGCCTCGGCGCACCTGGTGGGCACGGTGGACGTCGGCATGGCGGAGGCGCTCGACCCCGAGGTCGAGCTCACGATGTGCGCTGCCGAGTTCGGGACGCACGCCCCCGTCCGCGTGTTCCAGGCCATGCGCGCCGACAACTGGCTGCACCAGCACGGCGAGCTGGACTCCGAGGCCGGTCGCGCCATCAAGGCCGAGCTGCTCGAGGTGTTCCGGCCGTCCGAACCGGCCTGGCGGGCACGCATCCTCGAAGGGGGCGCCCGGGTGCTGCAGCAGGCGTGTAATGGGCTCGGCGGATAGCACCCGCGTCCGGCTCCTGGTGGCTGCCGTCGTGGCGGCTGGCGCGGCCTGCTCGCCGCCGCCCGGCTCGGACGGACCGCTGGCGGGCCGCCACGTGCTGCTGGTGAACGTGGACACCCTGCGGGCCGACCACCTGGGGGCCTACGGGTACGCGCGCGAGACGTCGCCGTTCCTCGACCGGCTCGCCGCCGAGGGGGTGGTGTTCGAGGACGCCGTGGCGAACTCGTCGTACACGCGCGAGTCGGTGGCGGCGCTGTTCACGGGCCAGCTCCCGTCGCGCAGCGGCGCCTCCGGGTGGCACGCCGCGCCTCCGGACGCGGCGCCGCACCTCGCCGAGCGGCTGCGCGCGGCCGGCTATCGCACCGGCTTCCTCTCGAACACGGTGATGCTCACGCAGCAGGGTTTCACGCGCGGCTTCGACGTGGTGCAGCACCTGCCGCGCCGCTGGGACCTGTCCGGGATGGGCCCGCGCCTCAGCGAGCGCGCACTCGCCTTCGCCGAGACCGCCGACGCGCGGCCCTTCTTCCTGTATCTGCACTACCTCGATCCGCACGCGCCGTACGCGCCCGACGCGGCGTTCCGCGCGCGCGTCGGCGGTCCGGCCCACGACCCGCCGCTGGCGCTCTACGACGACGTGGAGCCCCGCCTCGGCGCGCTGCGCGACGAGGGGTTCGGACCCGGCGACTCGCGCTTCGACGACCTGGTGGCGCGCTACGACGCCGAGATCGCCGCGACCGACGCCGCCCTCGAGCAGCTCCATCGCGGGCTCGCGGCGCGTGGGCTGCTCGCGCGCACGCTGTGGGTGGTGACGGCCGACCACGGCGAGGAGTTCCTCGAGCACGGCTGGGTGGAGCACGGCTGGACGCTGCACCGCGAGTCGATCCACGTGCCGCTGCTGTTCTGGGCGCCCGGCGGGCTGGCGCCTGCGCGGGTGGCGGCGCCGGTGTCGCAGCTCGACCTGCTGCCCACCCTGCTCGCGCTGCTGGGCCTTCCGGCCGGCGCTGCCGAGCTGGACGGCCGCGCGCTCTTCGACGCCGCCGGGCGGCCCGTCGGCGAGCCGCGGCCGCGCGTCGCGGAGCTGCTGATCCCGCGCCGCAACGTGGTACGCGCGGTGATGCACGACGGCTGGAAGTACGTGGTCGCGCAGCGCTGGGTTCCGCCCGAGCGGCGCGGGCAGAAGCCGC
>JASJBO010000137.1 GCA_030066475.1 Myxococcota bacterium
CGCCTCCGCTTGCGGCTTCCCCCTTCGATCTTGGCAGAGGCGGCTACGGGAGCTTCGGTCGTGAGGCCGTCCCGCCGGCCTGCTCGACCCGAGCGAAGCCTCGACGGCTGCCCGCGCAAGCGCCGCCCACCAGAGCCCAAACAGCGCGCCCCGGCCCCACGCGGCGCGCGCAGCGAGCCGCAGGCGAGCGAAGTCCACCCAGCTATGCCACGGCGTCGCCTCGCAGTCGCCCCGGTGCGGGCGGCTCGACCTTGCGCGCCGGCAGGTCGTAGCGCCAGCCTTCGGTGAGCGCGTGGACGCGCATGCCGGCGAACGCGGCCGGGCTGTCCTCGGGGACGACGTCGAGATTGGTGGCCCCGAGCTCCGACCCGTCCACGATCGTGAGGCTGCCGCTTCCGAACACGTCGACGCGGTCCTCCGGGTCGAGCTCGAAGGCCGTGTCCTCGTCGAGACCGAAGCCGAGCAGCGAGGGGTTGCACAGGACGGCGGCCAGCAGGCGACCGAAGCGGTCCCGCTCGCGGAAGTGCTGGTCCACGATCACGCCTCGCAGCAGGCCGAGGCCGGGCGACAGGCGCACGGCGGACAGCCGGGCGGGGGACCGGGCGCGACCCCGAGCGATCATCACCGCGCTGAGCGCCGAGGCGCCCGCGCTGGTGCCCGCCACGTGCAGGCCCTTCCGGTGGCGCTCGCGCAGCCGCGCGTCCAGGGGCGTCCCGCCCAGGATCGTGACCAGCTTGAGCTGGTTCCCGCCGGTGAAGAAGACGCCGTCGGCGCGGTCGAGCGCCGCCAGCAGCTCCGGGTCGGAAGCCTGGGCGCGGGTCTCCTGGTGGAAGGTCGAGACGTTCGAGACGCCGAGCTCGGCGAAAGCCTGGTCGTACTCCGCGACGATCTTCGCGGGCTCCGCCGAGGCGGTCGACACCACCACGAGCCGAGCCGCCTCGCCGCCGGCGCGCTCGACGAAGCGCGCGAGCACGGCGGTCTCCCCCTGGCGCGCCTCCCGCCCGCCGATCGCGAACAGGGAGCCCCGCGTGGTGCCGTCAGGCGCCAAGGGCGGCCCTCTCGCCGGGCTCCGCTTCGGCGCCGCTCGAGACGAGCTGGAGGGAGGGCGCCGCCCCTGCGCGGTAGCGCGTCCGCGCCACGTCGACGATCCGCTCGATCAGCTCCGCGAAGGACATGCCCGCGGCCCCCGCGGCCAGCTCGAAGGCACCGCCCGGCGCCAGGGCCCCGAGCTCGCCGACCTCGACCACCCGCAGCCGGCCCGCGCTCGGCACGCGGATCCGCACGAGCGCGTAGTCACGGCAGCCGCAGGCTCGGAAGGCAGCCAACGCGGTGTCGCGGATGCGCTCGGCCTGGCGGCGGTCGAGCCGAGCCGGACTTCGGGGCGCCCGGTCGCGCGCGCCGGCGTCGACCAGCGGCAGGCACTCGGGCGGGTCGTTGCCGACGATCGCGACCTGGATCTCGGGCCCGGAGACGGGGGGGCGAACGATCGCCTCCTGGTCGTGGCGGCGAACCACCAGCCGGATGGCCTCGTCGAGCTGGTGTCGGTCGCCCGCGACGCGCAGCTTGCCGCGCCGTCGGTAGCGGGGCTCGACGACGACCGGATAGCCCGGCTCTTCGCGCAGCTCGGCGACGTCTCGGACCGCCTGGCAATCGGGCGCCTCCAGCCCGGCACCGCGCAGCGCCGCGGCGGTCAGCAGCTTGTCGTGGGCGACGAGGCTGCCCGGGGGCGCGGCGCCGGTGTAGGCCACGCCGGACATCTCGAGCATGGCGGGCACGTGCGCGGCGGGCAGCTGTCCCTGGATGCCTTGGGACAGGTTGAGAACGATGCCGCCGGGCTCCTCCGTCCGCGGGTGCGGCGGAACGAAGTCGCGAAGCCTCGACAGCAGACGGATGTCGCCTTCGAAAAGCTTCACGGTGTGTCCGTGCTCGCGAAGCGCGGCCACGACGCGACGGATCGCGTAGCGGTCGTAGAGCTGCGGAGTCGGCTCTCCCAGGCGGCCGATGACGCCGTTCCGGCGCCGGTTCCAGACGACCGCCACCCGCAGACTGCGCCGATCGGAGAAGAGCCGCGGCACCGCGACGCCGCTCAGCCGGGCGTCGAGGTCCTGGAACAGGCGGTGGTCGAGGAACTCGGAGATCAGGACGACCGCGACGATCTGGGTCACCACCAGCTCCGGGAACCGGATGGCGAGCTCGCGCAGCGCGGGGATCTGGCCGATGCCGGCCAGCACCATGGCGATCCCGATGGTCATCCCCGTGCGCCAGCTCGCGGCCAGCCAGGTATCGCGGTCCAGGGTCTTCGCGATGCCCTCGGCCAGCAGGCCGAGCACGATCACCGGGAAGAAGCCGAGCCCGAACAGCACCTCCGACCGCATCCACGGCGCGACCATGAGGGCCAGCAGGAGCACGACGACCGCGAGGCTCATGACCACGGAGACGCGCGCGTAGTAGGGGAGTCGGAAGCGCAGCAGTGCCGGACGCACCGCGATCACGATCGCGACCACGACGCCGATCAGCAGCAGGCTCGGCACGACCCCGCTCTGCTGGAATCCGACGGCGATCAGGATCGATCGGAAGCCGATCACGCGGAGCCCGAAGGTGAGACGGGCGAGGGCGATCAACATCGCGCCCGTCGGCAGGAACAGCAGGTACAGGACCTGACCGCGGTCGTTCGCGGGAACCCGGTGCAGCGAGAGCATCTCGTTCAGGTCGTGACCGATCGAGGGCAGCAGGGTCCCGCTCAGCGAGGGGCCCAGGACGCCCGGGGCGGCCGAGAGGCGCACCGCCATGGCGATGAGCGGAAGCAGCGCGAGCGAGAGGAGCAGGCCCAGCTCGGCGCGCGTCAGGTTGCCCTTGGGCCGGAGCCAGCGCGAGCGCGAGCCCACCTCGGAGACTCCGCCGAGCCAGGCGCGGAGTCGGGTCGCGCGGGCCGCCGGCGACTCGCCGCTCGGCTCGGCGGCACGCGAGCCAGCCCGCGTGGCGTCCGGCCGCGCCATCTCAGCCCCCCTTCTTCCGGATCCCGACGACGGCGGAGAGGCCCGGGAACAGCTCGGCGTCCGTCTCCTGCAGCCGGATGCGGACGCCGATCACGGGGGTGTCGCGCATGCGCTCGTGGCGCGGCTGGGGCACCTCCGAGTCCGGCAGCTCGTAGTCGGTCGACACGCCGATCGTCTCGACGACCCCCCGGAACTCGCGGTCCGGATAGGAGTTGAGCGTCACCGTGGCCTCGCTGCCGATGCCGAGCTCGCCGAGCTCGTCCTCGTCGATCCAGGCCTCCACCCACAGCTCCTCGCCGATCCAGAGCGAGACCACGGGCTCTCCGACGACGATGGCGCCGCCTGGCTCGACGATGCGACGGACGACCGCCCCGTCGTCCGGAGCGCGGATCACCGCGCCCTCGAGGTCCGCCTCGGCGACCGCGAGCTCGGCCCGGAACGCCGCGATCTCCGCCTCGAGCACCGAGATGCGCTTCTCGCGCACGGCCAGCCCCTCGGACTCGACGCGCGCCAGCTCGCGGGCCGCTTCGGCGGCCGTGCGTTCCGCCGCGGAGGCGGCGACGCGCGCCAGCGCGGTGCGGTGCTCCGTCTCCGCGGTTCGGGCCCGCTCCTCGGCCACCAGGCCGCGGGAGGCGAGCGAACGCTGCAGCTCCATGCGCCGCTGCGCCTCCTGCGCGAGGCTCTGCGCCGCTCCGACCTCCGCCTGGGCCGCCGACGATCGGGCGGACACCTCACGAAGCGCGCTCGCCAGCCGCACGCGCTCGTTCGCGATCGCGAGCCGCTCCACCTCGAGCTCGCGGGTGGCCTTCTCGAGCTGCGAGCGCGCCTGTCGGACCCGCGCCTCGAAGTGGGCGTCCTGGAGGCGCGCGATCACCTCACCGGTCGCGACGTGGTCGCCGGTGTCGACCTCGATGCTGTGGATCACGCCGTCCATCCGCGATCCGACGTCCGCGATGTGGCCCCGCACCACCGCGTCGCGGGAGACCACGTGGGTGGCACGGTAGTGTGCCCAGAGCAGCAGCGGGGCGAGCACGGCGACCCCCGCCAGGGCGCCGAGCGAGCCCATCAGGATGCGGCGGGGACGTCGCCCGCCCGCGGCGGAAGGGGCGGCGAGCGCCGCGTTCGGAGCCGGTACGACGGGCGGGTCGGCGTCCTCCGGCGCGTCGCGCGGCCGCGCGGGCGCCGCGGCGCCGAAGAGCGCCTCGAAGACCCGTTCCGCGAGCGCGCCCCGCTCGACGTGCTGTCGGAAGGACTGTGCCGACCCCTGCACCTCGCGGTACGAGACGGCCGACTTGAGCCCCTCTTGGGAGGCGGCGGCCCGCATCGCGGCCACCCAGGTTCGCGCGTCCCGCTCCGGGGGCAGGCCCGCGCCGGGCTCCGCCTCCTGCCCGGGACGGGGCTCGGCCGACCGCAGTCCCGACCGCGCCTCGAAGACCGTGATCGGAACGCGCAGCAGCCGCTCGGGACGGAACTGCAGGTCGGAGCGTCCGGGCCGCGGTCCGATGCCCAGCGGAAAGCGCAGGCCCGGGTCCGGCAGGGTGTAGCTGCCGGCCGAGGCCGCCACGACGCCCGCGACCCGCTCCGGATGCGCCATGGCGTAGCGAATCGCGAAGCGTCCCCCGCTCGCGTAGCCGAACAGGTGCACCGGGCGCGGCTCCCCGCCCAGCAGCGCGGTCACCTCGTCGACGATGGCGTTCAGCGCCGCGTCCGCCCCCCGGCCGCGGGCCTGGCGGCTGCGGTCCCGGCCGAGGCGCTGGTAGTCCGGGTAGCGCTCGCTCGCGAAGCGGGGAGCGACCAGCACGGCGCCGTAGCGATCGGCGAGCGCGGAGAAGGCCCGCAGCTGGGCCTCGGCGTCGCGAGAGTTGTGGTGGATCGCGACGAACAGCGGCGCGTCGGCGCCCGCGCCCGGCGGGCGGTGGACGAAGTAGTCGACGCCGGAGCCGTCCTGCACGGTGCGGTGCGCGGTCGCGCCCTCGGCCAGCGGGCCGTCGGCGCCGTCCGCCGGGCTCGGGGCCGGCGCTTTGCCGGACGCGCTGCCGGAATTGGATCGCGCGCGCTTCGGGCGCTCGGACTTCAGACCGCGGGACTTCAAGGGCTCACAGCTCGCTCACGCGGGCCGCCGGGGGCGGCGCTCCGAACATGGCTTCGAAGAGCGTATCTCCGAGCCCGCCGCGCAGCACGGAGCGTCGGAAGGAATGGTCGCAGCCGGCCAGCTCGTGGTACGAGATCGCCGGCTCCATGTGGTGGGCGCGAGCGGCGGCCTCCATGGCGGAGACCCACCGGCGGGCGCGCTCGACCCGGGTGGACCCCTGCTCGCGGTCGAGCCGGGCGTTGCGCCGCAGGTCCGTCGGGTCGTCGTCGTCGGCACCCACCAGGACCCGGATCGGGATCTGCAGGAACTCCTCGGCGTCGAAGCGCACGCCCGGCAGCTTCGGGCTCTGCCGCGTGCCGTGCGGGAATCGCCGCGTCGGGTCCGGAAGCGTGTACCAGCCGGCGGACGCGACCACGGCGCTCGCGATGCGATGCGGGTGGGCCATCGCGTAGCGATGGGCGAACTGCGCGCCGCCCGAGAATCCGAACAGGTGGAAGCGCTCGGCCGAGGCCCCGGTCAGGGTCGCCGCCTCGGCGACGATCAGGTTCAGGACCACGTCGGCCCGCTTGCCGCGGCCGAGGCGCCCGAGCCGCTGGTAGTCCGGATGCTCCGCCGCCGAGAAGTGCGGGGCGACCAGCACGGCGCCGTAGAGGTCGCAGTAGGCCGACAGGAGCCGCGCGTGCTCGTCGGCATTGCGGGACACCCCGTGCACCGAGACGACGAGAGGCGGCTCCGGGCGCCGGCTGCTCGGCACGTAGAGCAGGTACTCCTGGCTGGTGTCCACCCGCAGGACGCGACGGGAGAGGGCCTTGCGGCGCGGACGCGCGCTCGCGTCGCCCGTCCCGCCGGTCGAACTCGTCGTCCCGACCATCTCGATCGACCTCATTCCGCGCGGCCTCGCAGCGATGCGAGGATCCGGCGCGCGGTCTCGGCGCCGGCGAGATCCTCGCGGGTGAAGGTGGGCAGACCGGTTGCCGCTCCCGCCTCGGCGCACTGGAGCGGGGCGGCCGTCAACACCCCGGCCAGCCCGACGACGTTCAGCGCGTGCTCCCGGAGCCAGGCGCTGCCGGCGACGGCACCCATCGCATCGCCCGCCGTGAAGAGGATTCCGTCCACGTGCGACTGGAACACCGGAGAGTCGAGCAGGGCCGCGGTCTCGGGCTGCAGGATGCCGTCCGCCACCTCGAGCACCGCGACCTCGGCCCCCGCCTTCTGCATGTGCGCCATCAGGGTCACCACGACCCCCTCGATCTCCGCCAGCGGGGTGCGGTAGGTCGACACCAGCCCGGCATCGGTGAAGTCCAGGACGGGGTCCGCGCCCGCGTCGGCCAGGAGCCAGGTATCGCCCCCGGCGCCCGTGCCCGTGACCTTGGCGTAGCCGACCTGGAAGCCGGCCTCGATCAGCCCCCGGACGAGGAAGGCCGCCGACGTGGTCTTGCCGGCGTCCATGGCGGTGCCCGCCACCGCGATCGTGGGAAGACGGGGCTCGGTCAGGTGGGCGGCCGCCTCGATGGCGTGGTCCCCGAGGTTCGCCGGCCGGTCGTCGGCGCCGAGCAGGAGTCCGATCGGCGTGATCACGGTCGGCCCGCGCGAGATGCGGCCGTGCCAGGACCGCGCCTTGGCGGCCACGCCGCCGCCGGCGACCAGGTGGCAGGGACCCAGGGTGCGGGGCACGACGGCCTCGAACTGGTTCGACGCGTAGCGATTGCCGTAGGCCACGACGATCTCGTCGCCGGGAAACAGGTTCCTCCGGCGTCCGCTCCAGAGCTGGAGCCCCCGGTGGTGGCCCAGGAGGTCCACGCGCGCGAGCACGAGATCCCCGGCGCGCGGCGCGACGGCCTCGTGCCGGATCCGGTAGGGCCGATCGGTCGGAACCCGGCGCGTCGTGAAGGCCCAGGCCGCGCGGCGGAGCCTCTCGGCCTCGAACAGGGACTGTCCCGGCGCCTGCGCGGCGGCTGCGGGAGCGTGTCCAGCGGCGACCTCCAGAGCCTCTGCCATCTGCCGTCCTTTCCCCTCGCGGGCGTGCGGGCGCGCACGCCGCCGCTGAAGGGTGACGATCTGGGGGGCCCAGGTGTCGCACGAACTGGGCAACTTGCGATCATAATCGAGCTTCGTACGGCTCCAGGATTCGCCAGCGATGCGACCGAGCTGACCGAGCGGTCAACGCGGAAGGGACAGTCATCCGGCGCGCCACCCGATACCGGGGCGGATCGGGCAGCAGCGATCGCGACGCTGCCGGTCTCCCGCCCAGCCGATCGATCGCCCCCCTTCGGGGCGGCGCCGCGCTCGCCGTGCTGGCCTCGATCACGATCGGCGTGCTCGCAGCGGAACCCGCGGCGGGCCGGTCGGACCCCTGCACCGAGAGACGGCGCTGTCGGGACGCGCTGCACCTCGGGACCGGCGGCACGCTCGTCTACTACCGCAGCCTGCCGCTGGACCGAAACGAAGCCGTGCGGCGCGTCGTGATCGTCATCCACGGGAACCGGCGCGACGCGGACCGCTACTACGACCGGCTCGTCGCGGCCGCGAGGGCCGAGGGGCGCCTGCGGGACGCCGCCCTGCTGGCTCCGCGCTTTCGCACCCGCGAGGACGAGCCGGCACCCGGCGAGCACCACTGGAGCGCGCACGGCTGGAAGATCGGGAACCGCTCGCTCGATCCGAAGCGGGTGAGCGCCTTCGCGGTCCTGGACGAGCTGCTGGAGCAGATCTGTTCCCCGTCGCGCGCCTCCTTTCCAGGGCTCGAGACCGTCGTGCTGATCGGGCACTCCGCGGGCGGGCAGTTCGTGGGCCGCTACCTCGCTGGGGGCAGCGGCTGCTCCGATGCGGCGGTCGAAGTCCGCTACGTCGTGATGAACCCGTCGAGCTACCTGTACGTGGACGCCCGGCGCCGCGCCGCGACGACCGGTCGCTTCGAGGTCCCGAACGGGCGGTCCTGCCCCGACTACGACGACTACAAGTACGGTCTGCGCGACCTGAATCGCTACATGCGGCGGGTCGGTCCGGACCGCATCCGGGCCAACCTGTTCCGACGCCGGAGCTACTACCTGGCGGGCGCCCTGGACACCTACACCGAGGGCACCCTGGACAAGAGCTGTCCGGGGGGGCTGCAGGGCGAGAACCGTCTCGTCCGCCACGAGAACTACCGCGCCTACCGCGAGCTCTTCCCCGCATGGACCGGGTCGGTCTTCGAGGTCGTTCCCGGCGTCGGTCACGACGGGGCCCGCATGCTGCTGAGCGATGCCGCGCGCCGGGCCGCCTTCCGCTGATCAGGTCGCTTCGACCTTGGCCTCGAGGAAGGCCGCGAGGTGCTCCATGTGGGGGCTCACCCATCGGTCGTAGTGGTGCGCGTCTTCGGCCTGCCAGTCGAAGATCTTCGTCTCGGAGCCGAAGCCGGCGACGCCCGGCTTCGCATTGACTTCGACGAGGTGGAGCCCGCGCTCGCGGTCGAGCACGAAGTCGAAGCCGAGCTCGGGCAACGCGGAGGGATAGTGCGACTCCAGGTGCTCGGCGAGACCGCGTGACACCCGCCGGATCTCCTCCTCGACTTCGCGACCCGCCTGCTCGCCCAGCATCGACGCGAGCAGCTCCTCGGTCACCTGGATGGAGCCGCCCTGGAACACGTTCGACAGCTCGCTGTCCGGGGGAGCGAGGCGGGTCTCGAGGATCGTGTGCCAGCGCCGCCCGTCGTTGACCGCGACGACGCGGACGTCGAAGACCGCCTCCCGGTAGCGGAGCGACTCCACGCCCTCCTGCACCACGTAGCGCTCCTCACCGGCCGCGACCTCGATCAGGGCCAGCGCGGCCTCGAGCGAGAGGCGCGGAAAGGCGCGTCGCGCGCGCGTGTCGTAGTACTTCAGCGAGTACTCGTCGCCGGCCCGCCGGAGCACGAAGATGCGATTGCCCTTGTTGCCCGCGCGGGGCTTGACGAAGACGAGCGGGCATCGCGCCAGGAACGCGTCGAGCTGGACGGGAGAGCCGGTGAAGTCCTCGGTGTGCGGATGGAGCGACGGGTCCCAGTCCCGCACCACCTCGTAGGCCTTCAGCTTGTTGGAGACGAGCTCCGAGAACTCGTACGGCACGTAGACCCCGATCCCGTTCTGCCGGGTCCAGCTCTTGAAGCGGCGGTATCCCATCCCCCGATCGAGCAGGCGACGCGTCGCGTAGGTCCAGTTCGCGTTCACCCGGGGCACCGGCTGCCGGTCGGCCACCAGATCCCGCCCCACCACCGTGTAGCCCGGGACGTCGTCCGCCCCAGTGACGTCCTTCGGCGAGTAGAGGAAGACCTGGATGCCCGACGGCGCCAGCCGCTCGGCGATCAGCAACGCGCGGTTGACGACCGACGGGCTCAGCTGTTGCTTGGGATCCGCGCCGGCCTTGCAGTTGCAGAGCAGGCCCACGCGCCTCACGCCGCCGCCGCCTGGCTACCGCGGAACTCGACGTGCACCTGCGCCGGGCGCAGGCTGTCCTTCAGCTGACGCAGCCCCGCGCGGCCGAAGTCGGATCCGTCGTTGACGAGCTCGCAGGCGCCCAGCTTCGCCTTGCGCTCCACGACGCGCAACCCGGGCACCTCGCAGGCCCGGGCGGCGTCCTTCGCGTCGGTGCGCAGGATGCGTGCCGAGCGGTCCCCGTTGAAGTCGTTCGTCAGCAGGTACGCGAAGTAGTAGCCGAAGCCGAGCTGCTCACCGCGCTCGACCGCCGCCTTGTAGCGCGGCAGGTCCGTCGGCTCGAGGAGCCGGAGCCCCTCCAGCGCACCCGAGAGCGGCGGGAACGTCATGGCCGTGCTTCGAATCCCTCCGGCGCAAGTGCCGCCCGGGGCGAGCCGAGGCAGCCAGCCGGGAGTCTATCCGGACTGCCCGGACGCGCGCCGCCCGGTTGACTTCGCTCGCCTGCGGCTCGCTGCGCGCTCCGGCCTTGGTGGACTCCGCTCGCCTGCGGCTCGCTGCGCGCTCCGGCTTCGCCTCCGCTTGCGGCTTCCCCCTTCGATCTCGGCAGAGATGGCTACGGGAGCTCCGGTCGTGAGGCCGTTCCGCCGGCCTGCCCGCCCCGAACGAAGCCGCGACGGCTGCCCGCGCAAGCGCCGCCCACCAAAGCCCGAGCAGCGCGGTCCTGCCCCACGCGGCGCGCGCAGCGAGGCGAAGCCGAGCGAAGTCCACCCAGCTTGCGCGCGCAGTGAGGCGAAGCCGAACGAAGTCCAACAGCTAGCGGATCTCGGTGCGGCGGAAGGCCAGCACGAGCAGGGCGACGGAGCCGAGGGCCCAGGCGCTGAGGCGCCAGAGGGGGGCGAGCTCGTCGCCGAGCTCGACGTGGGGGTTCCAGGGAGCGACGGCCGCGATGACGGCGAGGCCCAGCGGCGGCGCGAAGCGGGTGACCGAGGCGGTGAGGCCGCCGACCTCGAGCTCGAACAGGGCGCCGGCGAACATCGCGGCGTTGGCGAACACGACGAACGGGATGCCCAGCACCACGAGCAGCAGGACGGCGGCGCGTCCGATCCAGAGCGAGGCGGCCATCGCCAGCGCGCTGACGCAGAGCGCGCCGGCGAGCGCCGCGATCGCGCCCCAGATCGCGGGGCCTGCGGCCAGTCCGTGGCGCGCGACGAGCAATGCACCCGTGCCGCCCAGCATCAACACACCGGCCACCGCGGCGACGCCGAGGGCGCCGGCCAGACGCGCGCCCGCGTAGCTGCCGCGCGCGACCGGGCGAGCCAGCCACAGCGCGGCGCTGCCTTCGGCGAGCGGGCTGGCGAGGTGATCGGAGGCGAGGACGCCCGCGATCGCGACGAACACGAACGCCTGGAAGGCGTAGAGC
The DNA here is from genome assembly GCA_030066475.1 of Myxococcota bacterium. Next base: position 10,894 of record JASJBO010000137.1, read on the forward strand.
AGGGGGGCGACGAAGCCGGCGACGAGCTGGGGGTCGAGCTCCTGCTGGTTCATCGAGATGTCGCCCAGGCCGAAGTCGGTGCAGCTCTCGGCGCCGAGCAGGCCCACCAGCGCGACGAAGGCGACCACGAAGGCGAAGCGGCGGCGCAGCCCGTCGCGCCACGCCTCGACCGCCAGCGTCGCGAAACCGCCGAGCTGTCCGCTCACCCGCGCACCGTCCGCACGAAGGCGTCCTCGAGCGACTCGCCCGGGCGCACCACCGCGTCGAGCGCTCCGCTTGCGGCGATCCGGCCCTCGTGGAGGATCGCGATCGAGTCGCACACCCGCTCGACCTCGGAGAGCACGTGGGAGCTGACCAGGACGGTGGCGCCGCGCGCGCGCGCCGCTTCGATCCACGCGCGCGCGTCGCGCACGCCGAGTGGATCGAGGCCGCTGGTGGGCTCGTCGAGGATCAGCAGCGACGGATCCCCGAGCAGAGCCTGGGCGAAGCCGGCGCGCTGGGCGAGGCCCTTCGAGAGCGAGCCGAGCCGCTCGCCCAGCCGGTCGCGCAGGCCGGTGCGCTCGCAGACGGCGTCGATCTCGCGCGTCAGGGCGGTGCCGTCCAGGCCGCCCAGCGCGCCGTGCACGCGCAGGAAGCGCCCCAGGGTCATCGCCGTCGGCAGCCGCAGCCGCTCCGGCACGTAGCCGACGTCGGCGCGCGCGGCCGGGTCGAACGGGTCGCGCCCGCACAGCCGCGCGCCGCCCGAGGTGGGACGCGTGAAGCCCAGCAGCAACCGCAGCGCCGTGGTCTTGCCGGCGCCGTTCGGTCCGAGCAGGCCGACGGCCGCTCCGCTCGGCACCACCAACGCGACCGCGTCGAGCGCCCGGCGACGGCCGTAGCGCTTGGTGGCGTCCGCGAGCTCCAGGGCGAACATCGGGGCGCGAGCGTACCATCTCGGCATGAGCCGGGCCCGCGTGTTCCCGCGCGACGTACAGCGGATCCTGACCCCCACCGGCGGCTACCTGTCCGCGTTCACCCACACGCTCCAGCCGTATGCCGGCTGCCAGTTCTCGTGCGTGTACTGCTACGTGCGCGAGATGACCGTGCAGCGCGCGAACCCCTACCGGCTGCCCTGGTCGCACTGGATCTCGCCCAAGCGCAACGCGCCCGAGCGGCTGCGCCGCGAGGGCGAGCGCGGGCGGCTGCGCGACGCGCGCATCTTCTGCGCCTCGGTGACGGACCCGTACACGCCGCTCGAGCGGCGGCTGCGCCTCACGCGCGGCTGCCTCGAGGTGATGTCGGCGCACCCGCCGGCCTTCCTGGTGATGCAGACCCGCAGTCCCCTGATCGAGCGCGACGCCGACCTGCTGGCGCGCCTGCCCACGGCCATCGCGAGTCTGACCGTCACCACCGACGACGAGGGCGTGCGCCGGCTGCTCGAGCCGGACTCCCCGTCGATCGGGCTGCGCATCGAGACGCTGGCGCGGCTGCGGCGCGCCGGCGTGCGCACCCAGGCCGCCGTCTCGCCGCTGCTGCCCGGCGATCCCGGCCGCCTGGCGCGCGCACTCGAGCCCGTCGTCGAGCGGGTCGTGGTGGACGACTTCTTCGCGGGCGACGGGGCCGGGGGACGTCGCAGCCGCACCGCGCTCGAGCGGCTGCGCGCGGCCGGCCACGCCGCGTGGGCGGAGCCGGGCTATGCCGAGGCCGCGCTCGAGGCGTTCCGCGCGGTGCTCGGCGCGGAGCGCGTGGGCTTCTCGGCGCAGGGCTTCGCGGCGGGCTCGGGGGCGCTCAGTTGACCGCCGCGTCGCGCTCGTAGCGCCCGTCGCGGAAGCCGCGGAAGAACTCGGCGACCATCGGGTGCTCGATCGGCTCGTGGCACTCGTCGCGCTCGAGGTTGCGCTGCGCCACGTAGGTCATGTGCTCGCCCTCGTGCACCAGCACGTGGTACCAGGGCTCGTCGCGCGGCGGCCGCGAGCGGGCCATCTCCTCGTACCACTCGTCGGTCCCCTGGAAGTCGGCGTCGACGTCGACGATCACGCCGCGATAGCCGAACAGCTTGTGGTGGATCAGCTCGCCGGGTGAGAAGCGGACGGCACTCCGGCACTCCGATGTCGTCCGCCCCGATGTAGCGCTTCCCGATGTGGCTCTTCCCGTTGTGACTCTTCCGGATGTCATCCTCACCTCCGAGCGTCCGCAGCGGCAGACCGGAACCATAGCCGAGCTCGGGGTGGGTCCGCTCCGTGCTACAAACGGGGGATGCAGATCCACGAGCTCGCGACCCCGGCACTCGTCGTGGACGTCGCGGCGCTCGAGCACAACCTCGAGGCGATGAGCGCCGCGCTGCCGGGGGCCCGCCTGCGCCCACACGTCAAGGCCACCAAGTGCACGGCCCTGGCGCGCCGCCAGGCGCAGGACGGCCACCGCGGCTTCACCTGCGCCACGATCCGCGAGATGGAGGGCCTCGCCGCGGCCGGGCTGGGCGAGGACCTGCTGCTCGCGAACGAGGTGCTCGACGCGCGGCGGCTCGGAGCGCTCGACGCCCGCGTGACGGTGGCGGTCGACTCCGAGGAGACGATCGAGGCGGCCGCGTCGGGCGGCGTGCGCGAGGTCCTGGTGGACGTGAACGTGGGGATGCCGCGCTGCGGCTGCCGGTCCGAGGCCGCGGGGCGGCTGGCCGATCGGGCGCGCGCGCGCGGGCTCGTGGTGCGCGGCGTGATGGGCTACGAGGGGCACGCGATGGCGGTCGCGGACCGCGCGCAGCGCGCGCAGGTGTGCGTCGAGGCGATGGAGAAGCTGGCGCACGCCCACGCCCTCACCGGGGGCGAGGTGGTGTCGGCGGGCGGCACCGGGACCTACGACCTGAACGGGCTCGCCACCGAGATCCAGGCCGGCTCCTACTCGCTGATGGACACGGCCTACGAGAAGCTGGGGCTGCCCTTTCGGCGCGCGTTCGCGGTGTGGTCCACCGTGATCTCGGTCTCCGAGGGGTATGCGGTCGCGGACTGTGGTCTGAAGTCGCTCGGCATGGACCACGGCAACCCGGAGATCGAGGGGGCCAAGGTCTGGTTCTGCTCGGACGAGCACGTCACCTTCGCCGCCGAGCGGGCGCCGGCCGTGGGCGATCGCATCCGCGTGTGGCCGGCGCACGTCGATCCGACCGTCGCCTACCACGAGCGCCTGCACCTCGTGGACGGGGAGCGGGTGGTCGACACCTGGGAGATCGACCTGCGGGGCTGGTAGCTGCAAGCGAAGCCGCGTAGCGGCGGAGCGCGCAGCGAGCCGCAGGCGAGCGAAGTCCGCAAGCCGCCAAAGGCGGCGCGCAGCGAGCCGCAGGCGAGCGAAGTCCGCAAGCCGCCAAAGGCGGCGCGCAGCGAGCCGCAGGCGAGCGAAGTCCGCAAGCCGCCAAAGGCGGCGCGCAGCGAG
>JASJBO010000130.1 GCA_030066475.1 Myxococcota bacterium
CGCGTTCGCCCCGGCATCGAGAGGGCCCGAAGGGGGAAGCCGCAAGCGGAGCCGCGCAGCGGCGCAGCGCGCAGCGAGCCGCAGGCGAGCGGAGTCCATCAAGACGCGTTCGCCCCGGCATCGAGAGGGCCCGAAGGGGGAAGCCGCAAGCGGAGCCGCGCAGCGGCGCAGCGCGCAGCGAGCCGCAGGCGAGCGGAGTCCATCAAGCCGGGACGGCGGAGTCCAGGGACGGCTGGCGGGGGCCGGTGTACCACCAGGCCCAGGCGATCAGGACGGCCTGGAGGGCGACGCGGACCCAGTTCAGGGCGCCGGCGCCCTGCTCGGCGCCGAACACGGGGATGTCGTGGAGCGCGATGTGGATGTTGGCCGGCAGCACGGCGAGCAGCAGCGCGACCAGTCCCCAGGCGCACAGGGCGCGCAGCGGGGGAATCAGCACGCCGATGCCAAGCGCAATCTCGAACAGCCCCGACAGGTAGACCAGTGCGAGGTGTGCCGGCAGGTACGGCGGCATCATCGGGCGGTACGCCTCGGGCACCTGGAAGTGGAGCACGCCCGCGTACACGTAGAACAGCGCCATCAGGATCAGCAGTGCGCCCTTGAGCGGATTCATGCGCCCCCCTCCGGCGGCGGCTCGAAGCCACCGAGTGCGCGCTCCACGGCTGCGGCCGCGGCCAGCGCCACGTCCTCGCGCCACGGCGCGGCCACCAGCTGCACGCCGATCGGCAAGCCGTCGGGCGAGCTGCCGGCGCGTACCACGGCGCTCGGGAAGCCCGTCAGGTTGTGGGTCATCGTGTAGGTGAAGGCCATCATGTTCTCGTCCACCGCCCCGTGAGGCAGCGCGGGCAGCGCGTTCACGGGCGAGACGATCAGGTCGACCCGCTGCACGAAGTCGAGCAGCGCGACGCGGAAGCGGTCCCAGCGGTCGATCACGCGCGCGCGCAGCTCGGCGTCGAGCGCGGGGGCCTCGAGCAGCACGCGCAACGAGCTGTCCTCGGGCGCCGTGCCGCAGCGCTCCGCCAGCAGGCGCAGCGCCGAGCCCGCGTCGAGGATCAGCGGCGCGAAGATCTCCTGGGTCTCCTCGATCGCAGGGGGGCGCCGCTCCTCGATGCGCACGCCGGCCGCGTCGAGCGCCTTGGCGGTGCGCTCGACGGCCGCGACCACCGGTGGAGAGGGCGACGCGAGCCCGTTGTCGACGTGGAACACCGCGCGCAGACGCCCGAGCTCCACCGCGTCCGGGTCCCCGAGCGGCACCGGCGCCACGAAGGGATCGAGCCCGTCGGGGCCGGCCAGGATCGGCAGCACCCAGGCGAGGTCCTCCACGCGCCGCGCCATCGGGCCCACCTGGGTCAGCGCGTCGATGGCCGAGCCCGGACCGATCGCGTGGCCGGTGCGCGGCACGCGCCCCGTCGTGGGTCGGATGCCGGTGATGCCGCACGCGTGGGCCGGCATCCGGATGCTGCCGCCGGTATCGGTGCCCAGGTCGAGCGGCGAGCCGCCCGCCGCCAGGATCGCCGCGGCGCCGCCGCTGCTGCCGCCGGGCGAGCGCTCGGCCGCGTAGGGGTTGCAGGTGCGCCCGTAGATCGGGTTGTCGGTCTCGAAGCCCATCGTGAACTCGGGCGTGTTGGTCTTGCCCAGCACGATCGCGCCGGCCGCGCGCAGGCGGGCCACGACGGTGGCGTCGCGGTCGGGCACGAAGCCGGCGCGCCCGGGCGTTCCCCAGGTCGAGACCAGGCCGGCGCTGTCGAACGAGTCCTTGATCGTGACCGGGAGGCCGTGCAGCGGGCCGCGCGCCTCGCCGCGGGCCAGCGCCGCGTCGGCTGCCTCCGCCTCGGCACGCGCGGCCTCGGCCCGCAGCGCGACCACGGCGTTGAGCCGCGGGTTGACTGCCTCGATGCGAGCGAGGCAGGCGTCGACGGCTTCGCGCGCCGACAGCTCGCGCCCGCGGATCGCCCCCGCGAGCGCGCGAGCCGAGATCGTGTGCAGGAAGCTGGAGTCCACGGCGCGTCCTCAGTCGCCGCCGGCGACGAAGCTGCGCTCGGCGAGGCGGCCCAGCGCGAACAGGCGATACGCCCCCCGGAAGCACTGCCGGCAGCGCGTCGAGTGCTCGAGCGCGCGAGGGGTCGCGGTGCGGCGCACCTCCTGGCGGAAGCTGCCGTCCTCGTACAGCTCGTAGTGGGCCCACCCGCCCGGGTAGTCCTTGGTGCACTGCACCTCGACGAAGGGCACCGCGCCGCTGGCCCGGTAGCGGCGCACGCGGTTGCGATGGGTGTGTCCGATCAGGACGCCGCGCACCTGCGGCTGGCTCCCGACCAGGTCGAAGACGCGCAGCGAGTGCTCGGGGTCGAGGCCGATCGAGTTCGGGTACGAGTCGCGGTGCTCGGGCGGGACCGGCTGGTGGTGCATCAGCAGCAGCGTCGGCTGGCCGGTCTCGCGCGTCTCGTCGAGGGTGGCCGCGAGCCAGTCCATCCGGTCGCCGTCGAAGTGGCCGTGGTGCTCGCCGGGGAGCGCCGTCTCGAGCAGCACCAGCCGCCAGCCGCCCAGCTCGACCGTGCGGGGCGCCTCGGGCTGGCCCAGCAGCGCGTAGCCGTCGACCGCCTCGTGGCCCGCGTGCCGGCCGTAGTAGTCGTGGTTGCCGAGAAAGGCGTGGTGGGGCATCGCGAAGCGCGCGAAGGCGGCCGCCGCGGCGTCGAACTGCTCGGGCAGCCCGCGGTCGGCGATGTCGCCCTTGATGAACGCGGCGTCCACTCCCGCCGCGTTGATCTCGGCGATGGCGTCCTCGTTCATCGCCTTCCAGTACGGGACCTCGGTGTCCTCGCCGCGCACCACCGGATGGCCCGGGGCCTCGTCGCCGTACTCGAAGTCGTCGGTGAGCTGGCCGCCGAAGCGCATCTCCCCGAAGTGCAGGTCGTTGAGCGTCGCGAAGCTCGCGGTGCGGGCCCCGCGCGGCGCGGGCAAGGTGCGGGCGGTCTCCGGGAAGTAGGCGTCGCGCTCGGGCGGATCGGCGCCCTCGACCTCGATCTCGATCCGGTAGTCGGTGTCGGGCTCGAGACCGTCGAGCCGCAGGTGACGCGCGCCCGCCGGCCCCTCCACCCGCGCGCGGACCTCGCCGTTCAGCCGCACCGTAGCCGGCGCGTCGACCGGCCCGGCGCCGTCCTCGACCCGGAAGCCGACCGTCAGCGACGCGTGGCTGGCGCCGAACCACTCGGGGTCGAGCACGCGCAGCGTCATGCCTCGACGGGACCGCGCTCGCGCAGGGCCTTGGCCATGCGCTCGAGGATCTCGACCAGCAGCGGGCGCGGCGTGCCGAAGTTGAGGCGCACGAAGCCCTCGCCCGGCCTCCCGAAGCTCGGACCCGGCGAGAGCCCCACCCGGGCGCGCTCGAGGAAGAAGTCGTAGGGCGTCGGCTCGAGCGCGAGCGCGCGGCAGTCGAGCCAGGCGAGGTAGCTGGCCTCCGGCATGCGGTAGCGGACGCCCGGCAGGTGATCGCGGACGAAGGCGTCGATGCTGCGGCGGCTCTCGTCGAGGTGGGCGCGCACGGCGTCGAGCCAGGGCCCGCCCTCGCGCCACACCGCAATGGTCGCGTCCACGCCCAGCGAGCCGAGCCCGCCGCGCACGTGGCGGGGGAGTCCGTTGAAGCGCCGCTTCAGCTCGGTGCTCCCGAAGATCGCCACCGCGCAGCGCACTCCCGGGATGTTGAACGACTTGGTCGCCGAGGTGAGCGTGATCGTCCGCGCCGCGACCTCGGGACCGAGCGCGGCGAACGGCACGTGCTCGTGCCCCGGATGCACGAGATCGGCGTGGATCTCGTCGGCGACCACCACCAGGTCGCGCGCCAGCGCCACCTGGGCCAGGGCCTCCAGCTCGGCGCGCTCGAACACCCGGCCCGTCGGGTTCTGCGGGTTGCAGAGCAGCAGGATGCGCGTGTCGGCGTCGATCGCCGCCTCGAGCCCGGGCAGGTCCAGCTCCCAGCGCGCGGCGCCCTCGCGCAGCGGGTTCTCGACGAGACGTCGCCCGCTGTCCCGCACCGCGCCCAGGAACGGCGGGTAGACCGGCGTCTGCACCACCACGCCCTCCCCGGGAGCGCAGAGCTGGTGCAGCGCCACGTAGATGCCCTGCACGACGTCGCTCAGGATCTCGACGCTGCGCGGGTCGATCTCCCAGCCGAAACGCGCCTGCATGTGCTCCGCGCACACCGCCGGCAGCTCGGTCGGGCGCGGGTGCAGCGGATAGCCCAGGTCGTCGTGGTCGAGCGCGTGCTGCACGACGGCGCGCACGGGCGGCGGCAGCGGGAAGTCCATCTCCGCGACCCAGGCGGGCAGCACGTCCGGCGGGTAGAGCTGCCACTTCTCGCCCCGGCGACCGCGCAGCCGGTCGAGGTCGAAGTCGTCGAGATCGCGGCAGGTCTGGCTCATCGAGTCCGGAGTCTGCTCGATTCGCGCGAACGCCGCCAAACCCGGGGCGGCGCGGCGCTCGCCCCCTTGAGCCGGTCCCGGCCGAGCGCCTACCGTGCCGGGCGGTGCGCTCCCTCGACGTCGCGATCGTCGCCCTGTTCGTGGCCTACTCCCTGGCCGCGGGCCTGCGCGCGCGCCGCCAGGCCTCGCGCGACCTCGACGAGTACTTCCTGGCGGGCCGCACGCTGCGCGGCTGGCAGGCCGGCATGTCGATGGCGGCGACGCAGTTCGCGGCCGACACCCCGCTCGTGGTCGCCGGCCTGGTGGCGACCGCCGGGCTGTTCTCGCTCTGGCAGCTCTGGAGCTACGGGCTCGCCTTCCTGCTGCTCGGCTTCCTGTTCGCCCCGGGCTGGCGGCGGGCCGGCGTCCTGACCGACGCCGCCTTCGCCGAGCTGCGCTACTCGGGGCGCGGCGCGCTGCTGCTGCGCGCGCTGCGGGCCCTGCTCTACGGGGTCGTCTTCAACGGCGTCGTGGTCGCGATGGTGCTGTTCGCGGGCGGGCTGGTCGCCGAGCGCTTCCTGTTCTGGAGCGACTGGCTGCCGCCCGCGCTGTTCGAGCCGGTGGTGGCGTTCGTGCGCGCCGCCGGCATCGAGCTGGCGTCCGCGCGCGGCGGCGCCGACGCCGCCGTGCAGTCGGCGGAGAACCTGATCTCGATCGTGGCCGTGGTGGGGTTCGCGCTGTCCTACTCGACCACCGGGGGGCTGCGCGGAGTGGTCGCCACCGACCTCGGGCAGCTCGCGATCATGCTGCTGGCCACGGCGGGCTTCGCGCTGGTGGCGCTCCAGGCGGCGGGCGGACCCCAGGGCGTGCTCGCGGCGCTGCGCCAGCTCGATGCGCGCGACGCCCTGGGCGGCATCACGGCGGCGCAGCTCTACGCCCTCACCCCGGAGGCCGCGCGCGGCGCCACGGGCGGTCTGGTCGCCGTCTTCGCGCTGCAGTGGCTGCTGCAGCGCAACGCCGACGGCAGCGGCTACCTCGCCCAGCGCACCATGGCGTGCCGCAGCGACGTCGACGCGCGCCGCGCCGCGGTGATCTTCGCGTTCCTCCAGATCGGCCTGCGCAGCCTGCTCTGGGTGCCCCTGGCACTCGCCCTGCTCGCCCTGTTCCCCCCGGCGCCCGAGCTCGCCGGCGAGGCCCTGGTGCGCGACCGCGAGGCCAGCTTCGTGCTCGGCATGCGCGAGCTGCTGCCGGACGGCCTGCGCGGCCTGCTGGTGACCGCGATGCTGGCGGCGCTCGCCTCGACGCTCGACACCCACCTGAACTGGGGCGCCTCCTACCTGGCGCACGACGTCTACGGGCGGCTCTACTGCGAGGGGCTGCGCCGGCGCGCGCCCGACCCGCGCGCGCAGGTCTGGGTGGCGCGGGGCAGCAACCTGGCCGTCGCCGTGGTCGCGGGCCTGGTGCTGGTGCGGCTCGACTCGGTGCAGTCGGCGTGGAAGGCCACGCTGGTGCTCGGCGCCGGGATCGGCGCCGTGACGGTGCTGCGCTGGATCTGGTGGCGGGTCACGGCCTGGGGCGAGCTGACCGCCCTGCTGCTCTCGTTCGCGTTCGCCCCGATCGCACTGGCAGCGATCGACTCCGAGGCGGTGCAGATGCTCGGCGCGGCCGCCCTCGCGACGCTGGGCGCGACGGCCGTCTCGTGGCTCGGACCGCCGACCGAGGCCGAGACCCTGCGCACCTTCTCGGAGCGCGTGCGCCCGTCGGGATTCTGGGGTCCCTACGCCCAGGCCGGTGCACGCGGCGATCTGCTGCGGGCGCTGGCCGCCACGGCGGCCGCCGCCACGACCCTGTACGGCTCCTTGCTCGGCGCCCTGTGGCTGGGCCTGCCGGGGCCGGAGCCGCCGCCGCTGGCCAGTCCGCTCGCGGCCCTGGCCCTGGCGCTGCTCGCGCTCCCGTTCTGGCTGCCCGTCCTGCAGCGAAGGTGATCCCGGTTCTCGAGAACGCCCCGCAAGCCCCTGTCGTAGCAAGACAACGGCGGCCTGCTCTAGCTCAGCATCCCGCCGTCGACCCGGATCGCGTCGCCGTTGACGTGCGCGGCGTCGTCGGAGGCCAGGAACGCCACGGTGCTCGCCACGGTCTCGGGCTCCACCATGCCCGTGAAGGGCATGATCTTGCGCAGCAGCTTCGGGTTCGCGCCCTCCGGGACGTGGAACGCCTGCTGGATCGGCGTGTTCACGCCGCCCGGGCACACGGCGTTCGCCCGCAGGCCCAGCTTGCCGTACTCGATCGCCAGGCCGCGCGTGAGGGCCAGCACCCCGCCCTTCGAGGCCGAGTAGGCGGCCGTCCAGGGGTGGCCGGCCAGCGCCGACGAGGAGGACATGTTGACGATGTTGCCGCGCGCCTCGAGCAGGTGCGGCAGCGCGGCACGGCAGGTCAGGAAGGTCCCCGTCAGGTTGACGGCCAGGATCCGGTTCCAGGCATCGAGCGAGAGCTCGTGGGTGTTGTCGAAGCGCAGGATGCCGGCGATGTTGCACAGCACGTCGAGGCGCCCGAAGCGCTCGACGGTCCCCGCGACCAGCGCCGCCACGGCCGCCTCGTCGCTCACGTCCGAGACGCTGGCCTCGCACGGGGCGCCGCGCTCGCGCGCCTCCTTGGCCGTGGCCTCGAGGCCCTCGGCCTGCACGTCGGAGAGCGCGAGCCGTGCGCCCTCCTCCGCCAGCCGCAGCGCGGTGGCGCGGCCGATGCCCGACGCCGCTCCGGTCAGCAGCACCGCGCGCTCCTCGAATCGTCGCATCCGCGTCTCCTCCTCGATGCCTCGGCGGACCTTCGCGATCACCTCGTCGGCGAAGCGACGCAGCCCGTCGCGCTGGTCCGCCAGCGCGTACGACCCGCCGTACCCGCGCTCCTCAGCGACACACGGCCCCGCCGTCGACCAGCATCGACTCGCCGGTCACGAACGAGGCGCGGTCGGAGCAGAGCCAGACGGCGGCCTCGGCGATCTCCTCGGGCGTGCCGAGCCGGCCGCCCGGCTGGCTGGCCAGGATCATCGGGCGCGCCTCGGGCGCGCGCTCGAGGAAGCCCTGGAGCATCGGCGTGTCGGTGCTGCCCGGGCAGATCGCGTTGACGCGCACCCCGGTGCGGGCGTTCTCGAGCGCCGCCGTCTTGGTCAGGCCCAGGATGCCGTGCTTCGAGGCGCAGTAGTGCGCCAGGCCCGGGGTCGCCACCAGTCCGGCGCCCGACGCCATGTTCACCACCGCGCCACCGCCCTGTCGCTGCATCACCGGGAGCTCGAACTTCATGGCCAGGAACACCCCGGTCAGGTTGATCGCGATCGTGTCCTGCCAGTCCTCGAGCGAGATGTCGGGCAGTGCGCCGCCCAGCGCCGTGACGCCCGCGTTGTTCACCGCGCAGTCGAGCCGTCCGAACGCGTCCACCGCCGCCGCCACCATGGCCTCGACCTGCGCGGCATCGCGCACGTCGGTGCGCTGGAAGCGGGCCTCGCCGCCGGCGGCGCGCACGGCCTCGGCGGCGGCCTCGCCGCGCTCGGCGTCGACGTCGGCCAGCAGCACGCGAGCGCCCTCGCGCGCCAGGGCCAGCGCGGTGGCGCGCCCGATCCCGGACGCCGCGCCGCTCACCAGCCCGACCTTGTCTGCTACCAGTCCCGGCATCCCGGCCCCGCCGTCTCGGATTTAGAACACGTTACATTTTTCATCCGAGCAGCACCATGCAGATCCCCGCCGTCACGACCGCGATGCCGGGAATCTGGCGCCGGACCCCGGCCTCGCGAAACCAGTAGAGCGAGATCAGCACGCCGAGCACGGCCTCGATCTGGCCGACCGCCCGCACGTAGGCCACCAGCGCGATCGCGTAGGCCCAGAACCAGCACAGGCTGCCCGAGAAGCCCGCCGCGCCCACGGCCAGCATGCGCGGCCAGAGCGCGCGCACGCGGGCGAAGGCGCCCGGCTCGGACAGCCGGATCGCCACCGAGAGCACGGCCACCTCGATCCAGGTGACGTGCAGCAGGGTGTGCGCGGCGGCCTCGAAGCGGTCGCCCCCGACGCGCGGGTTGAGCGCCACGAACTCGAGCGCGGCCTCCTTCAGCAGGAAGCTGGTGAGCGCCAGCAGCGCCGCACACGCGAGCGCCAGCAGCGCCCCGGTGTCGACGTGGAAGGCGCGCCGCCAGCCGGCCGGGCCGCCCTCCCCCGCCAGGTTCATCAGCAGCACGCCGAACGTCGACACCAGGACGCCGGCCCAGCCCCAGGCGCTGGGGAACTCGCCGAACAGCGCGACCCCGAGCACGGCGCCGAGCACCACGTCGAGCTTGTGCAGCGCGATCGACTGCGAGAACGACGAGCGCTGGAAGGCGGCCACCAGCGCCACGTTGCCCAGCAGCTGTGCGACGCCGGTGCCGAGGCACCAGACGAAGAACAGCGGCGAGAGCTGCGGCACGCCCCGCCAGGCGACCAGCGCGCCCACCAGCAGCAGCGAGAACGGCAGGTTGAACGCGAAGCGCGACCAGGACGTGAGCAGCGGCGAGATGCTGCCGGCGAGCTGGCGCGCCAGGGCGTTGCGGACGAGCTGGAAGCTCGCCGCCGCGACCGACAGGACGACCCAGCTCACGCGGAACGCTGCAGGAAGGCCGGGTGCCTCAAGCGCTGCGCCGCAGCGCGAGGCCGGGCCGGGCCCCGGTGTGCTCCCCGTCGCGCACCACCGCGCGCCCGTTGACGAACACGTGGGCGATGCCGGTCGGAGGCCGGTGCGGATCGGCGTAGGTCGCGACGTCGTCGATGCGCGCCGGGTCGAACAGCACCAGGTCGGCGCAGGCGCCGGCGCGCAGCGCGCCGCGGTCGCTCAGCCCGAACTTGCGCGCGGGGAAGCCGGTCATGCGGTGCACGGCCTCGCTCAGCGAGAGCACGCCTTCGTCGCGCGCGTAGTGGCCGAGCACGCGCGCGAAGGTTCCGTAGAGCCGGGGATGTGGCTTGCCGTGGAGCGTCGGGATGCCGTCGGAGCCGATCATCGTGGTGGGATGGCGCAGCACGGTGCGCACGTCGTCGTCGCACATGCTGTGGAGCACCACGGTGGCCGCCATGCCCACGGTGTCGAGCACGCGGCGCGCCGCGTCGAGCGGCGTCACCTCCAGCTCGGCCGCGATCTCGGCGAGGCTGCGGCCCTCCCACTCGGGATGCCCGGGGGCGGAGGCGATCGTCACCTCCGAGCCGTCGAAGCGCCCCAGGCCCGAGTCGGCGTGGGAGACCAGCGCGGCCAGCACGGTGCTCCCCGCCGTGTAGGGATACTGGTCGGCGGTGACGTCCAGGCCGCGTGCCCGGGCCTGCTCGATCAGGCGCAGCGACTCGGTCACGCGGCCCCAGTTCTCGCGGCCGGCCGCCTTGTGGTGCGAGATCTGCACCGGCACGCCGGCCCGCTCGCCGATCTCGATCGCCTCGCGCACGGCCTCGAGCAGGCGGGAGGCCTCGTCGCGCATGTGGGTGGTGTAGAGCGCGCCACTGCCCGACAGCTCGGACGCGAGCGCCACGATCTCGTCGGTGTCGGCGTGCCGGCCCGGCTCGTAGATCAGCCCCGTCGAGAGCCCGAGCGCGCCCGCCTCGAGCGCCTCGCGGACGCCGGCCTGCATGTGGCGCAGCTCGGCCGCGTCCGGCGCGCGCGCCGCGCCTCCCAGCGCGGCCAGCCGCAGGGTGCCGTGGCCCGCCAGCATGGCGACGTTGCAGCTCGCCGGCTCGGCGTCGAGCTGCGCGAGATAGCCGCGGTGTCCGCTCCAGGTCGGCAGCGTGTCGTGCGGGTGGAACGCCCGCGCCATCAGCGCCGCCTGCGCGTGCGGTGCGGCGCCCATGCCGCAGTTGCCGACCACGACCGTGGTGACCCCGCCCTGCACCTTGAAGCCCATCTCGGGGTGCAGCAGCACGGCGAAGTCGTCGTGGGTGTGCACGTCGATGAAGCCCGGGGCCAGCGCCAGACCGCGGGCGTCGAGCGACGCCGTGCCGGCGTCCGCGGCGACCTCGCCGACCGCCGCGATGCGGTCGTCGCGCAGCGCCACGTCGGCGCGGCGCGGAGCGTCCCCGCTGCCGTCGTAGAGCGTCGCACCGCGAATCACGAGGTCGAAGGCCACGGACGCTCATGCTACCACCTGCGGCGTGCCGCACGCGCCCGCCGCCGTCTACCGCCGCCGCGTCGCCGCCTCGGAGGCGCGCGTCTGGGAGAACGTCCGCGACTGGGAGCACCTCCCCTGGCTGCACCGCACCAGCTTCCGGAGCATCGAGCTGCTCGACGCCGGCGACTGGGGCTGGCGCGCCGAGATCGGTCTCCCGTCGCAGGACTCGATCCGACTCGAGCTGTGCATCGAGCCCGACGCGCCGCGCTACGTGTCGCGCACGCTCGCGGGCCCGGGCGCCGGGACCGAGATCTGGACCCGCGTCACGCCCCACGCGCCCGACGCGACCGACGTGGAGGTGGAGTTCCACCTGCCGCACCTCGAGCCCGCCGCGGCGGAGGCCGTCGGCGAGGCGCTGGTCACGCTCTACACGCGCCTGTGGGACGAAGACGAGGCGATGATGGTGCACCGCACCGCCGCCCTGGCCGCGCGCGGCACCGATTCTGCCGAGGCGCCGGAGGCGGTCGAGCTCGGCTCGCTCGACGCCCTGCGCGAGCGCCTGCCGCTGTGCACGGCGTGGCGGGGCCGGCGCGTTCGGGTCCTCGAGCTGGACGGCGAGCTGCTCGCTCACGACGCCCGCTGCCCGCACTGGCTCGGTCCCCTGGACGACGCGGCGGTCGAAGACGGCCGGCTCGTCTGCCCGTGGCACGGCTACGCGTTCGACGTCCGCACCGGCCGCAGCGCCGACGGCCGGCGGCTGCGGCTGGCGCCCGTCCCCCGCGTCGAGGTGCGCGACGGCCACGTCCGGCTCGTCGCCCCGAGCCGCCACGGCGTCGCATAGGAGCCTGCGCGGCAGGAGCTTCCTGCATGCCCCCTCGAGGCGCGGCCGCACGCGTGGCGGGCGCGGGGTCGCGAGGCTATACCGGCCGGCGATTTTCCGATCGGAAACGGCGATCCACGATGACCCAACCCAGCGCTCCCCTCTCGCCGCCCCCGCCGACCCCGCTGCGCCTCACCGGCCACGCCGGGCTCGAGCTGATCGCCGACGCCTGGGGCGACCCCGCTCTGCCGCCGGTCGTGCTGCTGCACGGCGGCGGCCAGACCCGCCACGCCTGGGGCGGCACGGCTGCGGCGCTCGCCGCCGCGGGCTTCCATGCCGTCGCGGTCGACCTGCGCGGTCACGGCGACAGCGCCTGGGCCGCGGACGCCGACTACGGCGCCGACGCCTTCCGCGACGACGTGCTGGCACTCGCCGCGCGCTTCGCGCGCCCGCCGGCCCTGGTCGGCGCTTCGCTGGGCGGCATCGCGGCGCTGCTGGCCGAGGGCGAGGCCGCCGACTCGATCTGCTCCGCACTCGTGCTGGTCGACATCGCCACGCGCATCGAGGCGAGCGGCGCGGCGCGCATCATCGACTTCATGACCGCGAAGCCCGAGGGCTTCGCGAGCCTCGACGAGGCGGCGGAGGCCGTCGCCGGCTACCTGCCGCACCGGCGGCGCCCGCGCGACCTCGAAGGCCTGCGCAAGAACCTGCGCCTGCACGCCGACGGCCGCTACCGCTGGCACTGGGACCCGGCCTTCATGACCCGCCAGTCCGGCGCGCGGCCGGTGCACGATGCCGACCGGCTGGGCGCGGCCGCGCGCGCGCTGCGGGTGCCCACCCTGCTGGTGCGCGGTCGCCTCTCGGACCTGCTCTCCGAGGAGGGCGCGCGCGTGTTCCTCGAGCAGGCACCGCACGCCCGCTTCGCCGACGTGAGCCAGGCCGGACACATGGTGGCCGGCGACCGCAACGACCGGTTCACCGAGGCCGTGCTCGGCTTCCTGCGCGCGCCGGGGCCCGGACGCGCCGATGGCTGAGCTCGGCTTCCGCGATCGCGCCGCGATCACCGGCATCGGCGAGACCGCCTACGTGCGCGGCTCCGAGCGCGGCGCGGTCGAGCTGATGCTCGAGGCGGCCCGCGCCGCGATCGCCGACGCCGGACTCGCGCCGGGCGACGTCGACGGTCTGGTGCCGCCGCCGCTCAACACCACCGCCGAGGAGCTCGCCGTCCACCTCGGCATCCGCGACCTGCGCTACGCCACCACCGTGAGCATCGGCGGCGCGAGCCCGGTGGCGGCGCTCCAGTCGGCCGCGCTCGCGATCGCCGCGGGCGTGGCGCGCCACGTGCTGATCGTGCTCGGCTGGAACGGATACTCCGCGCTGCGACCCGGCCGCGGCCGACGCGCACGCCAGGCGTCGTTCGTGCAGAACCCGATGACCCACACGATTCGGGACTTCTACCTGCCGTACGGCGTCGTCGCCCCGGTGCAGTTCTACGCCTGGCTGGCGACCCGCCACATGCAGCTCTACGGGATCGCGCCCGAGACGATGGGCACGATCGCCCTCACCTGCCGGGCTCACGCGCAGCACAACGAGCGCGCCCAGATGCGCGGCAAGCCGCTCAGCATGGACGAGTACCTGGGCGCGCGCTGGATCTCGGAGCCCTTCCGCCTGTTCGACTGCTGCCTCGAGACCGACGGCGCCGCCGCCGTGCTGGTCAGCGCGATCGAGCCGGCGCGCGACCTGCCGCACGTTCCCGTCGCGATCGCCGCGGCAGCCGAGGGGCACCCCTACCCGGCCGACGACCTGACCGCGCGCGCCGACCCGTTCGAGATCGGCCTGAGCCACGCGGCGCCGCGCGCCTTCGAGATGGCGGGCCTGCGCGCGCACGAGATGGACTTCCTGCAGGTCTACGACTGCTTCACCTACGTCGTGCTGCTGCAGCTCGAGGCGCTCGGCCTGTGCGGGCGCGGCGAGGTGGGCGACTTCGTGTCGGGCGAGCGCCTCGGACTCGGCGGCGAGCTGCCGATGAACACCCACGGCGGTCTGCTCTCGCAGGCGCACGTCTGGGGACTGAACCACGTGGTCGAGGCCGCGCGCCAGCTGCGGCACCAGGCGGGCGCGGCCCAGGTGGAGGGCGCCCGGCTGGGCCTGGTCACCGGCTGGGGCGACATGGGCGACGGCAGTATCGCGATCCTGCGGAGGGACGCGTGAGCGAGGCACCCCGGCCGCACCTCTCGCGCGACCTCGATCCGCTCGCGCGCGAGTTCTACGCGCAGTGCGCGAGCGGGCGCGTCTGCTTCCAGCGCTGCACCGCCTGCGGCACCTGGCGCCATCAGCCCCGCTTCGAGTGCGCCGCGTGCGGATCGGCCGCCTGGGAGTGGCAGGCCTCCAGCGGTCGCGGCCGCGTGTTCTCGTGGACGGTGACGCACCGCGCAGCGCATCCCGCGTTCGCGAGCGCCGTGCCGTTCGCGGTGGCGGTCGTCGAGATGGAGGAAGGCGTGCGGCTGGTGGGCGGGCTGCGCGGCCTCGCTCCGAGCGACCTCGCGCTCGACCTGCCCGTGGAGGTCGTGCTCGAGCCGCTCGAGGACGGGCTCGCCGTGCCGTTCTTCCGGCCCGCCTCGTCGTAGCGCCTCGGCTCGAGCGCCCCGGGTCGGTCGGGGTGCAGCCGCGCGCGGCACGGCCAACGCGTACGGCGACTACGCGGTCGGCTCCTCGCCGCGTTCAGTCGCGCGGCAACGAGCCTCGAAGCCGGCATTGGCCTCGCGCAGCGCCCGGTCGGGATCGAGCGACGCGCGGTCGGCGTCGGCCACCAGCGCGAACAGCAAGGCGCCCAGCGCCGCCGCCCCGCGCTCGCCGCGCGCCGCCCGGTATGCCTCCCAGGCTCGCTCGAGCGCGTCGGCGCCGGGTGGCGCGGCGAGCCCGGCGCGGGTCGCGCGCCGCTGGAGCTTGCCCGCTCGCGTGAGCGACGGGAGCGAGAGCGGGACGTCGTCGAGCGCTCCGGGCGCGGCCTCGCCGCGCGCCCGCGCCCGCGCGGCGCGCTCGGCCGCCTTGTGCCCCTCCCAGGCGCGCGTCTGGGCCGTGGCCGTCTCGACGTCGGCATCGCCGAACACGTGCGGGTGGCGCCGCACCAGCTTGTCGGCGATCGCCCGCACCACGTCGGCGAACTCGAAGTCGCCCGCCTCCCGCGCCATCTGCGCGTGGAACACGACCTGGAGCAGCAGGTCGCCGAGCTCGTCGCGCAGCGCCTC
>JASJBO010000131.1 GCA_030066475.1 Myxococcota bacterium
CTTGGAGCCCTTGAGGTCGGCCACGTGCGATCTCCTCTGGCCGGTCGCCTGGCGGGACCGGTGCGCGTTGCTGGGGTTCGGACCATCGGCAGCGCAGATCCGCAGGTCGCCGAGTCCTCGGGTCCTCGACCTCGGGTCCTCGAATCTGGCCTCGATCCGGATCCGGACTCGATCTTATCCGAAGGATTCGAGGGCAGCAATTCGCGCGCAACCGCGCGCCGAGATCGCTACGTGTCGGAGGGAAATGCGGAGCGGCCGATGACGGATCCGATCGCCCGGCGGCTGGCGGGCCTCGACTGGAACGCCCTGGAACGCGACTTGTGGGAGCGCGGCTACGCGCGCACGCAGCCCGTGCTGACGCCCGAGGAGTGCCGCGCACTGCGGGCCAGCTACGAGGACGACCGCCGCTTCCGCAAGACCGTGGACATGCGCAGCCACGGCTTCGGCGACGGCGAGTACCGCTACTTCCGCGACCCGCTCCCGAAGCTCGTGAGCGCGCTGCGCACGCACACCTACCGGCGCCTCGCGCCGGTCGCGAACCGGATGGAGGCGGCGCTGCGGCGCCCGACGCGCTTCCCCGCCACGCTGCGCGAGATGCGCGCGCTGTGCGCGTCGCGCGGCCAGCCGCATCCCACCCCGCTGCTCCTGCGCTACGGGCCCGGCGGCTACAACGCGCTCCACCGCGACCTGTACGGCCCCCTGGTGTTCCCGATCCAGCTCGCCTGCTTCCTGTCGCGCCCCGGCGCCGACTACGACGGGGGCGCCTTCCTGCTGGTCGAGCAGCGCCCGCGGGCGCAATCGGTCGGGGACGCGCTGCTGCCCGGGCAGGGCGAGATCGTGCTGTTCGCGAGCGCCGAGCGCCCCCGCCGCGGCGCCCGCGGGTTCCACCGGGCGGGCCTGCGCCACGGCGTCGCCACGGTCACGCGCGGCGAGCGCTACACGCTCGGCGTGATCTTCCACGACGCGAAGTCCTGAGCGGGAGCTCCGCTCAGCGGGCCGCGGCGAACGAGCTGAAGGTCGAGCGGTACAGGTCGTCCGTGCCGAGTCGGGCGACGTGGCGCAGCGATCGGTCCAGGTTGCCCGTGCGGATCACGCGCTCGATCAGGGCGCCGAGCCCGCGCGAGCCGCGCACCCGCGACAGGTGGTCGATCATCGCGTACGACTGCAGGTAGGCGAGCTGGGCGGCGTTGGGAGCCAGATGGGCGAAGTGCGGGCGCGAGAGCGCGGCGAGCGGCAGCAGGGTGCCCTCGTGCGCCGCGCGGGCGAGGAAGTCGGCCTCGCCCGGCGAGAGGCCGTGCTTGCCCACCGCCCGCGCCTCGAACCACTCCGCGAGTCCCTCGTTCAGCCACGCCGGCAGCACGAGCGACGGCGCGGCGCGGTCGAGCGCGGCGTGCACCAGCTCGTGGTGGAGCACGCGCGCGAGCCGGGGCGAGACCTGCACGTCCCCGCGGATCCGGATCACGCCCTGGTAGAAGCCCGCCGCCGAGAAGCGGAACAGCCCGCCGAAGGTCCGGTCGAAGATGGCCGGGTCGTACACCAGCACGTGGATGCGGCGGCTGGGTCGCAGGTCGAGCTCGTCATCGAGCAGGTCGTAGGCGGACTCGAGCACGTCGAGCAGGGCGCGCTCGAAGGCGGCGGAACCGTGACGCCCCGAGCGCCGGTCGATGTCGACGTCCTGGTGGAGCACGAAGTGGGTCGAGCGGCGCTTGTCGAAGCGGCCGTCGGCGCCGCGTCCTGCCGCCGTCGCGGGAGCCGCGAGCGAGAGCGCGAGCAGCGGGCCGACCAGCGCGAGCACACCCGGAAGACGCATCCGCCCCATGATATCTACTCTCCCACCTGCAGGCGTCCCATCGTCCGCGCCCGCTCGGCCACCTCGCGGCCCCGCGGGCTGCGCGGGCCGTAGAAGCGCGCGGCGGCCTCCCACCAGAGCGCGGCCGCCGCGGGCCGGCCGTCGCGCAGCATCAGGTGGCCGAGCAGATTCGACACGTCTCCGAGGTGGTCGTCGAGCTGCATGGCCTCGCGGGCCTCGCTCGCGGCCAGGTAGCGCGACTCGTTCAGCGAGGCCACGGCCCGCTGCATGCCGCGCCGGCGGAAGGCCGCGTTCGCGCGGACGGCCGCGCGGTACGCCTCGATCAGCTCGCGCAGGTCGGCGTGCGCCAGGACCTCGGCGTCGAGGCCGCGGAGACCGAAGCTGCGCCCGCGCAGCGATGCCAGGATGCGCCGGTTCCATTGGTCGAGGCCCCCCGCGTCGCCGGACGGGTTCATCAGCGACGGGAGCTCCGGGCTCACGTGCACGCCGCCATACAGGTGCGCCACCTCGTGGGCGAGCACGCGGCTCGACAGCGCACCGGGCTCGAGGCGCACCGCCATCACGCGCCCGAGGAACTCCGCCTGGCCCATGCGCCAGCGTCCGGGGAGCTTCGGCGTGGGCCGCGCGGTGAAGATCGCCACGATCCCGTTGGACGGGATCCGCGGCTGCCCGGCGAGGAAGCGCGCCTGGATGCCGTCCAGCGAGGCCCCGGCGCCGGCCGACTCGAAGGGCTGGATCGAGAGCGGCACGAAGCGCGCGTCCAGCACGGGTGCGAGCTGCTGCGAGAGCCAGATCCACAGGGCGCGGAAGCGGAAGCGCCAGGCGGGATGGCGGTGCAGGCCCTCGTCGGCGTAGACGTGCACGGGGACGATCCCGCGATCGGCCCAGTCGGGCTGGCTGGCGGCCAGCAGGGCGGTGGCGCGGCGGGCGGCACCGGGCCCGAGGTCGGCCAGGGCGACCGCGCTCTCGAGCAGCTCGCGGGCCCGCCCCGGCTGCCCCTGCGCCAGCAGGGCCTCGCCCGCGGCGACCAGGGCGCGCGGGTCGTAGGGGTGCGCGTCGGCCAGCCCGACCGGATCGGAGCCGAGGCCGCGCGGTGCGGGGCCGGTGAGCCGAGCGAGCGCCGCGTGCAGCTCGAGGCGGCCCGGGTCGTGCTCGAGTCCGCGCTCCAGCCAGGTGCGCGCCGCGGCCGGGTCGCCACGCGCCTCGTCGATGCGGGCCATCTCCAGGAGGGCGCCGGCGTCGGGCGGCTCGCGCTCGAGCAGCGGCAGCAGCATCTCGTGAGCCCGCTCGGTCTCCCCCTCGGCCACCAGCGCGCGCACCAGCGCGGTGCGCGCGGCGACCGACCCCGGGTCGGCCGCCACGGCGCGCTCGAAGCGCGCGCGCGCCTGCTCGGCGTCGCCGCGCTCGAGGGCGCGCTCACCCAGCTCGACGAGCTGCCCCGCCAGCTCCGGCTGCGCGCGCGGAGCGGGCGTCGCGGTCGGGCCACTCGAGCAGGCGAGCGGCAGCCACAGCGCAATCCACGTCAGCAGACGGAGCACCCGCTGCGGGTGCATCCGCGAGGCCCTCTGCATCCCTCCAACTTAACATCTCCCCCGCATCGCATCGTTCCGGAGGTTCCTCGAACCCGGTCGGAGGTCCTGGGTTGCTCGCGCCCCGCGCTCCCGCGCTCGAGCGCCCTGCGGGGCGGGAGCAGGCTCGGGGCTCAGACCACCCCGGCCTCGCGCAGCGCCCGGATCGCCTCGGGGTCGAGGCCGTGCTCGCGCAGGACGGCGTCGGTGTCGGCTCCCAGCGCCGGCGCGGCGCGGCGCACCCGCAGCGGCGTGCGCGACAGCTTGGCCGCGGGCCCGGTGATGGGATGGGGGTCGCCGTCCTCCGGCGTCTGGAGCATGTCGCGCTCGCGCACGTGCGGGTCCCTGGCGGCCTCGGCGTAGCTGCGCACCGGAGCCACCGGCAGCCCGGCGCCGCGCAGCGTGTCGAGCGCCTCGCGGCAGCTGCGAGCCGCCAGCCACTCGGCGAGCAGGGCGTCCACCTCGGCGCGGCGCTCGAGGCGCGCGGCCGTCGTGGCGAAGCGCGGGTCGTCGGCCAGCTCCGCCCGGCCCATGCACTCCACCAGGCGGCGCCAGTGGCCGTCGAGCAGCACGCCCGCCATCACGTCGCCGTCGCGACAGGCGTAGACGCGCGCTGGCGCGGCGATGCGGAACTCGTTGCCCAGACGCGGGAGGTCGATGCCGAGCGCCCCCAGCGTGAGATACCCGGTCGACTGGAACAGCATCGAGTCGAGCAGCGAGACGTCCACGTGCTGGCCCTCGCCGGTGCGGTCGCGGTGGCGCAGCGCCGCCAGCGCCGCGAGGGCACCGTGCAGGCCCGCCAGGTCGTCGGCCAGGAAGGTCGGCGCCTTCACGGCCGGGCCCTCCGGATCGCCGTTCAGGGCCAGGAAGCCGCTCGCCGCCTGCGCCAGCGGGTCGTAGCCGGCCTGCTCGCAGTCGGGGCCGAACTGCCCGAAGCCGCTGATCGACACGACCACCAGCTCGGGGTGGCTGGCGCGCAGCGCCGCGGCGCCCAGCCCGAAGCGCTCCATGGTGCCGGGGCGGAAGTTCTCGACCACGACGTCGGCCCGCTCGGCCAGCCGGCGGAACACCTGCTGACCCTCGGGACGCCGCAGGTCGAGACACAGGCTGCGCTTGTTCCGGTTGACCGTGGCGTGCATGAACGAGAGCGGCGGGTCGGCATCGGGCAGGAAGGGCGGGGCGCGGCGCGCCATCTCGCCGCCCGGCAGCTCGACCTTGATGACGTCGGCGCCGAAGTCGGCCAGCAGGCAGCCACACATCGGGCCCGCCCAGGTGGTGGTGGCCTCCACCACGCGCACCCCGGCCAGCGGGCCCGGCAGGTCGTCGCGGGCGTCCGTGAAGAACTCGCGCTTGTCCACGGTCGCTCAGACCGGGACCACAGCGCCGTTTACGGTCGCCGCCTCGTCGCCCGCGAGCCAGCGGATCACGGCGGCGATCGCGGCTGGCGCGGTCCAGCTCGAGGGATCCGCATCGGGCATCGCCGCGCGGTTCGCCGGCGTGTCGATCGTGCTGGGGGCCACCGCGTTGACCCGCACGCCGGCGCTCGCGACCTCGCGAGCCAGGCTGCGCGTGAAGGCGATCACGCCGGCCTTGGCGGCCGCGTAGGCCGCGAGCGTCGCGGGGGGATCGAGCGCCGCCTGCGAGGTGACGTTCACCACGGCGCCCGAGCCGCGCTCGAGCATGCCCGGCAGCAGGCTGTGGGTGGCGCACACCGCGGTGCGCAGGTTGATCCGCAGCATGCGGTCGAACGCCTCCGGCGGCGTCTCGACGAACGGCGTGCCGCCCTCGAAGCCGCCGACGCCGTTCACCAGCACGGCGGCGTCGCCCGCGCGGCGGGCCAGCTCCGCGCTGCCCGCCGGCTCCGCGACGTCGGCTTCGAACAGCGCCAGGCGCTCCTCGCGCGCCGCCTCGGCGAAGCGCTCGGCCACCGCGTCGCGCTCGGCGGCGACGATCCAGGGCACGGCGACGCGGTCGCCCGCCGCCAGGAACGCCTCGACCACCGCGCACCCGAGGGCGCCGGTGCCGCCGCTCACCACCACCAGCCTGCCGTCGCTCATCGGGTCCTCACGGGTTCACGTCGGCCAGCGCCACGCCCAGTGCGCGGCGCACGGTCGGACTCGGATGCTCGCGCGCCAGCCCGCGCAGCCGCTCGCGCAGCTCGCCGGGGCAAGGCGCGCCGCCCGAAGTCGCCAGGCGGCCCAGAGCGAGCGCGGCGAGACCCACGAGCTGCGGATCGTCCGCCTCCTCCAGGCAGGCGAGCAGGCGCGTGCGGGCCTCGGCCGGCGGGTCGACCACGCCGGCGAGCGCCACCAGCGCGCCGCGGCGCACGGCGGGGTCGGGGTCGCGCGTCGCCGCGACGAGCGCGTGTGCGGCCTCGGGGCGATCCGGGGCCAGCTCGCGCAGGCAGTGGGCGGCCATGCGGCGCACCGGGGCCCGCTCGGCGGACGCGAGCAGGCCCAGCAGCACGCGCAGCACCTCGCCGTGCACACGACCCAGGTCGACCAGGATGCGCGCCGCCGTCCAGCGCACGTCGCCTTCGGGATGGGCGAGCGCGTCGACCAGCGCGGGCAGCAGCTCGGGACCGGGGGGCGCGAGCCGCGCCAGCGCGAAGGCTGCCTCGATGCGCTCGCGCCCTTCCCCGCGGAGCAACGCGTTTCGGGCCGAGCGCCGCCGCTCCTGTGCCGCATCGCGCTCGCGGCGGCGTTGCTGCGCCGCGGCGAGCGCGTCCGGCGGCGTGCTCACGCCAGGCTCCAGGTGGCTTCGAGCGGCGGCCGATCCTCGAGCCGGCGCACGCGGCCCTGCCGCTCGAGCTTGCGCAGATGGGAGGCCACCGAGTGTCCGGCGGCGGCGTGGAGCTGCTCGGGGACGTCGGTGTAGACGCGCTTCACGACGGTCCGGATCGGCGCGTCGCCGCGCCCCAGTGCCTCCAGGATCTGCGCCTCGCGCTCCTCGCGGTGCGCGACGTACTCGGCCAGCTTGCCGGCGCCATCCTCGATACAGGGTCCGTGCGCCGGGTAGATGCGGCCCGGGCGCTCCTGCTGGAGGCGCGCCAGCGACTGCATGTACTCGAGCAGGTCGCCGTTGGCGCTGGGGATCACGGTGGTGCCGACGCCGAGCACGTTGTCGCCCGAGAAGATCGCCCGCTCCTCCTCGAGCACGAAGCACAGGTGGTCGGGGGCGTGGCCAGGGGTGTGGACGGCGCGCAGGGTGGCCCCCTCGGTGCGCACCACGTCGCCGTCTTCGAGCGGGCGGATCGCGCCCGGGCGGCCGCGGTCGAAGTCGTCGAACGGCCGCTTCGCCACCGGGCACTCCCCGAAGCGCTCGAAGACCGACTCCAGGCCGCCGTTGTGGTCGGGATGGCCGTGGGTCAGGACGATCTCCTGGATCTCCTCGCAGCCCGCGCGCTGCATCGCCTGCTCGAGGACGGGCAGGTACTCGGCGTGGCCCGAGCCGGTGTCGAGCAGGATGCGCGCGCGGCCCGTCCCCACCAGGTAGGTATTGGTGCCCGGTCCCGTGAACAGGCCCGGGTTCTGGCCCAGCGCCACCGTGACGCGCTCCGACCAGGCGTCCACGTCCGGCAGCGACAGCCCGATCATCGTTCCCATCGGCTTCGTCACGCTCAGGACCCCGCCAGCGTCATGCGCGCCACGCGCACGGTCGGTGCGGCCACCGGTCCGAGCCACACCAGATCGTTGCCCACCAGGTCGACGTCGCGCAGCATCGTCTCGAGGTGGCCGGCGATCGTCACCTCCTCGACCGGGTGCGTCAGCTCCCCGTTCTCGATCCAGATGCCTGCGGCGCCGCGCGAGTAGTCGCCCGTCACCGGGTTGAAGCCCATGCCGATCAGCTCGGTCACCAGCAGCCCGCGCTCGGTGCGCGCGACGATCTCCGCCGGGGTGAGCGTCCCCGGCTCGAGCCACAGGTTGGTGGGCCCGGGCGACGGCGAGCCGCCGGCCGCGCGCCCGGCGCTGCCGGTCGACTCCATGCCGAGCTTGCGGGCGCAGTAGCTGTCGAGCAGCCAGGTCGCGAGCCGGCCGCGCTCCACCACGACGTTGCGGCGCGTCGGCTGTCCCTCGCCGTCGAAGGGGCGGCTGCCGAGCGCGCCGGGCAGGCGGCCGTCGTCCACCAGCGTGACGTGCTCGCTCGCGATCGTGTCGCCGAGGCGCTCCGCCAGGAACGAGGCCTGCCGGTACACCGCGCCGCCGTTCACGCAGCCGGCGACGTGCCCGAGCAGGCTGCGCGCCGTGAGGGGCTCGAAGATCACCGGCACCTCGCACGTCGGCACCTGGCGCGCGCCGAGCCGGCGCACTGCGCGCTCCGCCGCGCGCCGGCCCACCGCCGCCGGATCCTCGAGCGCGCGCAGGTGGCGGGCCGCGGTGATCCAGTAGTCGCGCTGCATGGCGCCGTTCTCGCGCGCGAGCGGCTCGCAGAACAGCCCGTGGCTGGCGGACTGGTACTGGCCGAGGAAGCCGGCGCTGTTGCCGTAGACGACCGTGCGGAAGCCTCCGTCGACCTGCGAGCCCTCGGAGTTCACGATGCGTGCGTCGGCCTCGCGCGCGGCCTGCTCGGCGCGGCGCGCCTGCTCGATGCGCGCCTCGATCCCGATCTCGCGATCGGCCGGGTCGAGCAGCTCCAGCTCGGGCAGCGAATCGGCGAAGCCGCCCGCGGGCAGCCCCGCCGCGGCGTCGGGCGCCGTCGCGCCGGCGAGCGCCACCGCGTCCTCGGCCATGCGGTCCACGGTCTCGAGCGAGATGTCGCTGGTGGAGGTGGAGGCGGAGCGCAGGCCGCCGGGCCCCTCCACGAAGGCGCGGATGCCGAGCGTGCGCTCGTGCGCCTGCTTCACGAAGTCGATCTCGGCGCCGCGCACGCGCGCCTCGTGCGAGTCGCTCTCCACCAGCAGCGCGTCGGCGGCCCGGGCGCCGGTGCGGCGGGCGCGCTCGACGGCGCGCTCGACCACCTCGCGCAGGTCGGGCGCGCTCACGCCTCGGTGCCTCCCACCGTCAGGCCGTCGACCCGCACGGTGGGCAGGCCCACGCCGACCGGGACCGACTGGCCGTCCTTGCCGCAGGTGCCCACGCCCTGGTCGAGCTGCAGGTCGTTGCCGATGCGGCGCACCCGGGTCAGCACGTCGGGGCCGTTGCCGATCAGCGTGGCGTCGCGCAGCGGGGCGCCGAGGCGGCCGTTCTCGATGCGATAGGCCTCGTTGGCGCTGAACACGAACTTGCCGCTCGTGATGTCCACCTGGCCGCCGCCGAACGACACCGCGTAGATGCCGTGGTCGACCGAGCGGACGATGTCCTCCGGGTCGTCCTGGCCGGCCAGCATGAACGTGTTGGTCATGCGCGGCATCGGCAGGTGCGCGTAGCTCTCGCGCCGGCCGTTGCCGGTGGGCTCCATCCCCATCAGCCGCGCGTTGAGGCGGTCCTGCAGATAGCCCACCAGGATGCCGTCCTCGATCAGCACGGTGCGGCTCGTGGGCGTGCCCTCGTCGTCCACGTTGAGCGAGCCGCGGCGCCCGGGGAGCGTGCCGTCGTCGACCACGGTGACGCCGGGCGCCGCCACGCGCTCGCCCAGGCGGCCGGCGAACGCCGAGGTGCCCTTGCGGTTGAAGTCGCCCTCGAGCCCGTGCCCGATCGCCTCGTGCAGCAGGATGCCCGGCCAGCCCGGACCCAGCACCACGTCCATCGTCCCGGCCGGGCAGGGCACGGCTTCGAGGCCGAGCACGGCCAGGCGGATCGCCTCGTCGGCCAGCGGCTTCCAGCTCGCCGGGTCGAGCAGCCGGTCGAGCTCGTAGCGCCCGCCCATGCCGTGGTAGCCGACCTCCCGCCGCCCGGATGCCGGGTCCGCGGCGATCACCTGGACGTTGAGCCGCACCAGCGGCCGCGTGTCGCCGGCACGCACTCCCTCGCTGGTGGCGACCAGCACCTGACGGTGCTCGGTCACGACGCTCGCCATCACCTGCTGGATGCGCGGGTCGCGCGCGCGGGCGTAGGCATCGATCTCGTCCAGCAAGGAGACCTTGCGCGCGACCGGCACCTCGGTCGGGCGCACCGCGACGGGATAGAGATCGTGGGGTCCCGCGGCCGGGACCGCGGCGCCCGCATCGCTCGGCCCGGCCCGGTCCGAGATCGCGCGCGCGGTGGCGGCCGCGAGCTGGAGGCTCTCGACCGTGATGTCGTCGGAGTGGGCGTAGCCCTGGCGCTCGCCCGCCTGCACCCGGACGCCCACGCCCTGCTCGACGTGGCGGTCGCCCCGCTTGACGATGCCCTCTTCGAGCACGACCTGGTCCTGGGTCGAGTACTCGAAGAACAGGTCGGCGCCGTCCACCCGGCGCTCGAGCGCGGTGCCGAGCGCCCGCTCGAGCGAGCGGTCGTCGAGCCCGAAGCGCTCCTGGAAGAACGAGCGCGGGGCGTCCGCCCCTCCGCGCGCCGACGCCTCGTTCATCGGGACGGGTCCCGGGGACGGCTCATGCGGATGCCTCCTGCTCCAGCGCCTCGATGCGCGCCGCGAGCCGGCCGAGGGTAGCAGGCGAATCGACGGCGATCGCGCGCAGGCCGGCGCGCCGCGCGGCCGCGACGTCGCGCTCGAGGTCGTCGCCCACCGAGACGGCCTCGGCCGCGCTCGCGCCGAGCCGCTCGAGGGCGGCCGCGAAGGCGCGCGGATCGGGCTTGGCGACGCCCGTCTCGACCGGCAGCACGACGCACGCGAACGGCGCGCGCAGGTCGAGCCCCTCCAGCACGCCGATCAGGCGGTGGTCGGCGTTCGACAGCACGGCCAGCGTGCGTCCGCTCGCGCGCAGCGCGTCGAGCGCCGAACGCGCGCCGGGCAGCGCCTGCCAGGCCTCGGGCCGGGCGTAGTGCGCCCAGAGATCCTCGAACAGCGCGTCGAAGTCGGCGATCCGGGCGGTCTGGTCGGTGGCGCGGAAGGTGTCGCGCACCAGGCGTCGCCACCAGTCGCGCTCCCGCTCGCGGCGCTGCGCGGGGAGGGCGTCGGGGAAGCACATCGGCGGCGCGGCGCGCCAGACGCGCCGGAAGGCGTCGTCGAGACGCCAGGCGGGCAGGGCGAGGCCGTGCGCGCGGGCGCGCGCCGCGTAGGT
Source organism: Myxococcota bacterium (assembly GCA_030066475.1). The sequence continues at coordinate 10,475 of JASJBO010000131.1, forward strand.
CTCGCCCACCGGCACGCGCGGCCGGATCAGCGTCCCCGCCGCGTCCAGCAGCACGGCGCGGAGGCGCGCCGTGGCGCTCACGCGCCGGTGCGCCGGGCCGAGGCGATGAAGGTGTCGGGCAGGTCGCGACCGCCCGCGGGCGTCGGGAAGCGCTCGATGCGCGCGTCCGCCAGGCCGGCGGCCTCGAACCACGCGGACAGCTCCTCGGGCTCGAAGCCCAGCCACAGCACGCCGAGCTCGTCGCGCATCCACTCCGCCTCGTGGCGCACGAAGTCCACCACCACGGCCGTGCCGCCGGGCCGCAGCACGCGCGCCATCTCGCGCAGGGCGTCGGGCGGGGTCGGGAGGTAGTGGAGCACCATGTGCGCCAGGGCGGCGTCGACCTCGCCGTCGTCGAGCGGCAGCGCCTGCGCCTCGCCGCCGCGCAGCTCCACGCCGCCCAGCCCCTCGCGCTCGAGGTTCGCGCGCGCCGCCTCGAGCATGCGCGGCGAGTGGTCGATGCCGATCACCGCGAGGCCCAGGCGGGCGAGCTCGGCGGCCAGGATGCCGGTGCCCGTTCCGACGTCGGCGACCCGCGTGCCGGGCGGCACCAGGTGCGCCGCCGCGCGCGCGCGCAGCGCGTCGTCGTTGAAGACCTTGCGCAGCACGTCCCACTCGGGGCCGATCCGGTCGAAGAACGAGCGGCTGCGCGAGGCCCGCGCCTCGACCACCCGGAGCAGGGCGGCCGCGTCGCGCTCGGCGTGCGCGTCGCCGGCCCACTCGCGCCGCGCCAGCGTCCAGGCGTCGCGCCAGGCCGCGTCCTGCGGCGCCGCGAAGCGGTAGAACACGAAGGTGCCCTCGCGGCGGTCGCGCAGCAGGCCGGCCTCGCGCAGGATGCCCAGATGGCGCGACACCCGGCTCTGCGCCATGCCGAGCACGTCCATCAGCTCCTGCACCGCCAGCTCTTCGCGCTCGAGCAGGGCGAGGATGCGGACCCGCGTCGGGTCGGCGAGCGTCTTGAAGACCTTCTGCAGGGTCTCGGCGCCCACGGTCCCTCAGCCGGCGCGGGCGTTCGGAGCCGCGCGCAGCTCGGGCCGTCCCAGCGTGCCGCCCACCAGCACGCGCGCACTGCCCGCCTTGTCGACGGCCACGCCCTGGGAGCGGAGCATCTGATGCACCGCCGGCTCGCGTGCCTCGATCTGCAGATCGAGCTGGAGCGGCGCGCGCCGCATCACCGGTGCGCGGCCGACGGTCCCGGAGCCGCTGCCCGCCAGCATCGGGCCGTCGAGCTCGAGCGCGTGCACGGTCGCCAGCGTCTCGCCGCCCAGCTCGAGATCGATCCGGAAGCTCTCGTACGGGAGCCCCACGGGCAGGTCGGGGAGCGACAGCGAGCCCTCGCCCGCGGACAGCTCGATCGTCCCCGCCAGCTGTTGCTCCGCGTAGTCGACGTCCAGCTCGGCGTCGAGCTGCCCGGTCAGGCCGAGTCCCTCGAGCGCTTCGGCCGGGATCTGCTCCAGCACCAGGCCCTCGACCGAGCCCGAGAAGCCAGGCGCGCTGCCCAGGCGCGCGGTGCCGTCGATGCGCCCGACGTTCGATTCGAGGTCGATCGCGATGGCCGGACGTCCCTGCAGCCAGGCGAGCGACCAGGCGGGCCGCACGTCCGCATGCGCCACGCGCAGCGCGAAGCCGTCCGGCCAGGCGAGGTCGACGTTGGCGGCGCGCAGGGTGGGCCCGAGCGGCGACAGCCCCGAGTCGATCGTTCCGATCGTCACGCGCGCCCCGGTGGCGCGCTCCAGCTCGCCCTGGATGCGCGGCTGGATGCGGTCGTAGGGAAAGCCGGCCAGCACGAACAGCACCGTGAGCAGCACGTAGGCCAGCAGCAGCCCGAAGCCCCGTAGCAGCGTCCCCCCGATGCGTCCGCCCACTAGCCCTTGGTCTCGAACGACGACACGGTGAAGGTGACGTCGAGGTGCGCGGGCTTGTCCTTGCGCGTGCGGACCCGCAGGCTCTTGATCGAGAGCAGCTGCGGCGCGGACTCGATGCGGTGCAGGAAGTTCGTGGCCTGCGCCAGGGTGACCTCCTTGAGCGACACCTGCACCTTGGTCTCCTTGTAGCGGTCCTGCGTCGCCGCCGCCTGCGGCTCCATCGACTCGATCGCCACCGACGACTGCTTGGCGAGGTCCTCGAGGATCGTGAACAGGTTGCCCGAGGGACCGCTCGAGATGCGGCGCTCGACCGCCTGGAGCCGGCCCTGGATCTCGACCAGCTCGTCGCGCACGCGTGCCGCCACCGCCAGCTCGCGCTCCGCGGTCTGCACGCGCAGGCGCGCCTCGTCGATGCTGGCCATCACCGGGTTGACCACGCCGAGCCAGCCCAGCACGACCACAGCCAGCATCCCGACGACGCCGAGCAGCATGCGCTCGCGGGGGGCCAGGTCGCCGAACAGGTTGCGCAGCGCGTCGAGCAGCCGGTTCACGGCGGACCCTCCGCGTCGCGCAGGCTGATGGTGATGCTGAAGGTGTTGCCGCCGCGCGACTCGTCCTTCTGGATGTCGCCCACCCGGATGTCCGAGAAGTGCGGGAAGCCCGCCAGCGCCGTCTTGAACCGGTCGACCGCGCCGAAGCTGGGCGTGTGGCCGCGCACGCGCACCACCTGCCCGTCGATCGAGAGCTCCTCGAAGATGATCCTCAGGTTGGGCGGCATCAGGCCCGAGATCTCGGTGAGCAGGTCGAGGGCCGACAGGTTGCCGCCGTAGATGCCCAGGAAGTCGGCGCGCTGCTGGGTCTCGCGCAGCACCTGGCGGAGCCCCTTCGGGACGCTGCGCGGCGCCGAGCGGCCCGGCACCGCGGTGCTCCAGAGCTGCGCCAGCTCGGCCTCCAGGCGGTCGGCGCGTTCGGCCTCGATGCCGATGCCCGTCGCGGCCCAGGCCCCCGCCAGCAGCAGCGCGAAGAGGGCGAGCCCGGCCGTCCAGCGCAGGTTGCGGCCCACGGCGCGCAGGTCGACGCGCGGCGCGAACTCGGCCTGCAGGAAGTTCATGTGGGTGCGGGCGCGCAGGCTGCCGCGCAGCGCGAGCGCCAGCGCCGGGGCGAAGCGCAGCGGGTCGCCGGCTGCGAGGAAGTCGCCGGTGGCGGCACCGGGGGGCACCTGCAGGCGCGCGGTGGCGATTCCCGTGCGCTCGGCCAGGTACTCGTCCAGGCGGCGCAGCCGGGCCCCCCCGCCCACCAGCGTGATCTCGTCGACCCGGGTCTTGGCGGGGCCCTCCAGGATCGACTCCATGCCGCCGAGCGAGCGCACCAGCTCGCGCACCAGCCGGTCCACCGCCGCGCGCGCGCCGTGGATCTCGCTGTCGAAGTCGGAGCCGAAGATCCCGTCCTCGTGCTTGATGCGCTCGGCCTCGTCGATCCCGACACCCCGCCCGCGGCCGATCGCCTGCGTCACGGCGGCCCCGGCGATCGGCAGCGTGCGCGCCAGCCGCGGGCGGCCGTCGACGAGCAGGCAGAGCGTGGTCTTGCGGTGGCCGACGTCGAGCAGCACGCGGGTGCCCGGCAGCTCGATCAGCTCGGCCAGGTTGCCGAGCACCAGGCCCTCCACTTCCAGCACGCGCGGGTGGAGCCCGGCCTGTCGCAGCGACTCGAGCTGGTCGGCCACCTCGGTGCGGGTCACCACGGTCGCCGCGACGTCGGCCTGGCTGCGCTCGTCGCCGACCAGCTCCCAGTCGACGAAGACGTCCTCGAGGTCGAAGGGCATCTCGCTCTCCACCTCGAAGGGCACGGCCTGCGCCAGCCGCCGGCGGTCGCGGAACGGGAAGCGCACCCGGCGGCGGGTGACGCGGTCGCCCGGGATCGCGGTCACGACGCGGTCGGCGGGCAGGTGCTGATCGACGAACAGCGCGCGCAGCGAGTCGGCGACGGGCTCCTCGTCGCGCACCGGCAGCGCCTGGAGCCGCACGACCTCGATGCCGCGCAGGGTCTGGCGCAGCTCCACGGCCTTGATGGCGTGGCTGCCGATGTCGAGTCCGAGGCTTCGGCCCAGCATACGCCCGGATCCTAGCGGACCCGCCAGGTGAGCCGGAGCGGCTCACTGGGGACGCTGCGGTCGATCACGG
>JASJBO010000164.1 GCA_030066475.1 Myxococcota bacterium
GCCAGCTCGCGGAAGTGGACCGTCGGACGCGGGCGGTCCCCACACGCGGCCAGCGAGAACGGCGCGGCCAGCAAGCTGGCAAGCACGAGCGCGCGGATCATATCCCTGTCGACCGTCCGCCGTATGATCTCGTCGCACTGCCGGTCGCAATGAGACTCCGAGTCTGGCTAGAAAAGGGTCCTCCCACTCGAAATGGACCAAAGGGCACACTGACGCCAATCGTGGTTACGCTGAAGACCTGCACGTCGATGGACAGTCTCCCCGAGCCGAAGGTATACGAGTCCGAGATTTGAAGCTCCTGCGTGAAGCCGACCGTGAAGCCGTGGCGGGAGATGCCGAAATCAAACGGCGCCTCTTGATTGGGAAGGAATGTGGTCTTCGCCAAGCTGACCGAGACCGTTTCCCCTGAGTGGATCACATCGAAAGTCGCCTCTCCGATCACGAAGTCCCTACGTTTCAGGTAGTTGTATGCCCGCCTGTCGGAAATGGTGCTCGGAAGTCGGCGGAGAGGGACCGTGACCCGTTCGGTTGTCGCATCGGCCACGAACGCGAGTTCGAAGCCCCCGCTCCCCCCACTCGGGAGCGATCGACCTCCGCCACCCCGGACCAGCCCGTGCGCTCCCTGCAACGTGCTCACCGCTGCGATGGCCGCGGCGACGGGTTGCTTGTTCCGGGCCGCCTCGACCGCCACGTAGCCGCCGTAGCCCACGCTGGCGAGGCTGACGGCTGCTTGGACCGCCGGGGGCGCGTTCGCCAGGGCGGCGCTCGCGGCCGGCCCAACCTTGGCAGCCACGGCAGCCGTTGCCAGCTGTACGCCGAAGCTGATGCCGAAGGCCTTGAGGGAGTCGCCCAGGTCTCCGCCGGCGGCGGAGGCGTCGGCAGCAGCCGATGCCGCCGCCACGGCGATGAGCGGAAGGAGGCCGACCAGCGATGCGAGGTCGAAGTTGCCGTCCGGATCGTAGGTCGTCAGCGGGTTGCCCCCGCCGTAGGCGTACGGGCTCGCGAACTGACGCGCGGCGTCCTGCGTCAGGAACTGCCCGAGCTCGGGATCGAGGAACCGGGCGCCCGCGTAGGCGAGCCCGGTCTCCGCGTCCGACTCGTAGCCGGCGAACTCGTGGCGCACGTCCTCGTCGGCCTGGAGCGGCGCGCCCGTCCCGCTGAAGCGGCCGCGGATCTCTCCGTAGGGGTGGTAGCGGATCTGGCGAAGCAGGCTGCCGGACTGGCCCGAGATCGCCTGCGTCGAGCCGGCGTGGTCGACGTGGTAGTACCAGACCAGGTCGCCCTCGCCGCACCCCAGGAAGGGCACCATCGCCACGACGAAGGCGACGAGCGTCCCGAGCGCGCGCGTGCGCGCGACGGCGATGCCGATGCGGACGGTGCGGCCGCCGGGGCCGATCAGCAGCACGACCACGACCAGGCCGAGGGCGCCCGGCAGCCAGGGCGGAAGCGTCAGGTGCAGCCCCGGCGAGAAGGTGGCTCCCGAGAAGGCGGGGGCCGCGGTGTTGCGCGCGGCGACGAGCTGGCCGCCGAGGAAGTAGTGCTTCGTCAGCTTGCCCTGGCGCGACTCCGCGAAGGCGCTGAAGTAGCGGATCGGCTCGCCCCCATCGACGGTCTTCCAGACCCGCCGCCCGCTGTGGTCGTAGCCGTAGTCGATCTCCTGCGTCGGGGTGCCCGCGGGCGCGTGGTGCACCACGGCCGCGAGCTGCCCCAGGCCGTCGTAGCGGTAGTCCTTCAGCCAGCTGTAGTCGAAGGCGAACTTCGCGTCCATCCGGCCGTTGGCGTCGTAGTCGACTCCGACACTGCCGCCTACAGTGCCGATCCGGTGCGGATGCATCGGGCTGTACGTCATGACCACGCCCTTCTGGGTCAGGTTGCCCAGATGGTCGTGGGCGTACGAGCGGTCGTACTGCGACGAGGGCGTGCCGTACACCTGCTCGAGACGGCCGAGCCCGTCGTAGCGGAACTGGGCCGTATTCGAGAGGGCACCGGTGGCGTCCTTGACGTCGGTGATCCCTTCGATCCGACCCGCCGCGTCGTACGCGTAGGTGAGGTCGAGCAGCTGCGTCTCGGGGGTCGTCGAGCCCTCGATCGTCCGGATCGCGTGGAGTCTGAACGGATCCGTCGGGTGCGTGGCGGGGTGGTAGACGCGTTGGTCGGTGACTCCGTTCCCGTAGTCGATCTTCTCGATCCGGCCGAACAGGTCGTAGTCGACGTCCGCGACGTAGTCGACGACGAGGCCCGCGCCGACCACACCGGAGACGAGGGTGGGGAGGCCGGCGGCGTTGTAGCCGTTGCTGACCAGCTCCCCGTCGGGATAGCGGATCGCCGAGAGCTGATCCGCCGCGTTGTAGTCGAAGGCCATGTAGGAATCGCTGATGCCGAGGATCGACTTCGTGCGCGCCGTCGGCCGGCCGCGCTCGTCGTAGTCGAACTCCTCGTAGCCCGTCCGGTCGGTCACACGAGAGAGACGCCCGATCTCGTGGACGGACTCGTCGTAGGCGTAGCAGGACTCCTCGGTGCCGTCGCACCCCGCACTGCACTGGCTCGGATCGTAGGCGTCCGAGCCGCCGACGACCCAGCGGCTGGTCAGACGGTCGAGCTCGTCGTAGCAGTACTGGACCCGCCCGGCGATCGGGTCGTCCTGGTAGAGCAGGTTCCCGGCCGCGTCGTAGCCGTACCTCCAGATCCCCGAGTCGGGGTCGTCGACCTGGATGCGTCTGCCGAGCTCGTCGTAGGTGTAGTGCAGCGCCGCGTCCGGCCCTGCTTCGTGGCCCACGTCGGAGGTGAGCAGCCGGCCCAGACCATCGTACACGTAGTCGAACCGAAGCCGGAGCGTCGTCGCACCGGGGCCCTCGTAGAGCTCGCGGCGGATCTCGCGACCGAACGCATCGAGCGTCGATCGGGTCTCGTTGTCCTCGGGGTCGCGCTGCCGGACGACGGTCCCCTCGTAGAAGCTCGTGACGGTCCGGTCATCCGGCGGGCGCATCCGGTGGATCCGGCCGAGCGGGTCGATCGAGTCGATTCCGTTCAGGACGTAGGTCAGCTCGGTGCTGGCCGCGGTGGGCTCGTCGCTGACCGGCCCCTCGTAGGGAACGAAGCGTTCGGCGACACGGCCTCCGGAGTCGTAGAGGGTCTGCTCGACGACGACTTCGGTGAGCGTCGCGGCGGCTCCCACGACCCGCTGCTCGGTCGTGTAGCGTTGGCGGCCCAACGCGTCCACGTAGCGGCGGGAGACGAGCTGCTCGCCGGGTGCCTTGGGATGACGCACGCGCTCCTCGACGTAGGGCAGCGTCGACCACGTCGGCGAGCCGTCCCCGTACTCGTAGGCGCGTTCGAGCGCCGGTGTGCCCGTGCCGTCGCAACGGTCGTTGTAGCCCGCGCCGGCCGGACCGATGTCGGGACGGGTGTGGCAGAGGAGGCGACCGAGCTCGTCGTACACGAAGGTCGAGACGCCCCCGTTCCGGTCGGTCACGCTCGTCGGCTGACCGTGCAGCAGCGAGGTCTCGGTGGTCGTCTCGTGCGTGACGCCGGCCGCGGTCTGGGTCCGTTCCACGCGCGGGTACAGGCCGTAGGGCCCGTTGTGCTCGATGGTCGTCTCGAACCGGGTGGGGTCGCCGGGTGCCTCGGCGGCGCGGGGCCCGATCAACGCCACGACGTTGCCGAAGGCGTCGTACCGCGTCTCCACGAGCGGATCCGTGCTGTCCCCGGTGAAGGACTGGTCGAGACGGGACTCGACGTAGCGGACGTTGCCCTGGTCGACCTGACCGAGCGGGAGCGGAGTGCCGCTCAGGGGTCCGTCGTAGCGGAAGCGCTTCTCGGTCAGGAGCGTGAGTCCGGCGGCCGCCGGATCGTCCTCGTACTCGACGGTGGTCCGCCGCGGACGCTCGCGCACCCAGCTCCCGGCGACCGGGTCGGCCCACACGGTCACCGTGTTGAGCTGGCCCTGGACGGCGCCCGCGCAGGATCCCGGGGTCGGAGGCGCGCCGTCGCACGCGAGCGTGCAGGTCGTGCCGATGCGCCCGTAGTCGTCGGGCGGCTCGTTGCGGTTGAGCAGGCAGCGCGCGGGGGGCGCCTGCGCCGGGGGATCGACCACGGCGAGCTCCGTCGACTCGTGCTGCTCGAGGTAGACCTGCGTCCGCCCGAGGCTCGTTCGCGTCGTCCACTGGAAGACGTCGCTCTTGACGAGCTCGCCGGGATCGCCCGCGTAGCGCCGGTCCTCGAGCATCTTGCCGCGGGTCGCATCGTCCTGGCTGAACACGACCACGCGCCGGTTGCCGTCGGGCGTGCGCTCCGTGGTCGTCCGGAAGCCGCGGAACTCGCGCGACTCGGCATCGAACAGCCCGTCGGTGTACTCGAAGGCCTGCTGGAGCTCGTGCCCGTTGGAGACGCAATCGTTGGACCAGTCGAAGGGGCCGCTCCCCGGGTCGCAGGGAAGTCCGTCGGTCCGGCGCGTCGCCGTCACCGCCCAGGTGACGAAGGGGAGCTCGACGGGCCCGTTGCTGGCGAAGTGGCTGCTGGGCGCGTACTCCGCCTCCATGACGCCGCCGACCCCGTTCCGAGCCCGGACGAGCAGCGATCCCTTGAACTCGCGCGAGACGAACGAGGGCAGGACGGTGGTCGCGGGCCTCGCGAGACGGATCGTCCAGGGGTCGCCCGTTGCCTGCACGTGGTCCAGGTGGCCGTCGCCGTTCCAGTCGAAGAAGTCCACGAACGACCTGGAGTTCTCGAGGCTGGCGTGGTCGCGCCGAAGCTTCCAGGTGTAGGCATCGTCATCGGTCCGGTACCAGGCTCCCGTGGCATCGAGGGTGCCGCCCTGGTTCTGGTGGACCCACCAGCCCTTGAGCCCATAGAGACCGGCTGCCGGCAGCAGATAGAGCAGCTCGGGCAGGCCGTCTCCGTTGACGTCGACGAAGTCCTGCGTGACTTCTCCGCTCTCTCCTACCTGCGTGGTGACGATCCGGATCCCGCCGGGCCCACTGGGGGGCTGGCCGTCGAAGAAGTAGGGCTGCGCGAAGCCCGTGCCCGTGTTCAGCCGGAAGCTGAGCCGTTGCGGAGGCGGGAAGCCCCCTTCGATGTGCTCGACCAGGTCGGGAAGCCCGTCGCCGTTGACGTCGAACACGTCCTTGTACGTGAAGGTGGTCGACGTGAGGCCGGGGCTCGTGGTCCTCCGCTCGCCGACCGACCCGGTGGCGTAGAACCCGCTCTGGCTGCAGTCGAAGGAGCCCTCGGGTGTGGCGCCCGGAGTCACGCCCATGTTCAGGCAGACGGTCCACGGGTCCGTACTGCTGGAGCCTCCGACCACCAGGTCGAGGCGCCCATCGCCGTTGAGGTCGATCAGCTCCTGGGTCGTGGTGTAGTCGCGGTTGGTCCCGGAGTCGACGAACTCCTCCACGCGGAGCCACTTGTAGTCGGAGCTCCAGTTGATCCCCGACTGGAAGCCGCAGGTCTCGCGGTCCGAGCAGGCGCCCGGGTACACCGTCCAGTCGGTCTTGTTGTCGTGGTTCGCGAAGACGAAGTCGGGGATCCCGTCGCCGGTCAGGTCGAGCGTCTCGTACTGCTTCTTCCGGGGGTTGTCGACGGCCGTGTTGCTGGTGCGCCTGTGGTTGATGTGGGTCCCGGAGGGAACCGTCCAGGTCCGGCCGGTCGTCTGGAAGCCGTCGGGGCTGCCGTAGTAGACGGTCCAGTCCGATCCCCCGTCGTCGGGAACCACGAGGTCGGTGAAGCCGTCGCCGTTCATGTCCATCACGGTGCGCCGGACGGCGAGACCGGAGGTGTTCTGCCGGAAGAACTGGAGGCCTCCGTCGTCGAGACCGGGCGGCGGCTGGTAGGAGACCTCCTCGAGCAGCCCGAAGCGGCTGGTCGAGTACTCGAAGGACTGCGTCGGGAGCAGGTCGGCGGCGACCTCGTCCAGGAGATCGCGTCCGCCGTAGAACTCCGACGCGTAGCCGAGCGCGTAGGTGCGAAGGACCTCGTAGTCCTGGCCGTCCAGCGTCTCCACGAAGATGGAGGCCACGCGCTGGTCGTGGGTCTCCTCGACGCCGCGGCGATAGCTGGTGCGCGGGTAGGAGGCGGGCTCGTAGCCGAAACGGACCCGGAACGGGTGTTGGGATACGCCCGCGCCGGGATTCCCGCCGTAGGCGATCTGGTCGGGGTAGAGGGTCTGGCCGGACTTCAGGTAGCTGACGTCGATCGAGTTGCCGTTCGGGTCCTCGATCTGGTCGAGCGCCCAGATGCCGATGAACGCGCAGGGCGTCTCGCTCAGAAGCGTGTCCGAGCCCTCCCAGGCCCGCGTGCCCGGTGTCTGGCCGAACCGATAGGTCATGCCGCTTCGGTCGTGGACGACCCAGCTCTTCGAGCTCGGCTCGTAGCGCGCCTCGACGTAGGACTCGTCGATGCGCGGCACGTAGGTCTGCGGATCGCCGGGCGACGCGACGAGCTCGGTCGCACCCCCGGAGAGCATGAGGACGAAGTCGTCGGTATGGGCCCCCTTGCAGTGGGGAACGCCGTGCTTCGCGCTGCGCACCACCGAGCCGAGCGGCAGGTCCCACCCGTGCCCGAACGGACCGCTTCCCGCCGCGCTCGAGTACACGAGCTTGAGATCGGGCGTCGCGTTCTTGCGGCCCGGTGGGATCACGATCGGCACGGACAGACCGAGGGCACCGGTGAAGAGGTTCGCCTCCAGCGCGCCGGCCAGGCCGGTGAAGGGGCCGGAGCCCTCTCCGCCCTTGTCGCCCTGTCCAGTGCCCGTGTCGGCGAAGGCGGTCGAGGCGATGATCAGCTGCAAGACCAAGAGCAGAGTGCAGATCGAGTGGCTGCTGCGGTACAGAACTCCTCCTCGCCGGCCATGCGCATTGAAACACGGGCGCCGTTGCCCAGGAAGCGCACTTGCAAGACCTTTGCAGGATCCTCGGGGAAGGAACGGAGATTCCCCGCGCCGACCGGCGAACATGGAAGCGACATCGCAGCGTCGTGTAACGGAGGGGACGGGGCTGAGCTCGTATCTGCGGATCTCGGTGTTTCTGGCGGGCGCCTGCACCATGGCCACGGAGATGATCGCGCCGCGGCTGCTCGCCCCGAGCTTCGGAGCGACGCAGATCGTGTGGACGAGCGTCATCGGGATCGTGCTGATGGCGCTGACCTCGGGCGCCTGGGTCGGGGGACGGCTGGCGGACCGGTTCCCGACGCCACGTGCCTATGCAGCGGTGCTGACGAGCGCCGGGCTGCTCGTCGCCCTGATTCCGCTGCTGAGTCCGAACGTCCTGGAGTGGGGGGCGCACGCGCTCGGCGGACTCCATCTCCCGCTGGCGGTCTCCTCGCTGTTCGCGGCGACGGCCCTCTTCGCACCGGGCGTGTTCTTCCTGGGGATGATCGCCCCATGGGCGGTGCGCCTGATCGCGCCCGCGAGCGAGAGGCTGGGTGCAGCGACGGGCGAGGTCTGGGCCCTGGGCGCGTTCGGCAGCATCGTGGGCACCTTCGGCGCCACCTTCGCCCTGCTGCCGCTGCTCGGCGCCAGCACGAGCCTGCTCGTGCTGGCCGCCTTGCTCGTCGCGCTGGGCCTCCCGGCGCTCTCGTGGCGTCTCGCACGGGTGGGCGCGCTCGCCGTCCTCGGTGCGACGGTGCTCGGCACCGGGCTCGACGCGCGGAACGGCCGGGGCGTGGTCTGGGAGCGCGAGAGCCCCTACCAGCGGGTCGCGGTGCGCCGGGACGGCCGGGGCGCGACGCGGCTGGTGACGAACGCGGGGCTCGGAGCGCAGTCGCTGTGGCCGGCCTCGGGCATCGTGACCGGCGGGGTCTGGGACTACGTCAGCCTGCTGCCGTCCCTCGTCACGGAGCCGGGCGGCGAGCTGCGCGTGCTGATCCTGGGGCTCGCGGGCGGCACGATGGCGCGCCAGATCGACGCCGCCTACGCAGAGCGGAACCGGATCGCGATCGACGGCGTCGAGGTCGATCCCGTCGTGCTCGAGGCCGCGAGGCAGCACCTGGGACTCGGAAGCGTGGCTTCGCTGCGCGCGATCGTGGGCGACGGGCGCGTGGTGCTCGAGCGCCTCGAGGGCGGCTACGAGCTGATCGTCGTCGACGCCTTTCGCGGGGGCTACGCCCCGTTCCACCTCGCAACCCGCGAGTTCTTCGAGTCGTGCCGGAGCAAGCTGTCACCGCGAGGCGCAGTCGCCATGAACCTGGCGCTGCCGTCGGCGTCCGCCGAGCTGCTCGACACGCTCGGGGCCACGCTGGGTCGCGTCTTTCCGCACGTCTTCCGTCTGGAGATCCCGTCGGGGTCGGTGTTCTTCAACGTGCTGTTCGTCGCGAGCATGCACCCGCTGTCGCCACCGGCTCCGGACCAGGCACCGCCCCTGCTCGATCGCGCCGCGCGGAGCGCGGTATGGCGAAGCTGGCGGCGCGTCGCACCGGCCCCGTCCGCAACGCGGATCTTCACCGACGACTGGGCCCCGATCGAGGTGATGATGGACGCGGCCATCTTCGACCTCGCGATGGGCCGGAAGCGATGATCCGGCGCGGCGATCCCGGCCGGGCGGCCGGAGTCCGTCGAGGACCACGGAGTGCACTCCCTCGCCGTCGACCACGAGGAACTGCTTCTCCTGCTGGCGGCCGATCGGGTGATGCGCGTGGACCCGAGCGACGGCTCCGTCGAGCCCCTGTTCACGGAGCTGTCGCTCTCGGGCCTGGCGGTGCTGGAGGACGGGCTCTTCGGTGTCGTGCCGGGCTTCGACGCCTACAACTTCCTCCGAGACGACGAGGTCGTTCGACTCGACCCGGCCGCCGGTACGACGACGTCGGTCCAGGGCGGTGGGGAGTGGCGTTGTCCCGAGTTCTCCACGTGCTTCCGCAGCGGCTGGCCCATGCCCACGGCGCAGCGGGCCTGGCCCATCGAGCCAGATCGGCTGCTGCTGGGCGGCGGCGGGTGGTGGGGTGGGTTCACGATCGTCTCGGTCGGTGCGGGGACCGGGGAGTATGACGACCGCGACGACTTCGATGGAATCTCCGGCGCTGCGAGGAGTCCGACCAACGGCGCCATCCTCTACCTCACGACGTACGGGGACACCGTCACCACGTACGACCTCGAGCCGGGGCGCTCTCGCTGGCGGCGCTGGTCGGCCTGGCGGGCCTCGCGCCTAGAAGGTCGAGGCCCGGGATCCTTCGGCGGACGCGGCGATCATCTCCGACAGGCGCCGGGCCCGCTCGATGAACCCGTCGAGCGCATCGGGTGAGACGCGCCGCTTGCGCTGGTAGAGCACCAGCCACTCGCCCTGGCCCTCGAGACACCAGTCCTTCTCGAGCGTCAGCTCGTGCCGCAGCTCCACCCTGAGCAGCTCCCGAGCGGCCGCCTCGTCCCCCGACCTCAGGCGATACGCGCTCGAGAACGCCGGGTCCGCTTCGAAGTCGATGTCCTGTCCGCCGAACGCGACCCCGATCCGGTCGAAGAGCCGTTCGGGAGTGAGCTGGAACGCAGGGAGCGCGGCGCCCTCGAGCCGGCGGGCAACGACGGTTTGTCGGTGTCGCCGGGTCCTCCTGCGCCTACCGGTCGTGTACTCGTAGCCGAACACCAGGATGTCCGGCCCGCGGCCGACGTTGCGAAAGCGGCGCCGGCGGCCCTTCTCGAACAGCGGGAGCCGAGTGAACGACTCACGCCGGATCTCCGCGTCGCGCTCCCGAAACGACAGGCCCAGTCGCGCAGCAGCCTCTCCGAGCGCGGCCGAGCGCTTCTTCTCGAGCCGCTGCTTGAAGACGATCGCCCCCACGACGGCGGCGACCAGACCGACCAGCACCCAGTTGGTTTGCTCGTCCATGGATCAGACCTGGCAGAAGAGGGCCGCGATCTCGTCCTGGATCGCCCCCGCCACGGCGGCCGGGTCGTCGGCGTCGCGGATCGGGCGGCCCACCACGATGTGGTCGGCGCCGGCGAGGAAGGCCTGGCGCGGGGTCATGACGCGCTTCTGCTCGTCCTCGCGGCGGTTGTCGACCGGTCGGATGCCCGGCGTCACCACCAGCAGGCGCTCGCCCAGCTCCTCGCGCAGGCGGCGCGCCTCGAGGCCCGAGGAGATCACGCCGTCGCAGCCGCAGGCCAGGGCGCGACGGGCGCGCGAGAGCACCAGGTCCTCGACGTCGACGCCTTCCGGGAAGCCCAGGTCGACCAGGTCGTCGCGGTCGAGGCTGGTGAGCGCCGTCACGGCCAGCACCTTCAGCTCGCCGCGCTCGGCGCAGGCGGCCTCGAGGATGGCCTGGTTGCCGTGCACCGTGACGAAGCTGGCGCCGCGCCCGCGCAGCTGGCGAACCGCGGCCGACACGGTGGCCGGGATGTCGAAGAACTTGAGGTCGAGGAAGACGCGCTTGCCGGCACCCACCAGCTCGTCGACCAGCGCGAAGTAGTCACCGGCCATCAGGAGCTCGAGGCCCAGCTTGTAGAACCGGACCTGGTCGCCGAGTCGCGCGATCAGCGCGCGCGCCGCGTCCAGGTCGGGAACGTCGAGCGCGAAGATCAGGCGCTCGGCGGGCGGGATCTTCTTGGTGGAGAGGAGTGAGAGGTCGGTGCTCAATGCGGCCGGCAGGGTACCTCAGGGCAGCCCGACGTGCTGCGTCGCCCGGAGCACCGCGCGCGCGATGGCTTCCTCGTCGCCGCTACCGTCGAGGTGCGCCACGTAGTCGCGCTCGAGCGCGCGGAAGTTTCGCGCCACGCGGCGCAGGAAGGCGAGCTCCTCGAAGGCGGGCTCCTCCGGCTCGCCGCGGGCGGCGACGCGCGCCAGGCCCTGCTCGGGATCGACGTGGAACACCAGCGCCAGATCGGGTGCGGGGAACTCCGCCTCGGCCTCGGCCAGCAGCGCGGCGGCGTCGAGGCCGCGGGCGCCCTGGTAGGCCACGGTGGACAGGTAGTAGCGGTCGGTGACCACGACGCGGCCCGCGTCGAGCGCGGGGCGCAGTACCTGGTCCGCGTGCTCGCGCCGGTCCTCGACGAACCAGCGCAGCTCCTCCTCGGGCGCGACGCGCTCGCCCGAGCGCGCCATGGCGCGGATGCGCCGGCCCCACGGACCGTCGGTGGGCTCGCGGGTGAGCGTCGGCTCGTGGCCCGCCTGCTCGAGCGCACGAGCGAAGCGCGCGAGCTGGGTGGACTTGCCGCAGCCGTCGATGCCCTCGAACGCGACGAGGCGACCGCGGTTCACGGCCGCCCGGTGAACGCGGCGCGACGCGGCGCGGCGCACCGTTCACGCGTGGGCCGTCGCGCGCGCCCCAGCGTGCGCCGCGCCGCTCCCGACGCCGGCGCGCGGCGTCGGCACGACAGTTGCTCTCGCAGGAGCCCGGCGTCGCGTGACGCCTCCCGCCAACGCCCCTTCAACGGGACCGGGGGCCGAGACGGGAGAGGGGCGCCGGGCGAGGGCATCGGGTTCGGCGTGGGAAACAACAACGGGGTGAGGCCCGCGTCGAGCTCTCGCCTGGCGTCCCTCAGCACGCGACTTGCAGCCGGAACGACGGAGCGCCGCGACCTCCGGCCGCGGCGCCCGTCACGAAGCGAACGATGGGACCGCAACGGTCCTGCCCTACGGGAGCTTGCCCCACAGCAGCAGGCCGATCAGCAGGCCGTAGATCGCGATCGACTCGATCAGCACCATGCCGAGGATGAAGGGCGTGTTCATCACGCCGGCCGCGCCCGGGTTGCGCGCGATGCCGGCCGTGGTGTTGCCCGCCGTCAGGCCCTGGCCGATGCCGCAGCCGAGGCCGGCGAGGCCGGTCGCGATGCCGGCGCCGATGGCGTAGCCGAAGAAGGCGTCGCCGGTCGCGGCTACCGTCGCGTCGTCGGCGAACGCCGCCAGCGGCGTCAACACGGTCGCGACCAGGGTCCAGAACAGAACCGACCCGAACTTCCTCATGACGTCATGTCTCCTTCCTGGGGACGATAGGGCGGCCCGGTGCCACGACGAGGAGCCTAGTGCTCCTCCTCCAGCGCCAGGCCGATGTAGACCATGGTGAGCAGCGAGAACACGAAGGCCTGGAGGATCGAGACGATCAAGCCCAGGCCGTAGAAGATCGCGGGCACCGCAATCGGAACCAGCGACAGCCACACCGCGATCACGGTGTGGTCCGCGAACATGTTCGCGAGCAGCCGGATCGAGAGCGTGATGATGCGCGCGAAGTGCAGCAGCACCTCGAGCGGGAAGAAGAAGGGCGCCAGCGCCGGCAGCGGGCCCATGAAGTGCTTCACGTAGCGGAAGCCGTGCACGCGGATGCCGACGTAGTTGTAGACGGCGAACGAGATGATCGCCCAGGCCGTGGTGGTGTTGACGTCGCTGGTGGCGCCGCCCACGTTCGGCAGCAGCCCGAGCAGGTTCGAGATCAGGATGAAGAAGAAGATCGAGGCCACGATCGGGAACCAGCGGCGCCAGTCGGGGCCCATGTTCGACTCGGCCAGCGAGCTCAGGCCCTCGATCACGATCTCGTAGGCGTTGCGGAGCGTGAGCCCCTCGTCCGGCACCACGCCGCCGTTCGCGGCCACGATCTGCCGGCGCACCAGGATGCCCGACACGATCAGCAGGATGCCGGCGAGCAGCGTCGCCTGCAGCGGGACGGGAACGCCCAGGCCCTCGAGCGGTCCGTAGATCGTCATGCCGCGTCCTCTTCCTCGTCTGCGTCGGCCGTGCGCTCGCGCGCCAGCCACGGGTTCCACTCGTCCCAGCTCGGATCGTCGGGCGCCGGCGGCTCGGCCACCGGCAGCGCGGGGATCGGCGCGCGCCAGGCGCTGATCACGGCCGCCGGGAGGATCGTCGAGAGCCCGAGGATCAGGCCCACCGGATGCGCGCCCAGGCCCAGCGCCAGGGCCATCGCGATCGCCACGAAGGCGAAGCGCAGCGCGTAGGCGCCGGTCCAGGCGCGCGCGCCACCCATCTGCCCGCTCAGGAACAGCGCGGCGTAGCGGCGCAGCGCGCGGTAGTTGACCACCTCGATCGCGGCGCCCACGGCGAGGCTCGCCGCGAAGACCCCCGGCCGCAGCGCGAGCGAAGCGGCCAGCGCGCCCGCGACGAGCTGGAGATTGAGCCGCTCAGTCCGATCGAGGTCCAGCATGGGGGTCCGAGTTCGTTGCCTCATCCGGCGCGGCGGCCTTCTCGCCACCTGGCGCCGATGCCTTCTGCGCCTCACCGACCAGCCGCACGAGGCGGAGGGTGAAGGCAGCGAACCCGAACAGGAGTCCGACGATCACCCCGATCGGCGCCGTCTCGAAGCGATCGTCGACCCAGGCTCCGGCCAGAACCGCGATGGCCAACGCCAGTGCCGCTTCGAGTGCGCCCTGGTAGGCCCTCCCGAGCCAACGGACCTGAGGCTTGCGACCCGAGGACCGACGCTCCGGACGGGCTCCACCACCCCTGGAGGGCGAAGGCCGCGGCATCCTAGCGGAAGGCCCTCACGCCCTCAACGCGCCGCGGCAGCGCTTCGCAGCGCGTGGCGGGCGGCATCGAGCGTGACGTCGATCTCGCTGCGGCGGTGCGCGAGCGAGGCGAAGCAGGCCTCGAACGGGGAGGGCGGCAGGTAGATGCCGCGTTCGAGCATCGCGGCGAAGAAGCGGCGGAAACGCTCTGCGTTCGCCTTGCGCGCGTCGTCGTAGTCGCGCACCGGCCCGGGGTGGAAGAAGAAGCCGAACATGCCGCCGGCCACGTGCGTGGTCAGCTCGATCCCGATCTCGTCGGCGAGCGCGACCAGGCCGTCGGCCAGGCGACGCGAGGTCGCCTCGAGCTTCTCGTAGGTGCCGGGCTCCGCCAGGCGACGCAGCGTCTCCAGACCGGCGGCCATGGCGAGGGGGTTCCCCGACAGTGTGCCGGCCTGGTAGATGGGTCCGTCGGGCGCCATCTGCTCCATCAGCTCGCGGCGGCCGCCGTAGGCGGCGGCCGGCAGCCCGCCGCCCACCACCTTCCCGAGGCAAGTGAGGTCGGGCGTCACCCCGTAGCGCTCCTGCGCGCCACCGTGCGCGACGCGGAAGCCCGTCATCACCTCGTCGAAGATCAGCAGCGCACCGTGCTGGCGGCACAGGCTGGCGAGCGCCTCGAGGAAGCCGGGCTCGGGCGGAACGCAGCCCATGTTGCCCGCCACCGGCTCGACCAGCACGCAGGCGATCTCGCCCTTCCAGCGCCGCAGCGCGTCCTCGACCGCGCCCGCGTCGTTGTAGGGCGCCTGCACCGTCTGCTCGACGAACTCGGCCGGCACCCCCGGCGACCCGGGAATCCCGAGCGTCGCGACCCCGCTGCCCGCGCCCACCAGCAGCGAGTCCGCGTGCCCGTGGTAGCAGCCCTCGAACTTCAGGATGCGCGACCGCCCCGTCGCGCCCCGCGCCAGCCGGATCGCGCTCATCGTCGCCTCGGTGCCCGAACTCACCATGCGCACCGATTCGACGCCGGGCACCGCCCGACACACCGCCTCGGCCAGCTCGATCTCGCGCTCGGTGGGCGCCCCGAAGCTGGTCCCGTCCGCCGCCGCCGCCCGCACCGCCTTCAGCACGGCCGGGTGCGCGTGCCCCAGGATCATCGGCCCCCACGAACCGACCCAGTCGACGTACTCGTTCCCGTCCGCGTCCCAGACCCGAGCCCCCTTCGCCCGCGCCAGGAACCGCGCCGCCCCCCCGACCGACCCGAACGCCCGCACGGGGCTGTTCACCCCACCCGGAATCACCTTCCGAGCCCGCCGCATCAGCTGCCGGGACCTACCCGTTCTCATCCCGCCCAGGGTAGCCGAGCCGCCGAGTAAACCGTCCCGAGCGCGGGGGGCGATGAAGGTCTCCCGACGCCTCTGACGGCGCCCTGGATCTGCGCGGAAGCGAACACGCCCGAGCGCCGGAAGTGAAGGAGGGAGACCTTCATCGC